>JBDGXD010000296.1:0-5435 GCA_039584755.1 Gemmatimonadota bacterium
TTTCAACAGCATTCTCCCGGCTGCCAATGTCGTCAAACGGACTCGCGATTCTGCTGCGCGAGCTAAGGGAAGAAGATTCAAGCCCACACTCCACCGCGCCAGCAGCGATTCGCCTGTTAGGCCGCGGCTTTACCTCCTGTGGCCACTGCCAACCTTAGCTGATGCTTCAGAACGTCGTCTTGCACGAAGTCCGTCCACGCAGCCAACACCTCTCGCTCCATCGCCGACTGAGTCTCGGCGCTGGTTTGGGACACCACCCCGACGAGAGGCGTGCTGTGGATGTACTGCCATAGAAACTCATGCGGCGGGGGGAGTTCGAGTTCGTGGATCGTTGCCTCAACGACGACGTCGCGGAACCCAGCGCCCTGGAGCAAGAGCTCCATCTGGTCAATGTCGTGAAGCGAAAAGACCTGGCCTACGAACGCCGCCGCGTGCGGGCCGACATGCTGCTCCATAGCCGCGGCTAACACAGCGAAGATGCCGCTGATCGGCCCGGGAACACTGAGCAGCAGACGACCCCCATCCGCCAATACACGCTGCATTTCCTGCAGTGCGGCCGGCTGATCGGCCATGAACTGGAGGCCCATCTGACAAAGGACCACGTCAAATGTCCCATCTGGCAGAGGCATGTCCTCTGCCGACGCCTCGTACCACGAGATGGCTGGTGTTGGGGGAGCTGTCTTCCGGGCGACAGCCAGCATGCCAGCATTCGGATCTAGGCCCAAGACATCACTCGCCGCATCGGCGTGTTGTGCTGCCAAGCGTGCCACGATGCCGGTACCGCAGGCGACGTCCAACACGCGATCGGTCGGCTTGATGCTCGCGCGGTCAACCAGGTCTCTAGCAAGAGGCTCGCCGATCGAGGGTACGAAGAATCGCTCGTAGTTTTCGGCGGGGTTCGCGCCATGGGATTCATCAAAACGTACTCGAGACACCGCTGTTCCCCCCTTTTTTTGCCTATATCGCGGGACTCTCGACACCGCGGTCTAACTCATAATGGAGTTGCACATGCCCCATATTGGTGCCATGCCGTTGCGCCGTCCAGGGCACGCCAAGAGCGACGGTCTCGATGGGCATCTGGCGCTGGGTAGAGGAGTTACCGAACTGTTCAATCGCGCGCCGACCGCAACAGAAGAGAGTCCCACTTCCTAATCCGCCGCTACCTAATGGACTTATGCAGCATATGCCGAGCGTCCTGGGTGGAGATAGTCGGCAGTAGATCGCCAGGGCTTTGGACGGCGTCTCCTCCACGCTTCGGGACCTGGGCGTAGATCATCGTCGTCCGGACGTCCCTATGCCCGAGCCGCCGTTCGAGGAGGGCTACTAGGACCTCTCGCGGCGCTACATCGCCGAGCTCAAGATTCCCCGCATCAGGCTGCCGTCGCTGGTCGGCGTGCTGGGCGGTGTGGGCGTGGGGCTGGTGGTAGGAAGGGTGATACGGTGAAAACCCGCGCCTTGGTCCGCGGACAACAGCCATTTGTCCGTGGACAACAGACGAATGTCCGTGGACAACAGACGAGTGTCCGTGGACAACAGACGAATGTCCGTCGACAACAGACGAATGTCCGGGACAACAGACGAGTGTCCGCGGCCCCACGCCTATTGTCCGTGGCCCCACGCCTATTGTCCGTGGCCCCACGCCTATTGTCCGTGGCCCCACGACCATTGTCCGCGGCCGATCGGCCGTTGGACGTACCGAGGCTGCGTCAGCAGCCGCAGGTCGACCCCATGCTGGCTAGTTGCTCACCTTCGCCTTCAACTCCGCATACCATTGCGCCAGCGCAGCACCGATCTGATGAGGGTTGTCTTCCTGCAAATAGTGGATGCCCTCGCCTAGATCGATGGTCTGGAGGTTTGGGAGGTGCTCCCGAGCCCACTCGACCAACTCCGGCCGGATGATCCCGCCCGGCGTCGCGTGGAGCAGCAGTTTGGGAATCGGAGTTTCCTCGAGCCAGGCACCGTATGCGGTGATCACCTCCTGCACGTCTGCCGGCGTGCCGTCGATCGGAATCTCACGCGGCCACTGCCGCACTGGCTTTCTACTTCCAATCGATGGGAACGGCTCTGCATACCGCCGCTTCTCTTCAGGAGACAGCTCACGCACGATCGTCTGTGGCATGATCTGTTTCAGGAACACGTTCATGACGCTCACCATGAACCAGCCTACCCCCGGCGCTCGCATCAGCTTGAACCCCATCTTGAAATCCTTGGGGAATTGATCCCAGCGCATCGGGCGGAGCAGCGCCTCCATGAACGCCATGCCCTTGATGTTGCTCGCGTGGCGTCGTGCGTAGTGAAAGCCGAGCGCCGAGCCCCAGTCATGAATTACCAGCGTGATGTTCTCGAGCCCCAACTCCTTGATGAACCCTTCGACGTACCAGCTGTGATGCTGAAACCGATACGGGCAGTTGGGTTTGTCCGACTTGCCCATGCCGATCAGGTCGGGGGCGATGCAGCGCGCATGCGGTGCGACGTGTGGAATGATGTTGCGCCACAGATACGACGACGTTGGGTTGCCGTGCAAGAACAGCACGGGATCGCCCGCGCCCTGCTCGACGTAGTGCATCCGCGAACCGTGCACTGACAGGTATTTGGACTCAAACGGAAAGTCGGCGGAAATTGGCAGGTTGGTGGCCATCACAATCCTTTCGGGCAGCGGCTGTGGGAGGCTCATGGTTCTTGACCGATCAGATCGAGTGCCACGATCAGACGGCTCTGCATCGTGTTCGTCACTATGACGAATCGCCGTCCGTCCGGGTGGATGTCGTAATTCGGGTGCTCCGCCAATAGGTAATCCGGAAACTGAAACAGCACGTCGCGTCGCACGACCGTGACGTCGTCACTCGTCGCCAGTTCATGAGCGATCAGCTGCCCTTGGTTGTTCCAGACGAAGAGTTCTCGTCCATCGGGTCCCCAGATTGGGTCTCGCCCGCCTCCGGAGGAAATGAGTCGCTTGTCGCCGGGTTGAGGGAAGGTCTGCACGTACACTTCGAGTTGACCGGACTCGTCCGAATGATAGGCCAGCCACCGACCGTTCGGGGAAATCCGGCCCGCGCCTTCGGCAAAAGGGGTGGCGAGAAATGGACTCGGCTGACCATTCCCACGGATCGGGGCGACCCAAATGTCCTGGTTGTCGGTGAGGTTGGTGAACACCACGTAGCGGCCATCCGGTGACCAATCGGTGGTCCATTGTGTTCCGTCCTTGGCCAGCACGGTATCAGGATGGTCACCCTCGAAGGAGAGCACGTAGAGATCTTTGCCGGCGTCACGGGAGAAAGCGAAGCTGGTCCCGTCGGGATTCCATACCGGGTCGTTGTTCATCTGCCCGTCGAAAGTGAGCCGGGACGTGGTTTCCACCGCCAGGTCGTGAATCCAAATGTCTTCTCCGCCTCCGTCCATCGCACCGAACGCAATGCGGGTACCGTCGGGCGAGAATCGGGGAACCCAGAACCCCCACCCCTCGAGGAGAAGTCGCTCGTTGCCGTCACGGTCGACCAGGACGAGGTTGCGATCCTCATTCGAAGCCGGACTGTAGGCGAGCGTTCCGGATGACGATACGGCAAGCGTCGGGAGTCCCATGTACGCGCCCACTCCCTCCGCCACCCGGCGGGCGGGCCCGACGGTATCGAGGCTCTCCAGATCGAACGGTTGCGCGACAAGCGATCCATTGGCTTCGAGATAGACGACGTGCCCCGATCGCACATACCACGCTGCGGACCCGGCCATCAGCCACCGAACGTCCGCCGATTCCAACGACGTCACCCCGACACGCGTGCCGGCCGAGAACAAGAGCGTGCGGGCACCGGGAATGAAAACCGGGCTGTTTACACTGAGCGTGTCCGCCATTGGGTTGAGTACGTCAAGAAACTCAGGCGTCCCCCCGCTTGCGCTCACCGTGTAGACGTGCCCCGGGTAGACCGTACTGAACACGATCTCGTCATCTGCTCCCCAAGTCGCCCCCAGCAAGAAGCCCTGATACTCGGTGATCGAGCGGGGGGTCCCTCCATCCAACGGAACCTTACGGAGTGCACCCTCCACCGTGAAGCCAAGCTGCCCCCCGTCTGGTGAGAAGAACGGAGCGGATCCGCCCTCCGTGCCGGCAATCGGGTGGGCGTCGAGCTCGTCAATCCGTCGACGGTGCAGCATGGATCCGGAACTGGTCCTGGCGTTGTACACGAGCACCGACCCGTCAGGGGACAGGGCGGCCGAGCCAGGTGAGATCCGATGTGCGGAGTCGGATTCGATGGAGAACTGGACCGGTCGACGGGGAAGCTCGGGAATCGCACGCAGCCAGCCCCAGAACGCGATGCCAATGGCAACCGCCGCGAGTCCCGTCGCGCCAATCGCCGCACGCTTCCACGGTCCGCTTCCCGTCACACCCGGCCCTGCCGCTGGACGGGTCGCGGGAGTCGTAAACGCTGGATTGGCCAGGGCCTCGGCAAACGCCCTTGCACTCTCGAACCGATCGGGGGGCAGCTTCTCCAAGGACTGGGCCACCGCGGCCGCAAGGTGAGGCGGCACCGACCTCCGTAATTCGGTTACGGGCTGTGCGTCTTCCGTCACGATCTTCATGATGATCTGCTGCGCGGTGGAGCCCACGTGCGGTGGGCTGCCCGTCAACATCTCATATAACACACACCCCAACGAGTACACGTCCGACCGATTCGTGATGTCCTTCTCGGCGGTGGCCTGTTCGGGTGACATGTAGTGCGGCGTGCCGAGCGACATACCGGTTTCTGTCATGCGCCCACCCGCCGCCGCACTCACCGCCAATGCAATGCCGAAGTCCGCGACCATGGGGCGGCCGTCATGCAGGAGAATGTTCTCCGGCTTGACGTCCCGATGGATCACGTTGTTCCGATGCGCGTAGTCGAGTGCGTCAGCTACGTCGGTCGTGATGCGCACCGCCTCATCGATGCGGAGTTGTTTCTCACGGTCCAGTTTATCCCGAAGGGTCTCCCCCTCGACGAACGGCATGACGTAATAAAGGAATCCACCGGCCTCGCCCGAATCGAACAGCGGCAGGACATGCGGGTGTTGCAGGTTGGCGGTGGTCGTGATCTCCTGGACGAACCGCTCGGCCCCCAATACCGCGGCAAGGTCCGGCTTCAAGACTTTGAGTGCGACCCTGCGTTTGTGCTTGAGGTCCTCGGCCAGATAAACGGTGGCCATGCCGCCCGCACCAAGTTCACGCTCGATGGCGTAGCGGTCGGCGAGGGCCGCCGTGAGGCGATCTAGAGAGACAGACAAGTTGAGCGGCTCCAGGGTCCGTAGCGAGACAACAATACCTGGTGGGCCCTGAAATAGCTACAAGGATGTTTGTGAACATTGTCACAAGGCCATACGACATCTTTCTGGCGAGAAGCGAGCTGCACCGTGCGTATGATGGCTGACTATTAGATCAGGCATACCCACGGTTCCGAATGACAGGAATG
>JBDGXD010000297.1:0-5382 GCA_039584755.1 Gemmatimonadota bacterium
GCAACAGTGCCAATCTCTGGCGGCAGCCAATCTCGGGCTTGGATCACCTGGGAATAGGAACAGCGCGCGACGGCGATGGTGCGGACATTGTCGACTGTGCCCGGTTTGATCGTGTTCAGCAGATGCCCCATGTCTCCAGCAATGGACCAGGGATCGATAACCGGACTCTTGACCTTCTCGCCCTCAGCAGCCTGGCCGTAGCGCGACCGAGGTGCGACCATGAGGTTCTTGGTCATATCGAACTCGGTGCCCTCGTAGGTCTCCCTGTAATATGCCAGAACCTCCTGCACCGATACCTTGTCATCGGGTACTACTGAAAACGGCAGCTCTTCCAGATCCATGGTGAGGTTCAGTGACGGGGCCAACGTGCTCAGGATATAGAACTCTCGAGTCGAGTATGGCTTGCGAGGGTTCCCGTCCCCGTCAACACTCCCGTACGCCTTCCACCACTTGAACTCGTCGCCGCCAGCGGGATCCCAATAGCCCAACTCCTCGGCCAGCGATTGGACGTTGTCGCTCGCCATGTAGTGGTCAGGATCGTCGAGGTCGATACTACTGATGCGTGGTATGTTAGCTGACACGCCGACGTGATTGTCGGGAATCCGTACCGCTGCCCACACCGCACCAACCTCGAGTGGCCCCGCACCCATGATTTCGAAGTGCCACACTTCCTTCGAGTCGGCAAACGTCAGGCACTCGCCCCAGTCGCCGTAGCCATGTTCTTTCACCAACCCGCCGATCAGCCTGATGGCATCTCGTGCGGTCGTTGTTCGCTCTAGAGCGACGGCCTGCAGGTTCTCGATCAAGAAGAGCCCCTCGTCGTTTCTGAGTTCCCGCTTGCCCCCGATAGTTGTTTCCCCAATCGCCAGTCCCTTTTCGTTCATCGCGGGATAGGCGACATTGAAATAGCGGTAAGTCTCTGCAACCTCGGGGATACTCCCCTTCAATTGCATGCCTCGCAGGTCACCGGGCGTCTCCGTGTGCAGCTTGCCCCAGTAGATAGGGCGCTCGGCACCGGCCGGATTAGACCTGCGTGGCTCGATTTGTAGCCAGGTCCGGTAGTTGCCGTCGCAGCTGTGAGCAGTCATGACGGAGCCATCTGTTGAGGCCTGTTTGCCCACCATTATGCTGGTACAACCGCAGTCCATCTGCTCGGGATTGCAGCCACAGCCAGGTCCTTCTTCGGAGCACTGGGCACTACTCTGCAACACCTGAGTGAACTGGGCAGAAGCGGTCGACACGGCAGCAGCAAACAGCATCGCCACAGCAATGAATGAGCCCACCACAACGATGCGAACGTTCCGTTTCATGAGAACACTCCTTTCAATTGTCACTACTCTATCGTAACCCGGTCGGGCGCGGCCTTCGAAGGATCGTGCAACCAGTGCCCCAGGCCTCGCTCGATTATGTCTGCGTATCGTGGTACTCCTCGGCAGCTCAATGGTAGATCTGGATTCAGGATCGTCCAGCTAACCATGGTTTGTAGCACGGTTGACGTATGGCGCCCGACGCGGACGTCAATTGGCCAGCCATCTTCATCGATTGCTTCGAACAGCAGGCCGTGCTCGCCCGCTTTGACAACGAACTCGTCTTGTCCGGTCAACAACTGTTCTGCAGTTGTTCGGCCACGAGTGGCATCCAGAAACGGCTCTGGTGCTTCGAACAAGAGCGATACGGCATCGGAGTAGTCACCAACCTCTCGGTGTGAGAGGCCGTGGAGGTTCCTGGGTGAGTACTCCATCCCGATGTTGAACTCCTCGTCGCTCAACATCATCGAGACAAAGGTAGTCAGCTCTTCACCGCTCTCGTGGGTGACTATCGTGCTTATCACCGGATACTGCAGTTCTGCCTCGTGCAGGTCGATGAAGATGTCCACCGACTCCTGCTCGATCAGCTCCATGAAAGCATGAGTCGTTCGCTCGGTCAGGGTGCCGTTGGCTCTCCCTGGCCAAGTACGATTCAAGTTGCGGATATCGGAATATGCCAGATATTGGCGGCTCGGAGCGTGTATGTACACCTCGGGGTCGGGCCATTGGTCGAGCGGGTTCGACCAACGATCACCCATGCGAAATGTCTGCTCACCCCAATCTGTTGAAATACTGAAATCGGTTGGGTACGCACCTCCCAGACGTGTCACCGTGGTCGCACTGCGGTTTGCGCTGAGCGCAACGATCAGCCGTCCCTGTTCCATGATTGCGTTTTCTGCAAACAACCACGCGGCCAGCCGTCCAGCAGGTTCCTCCGGGTGTGTGCCGCCGATAACCAGTATCGTAGCTCCAGGCGCATCTCCGTCGAAGAAGTAGAGATTGCAATCGTTGACCGTTCCCTCGATGCCCGCGAAGTAGCTGCTCAACCGCCTGACTTCGGTGACGCCGGGACTCGTGACCACGGCCTCCTCTAAGTTTCGGTGTCGGTGGAACGTCACGGCAGACGTAACTAGCAACACCAGCCCCACACCTGCAACCACCAGCTTGCGGGCCAATCTCATGCGGACATTGGGGTCAGTTTCAAGCGGATCGGCCGTCATTTCACTTCAGCCTCAGCAAACGCAGGAGAAACGGAAGCAGTACGATTACATACAAGACTTCCTCTTGCCATTTTCTCGTGCGCACGAGATTCCAGATCAGGATCACCACCACGTAAGCCAGTACACAGTAGTAGATGACAGATATCAGTGGCTGTAATGCAGTCATCATTGTGACACTCCTGAGCTACAGACCCGTCAGGAACGAGAGTTCTCTCGAAAAGACCACCATGAGCGTGCCGATAATCATGATGATCACCGCCGGTATGGCACAGCTATTGAGAAACTTGATGTAATTCTCGCGGTATCCCACAACGTCCACGGTGAGACGGCCGATGATGGCCGTTGGCGGCAGCGCATCTCCCAACGGCCACATCACACTCATGCCGGCCAAGGCTACGATCGGGTTGAGTCCCATCGTATTGAACAGCAACACCAGCGGAACACCGAGAACCGGTGCAGCTCCCCACATGAGTACCGCTTCCGATATCGGTAGCACCGCGAATAGAGTGGCGAACACCAGGACAACCGGTAGCGTCACAACCGTAACTGCAAGCAACCCGCGAACACCAGTGAGGGTCATGATCTGCACCAATACTCCCACGCACGTGAGCGTACCGATCAGCGGCAACAACTGTGTGATGGTCTCACGCGAAATCCGCAAGAACTCCAATCTTATAGGTGACAACACGAACGACGTCGCCGCCGCGCACAAGAACATCAACGGTAGCCCAAGCACCGGAGTGTCATGCGGCCACCTGCGGCCAACTAGTATCAAGAGAAAGAAGACCAGTAGTGGCAGTGTGAGCCGCAGCCAATTCATTTTCTCCGGCGGTCGAGGCAGTTCCTCCAACGCCTTGTCGAGGTCGACCGCTTCACCACGCCAACCCAGAATGAAGATGGTAAGGAGCGACGCTACCACGCAGGGTACTAGCAGTGGCATGAAGAATCCTATGTAGGGCATGTTCACGCCGGCGGCCGTCATCATCGCCCACAAGCTCACCGGAGGGGCCGCTGCGCTCAGTCCCGCAATGATGAACACGATTGCGGCGGTCCGGACTTTGGAGATTCCCATCGTGTGTAGCACTACGGCTACCATTCCACCGGTTATCAGCACCGTCACACTGCCGGCACCA
Organism: Gemmatimonadota bacterium; assembly: GCA_039584755.1. Classification (GTDB taxonomy): domain Bacteria; phylum Gemmatimonadota; class Gemmatimonadetes; order Gemmatimonadales; family GWC2-71-9. Next base: position 3,661 of record JBDGXD010000297.1, read on the forward strand.
GTTAGCGCACCAGGTAACAGCAGCAGCACAGTCAACAGAATCATCAACGAGGCACGGCGTCGGTGAAACCGAACGAGGATCCCGCGGACGGCGAACGCAATCCCCCCGGATTCCTTGAGGATGTTCATGAACAGTGTGGCAGTTATGAAGATGAGGTTGATGTCCAGGTATGTCATCGCGCCTTCTGCGATGTGCCGCGTCGGAAGGCCGAAGCCACCTGCGAGGGCACCGCCGATGGCGGCGACAAACATGGCCAATTCGGTCGAAAGCTTGAAGGACTTGGCCGCGATGTAGACGACAACCATTACGCCGAGCACGAGGGTGGCGTAGGTGAACATGCTCACCGCTGAGGGGCCCTCCACCATTACCGAGTTAGTGAGAAGGTATTCGTGTCCTACCGATCAAACATGCTCTTCAGCACATCGCCCAGTTCCATGTTCTTCTCGAACAGGATCAGGCGTATCCCGGCGTTCTCCGAAATAATGCTGAACCGTCGGTCTGCGTTGCCGTCCTGCCGAACGAATATCAGATCCGAGTAGGGGATCACCGCGTCGATGGATAACTCGTCGGAATTGTCACCCGCCGCTGCGCCTTGGGCCCGCCGCGACATACCTTCCACGTGAGCCCCTATGATCGTGATGCCCTGTTGCTGAGCCTCTGCGATCAGTTCCGCTGTCCGCTCTAGTTCGTCTTGGATAGACACACCGGCAGCTCCCATACCCTTGAGGCTCGCTCCGGTCACAATGATGATGCTCTTGAAAGACCCGTCCTTCAAATGTTCGGCGCTGGCCTGCCCCACGAACTCGTAGTCCAGCTCAAGCCGTTTGAGGAAGAACTTCACACGTTCGGGACCGGGACTCTGACCGCATGATGTCAGTAGCACAGGCAACTCTGCCTTGACCGCCGAGCCTTGGGCATCCAGCGCCGCGGGGCCTGCCACTGCTGAGCCAGCGAGAACTGCAACCACGACCGCCATCGTGCCATGAACTGTCATGATGGTACCTCCGGAGGATCCGGCAAAATGCTTAACATGTATAATAGTCGATCTGGTTGCAGATGCACGCACTCCTCCCCCTACTTCATCTCCTTCCCCTCCTTCCCCTTCAGTAACCCTATCAAACCAAGGCTCACGAAGTAGCCCGTAGTGACTAGCCAAAAACCCCAGCTAGACCGGGTTACGCTGTCCCGCATGACAGTGGCACCAGGTTCGGGTAGGGGTATCGGATCCCATGGCAGACTGTAGCGGTGGGCTAGACCTCGAACATGTAACAGGTGAATCACAGGAACACCCCGAGCGGCCATCTCGAACAACACTCCTCGCTGGTTCCGGGGTGGCAGGGTCGGTTTTGTATTCAGGCCGGGTGCCAACTCGAGGATCAGGGGACTCACCCCCAAATTCGCGTCGCTCCCACCTATGTTCACGAACACGACTGCTCTATTCCCGACAACGCCAGAGTAAGTAGCCAATCGCCGATCCACGTTCTTCTGCAGATCTGCGTCACTTATCAACGGGATCCCGCTGGTGCTGATCTGCTGAAGCAACACATCCCTGAAGACTGCATCAAACTCGGCAGCGACATCATGCTCTCCTCCAAGCGAGATTCCCGCGGGTGGTTTCACTACCAGTCCGTCATCCAGCAGCAGCTCGTAAATGTGCAGGAGGTTGAATTCCGGCAGGGTAGCCCCGTAGGAAGACGATCCCAGAGAAATGATGGTGACCGG
>JBDGXD010000298.1:0-9972 GCA_039584755.1 Gemmatimonadota bacterium
GGTCGGAGCCTCCTGGGCTCCTAGGTTCTGCACGCCCGACACGCTGAAAGCGAGCATGGCAGTAATGAAGGCGATTCTAGGCAACGTTTGACCCCCTAATGAGAGCATGACTGGGCTAAGTTGGACTCTATTGCTGCGTGCGCAGCGCCTCAAACCGCTCCATGGCCGGCTGGATCTCAGCATCGAACGCAGCTGTTGCCCCATCGATCCTGCCTTCAGCCCGACCGTAAACCTCTATCAACGGCTGGTTCGGCGGTCCTTCACCCGATTCCATGACGTTGTGCAGGCTCACCAACATCGACAGCGGTTTGGTGGGCTCGCTGATGATCTGCACCAGCGTGGTACCGGTGGCCACCATGCTCGAGATGAACTCCGACGTGATTCCCTGGATGACCTCGGCCTGCGCTTTGAGCTCGGAAGAGGCTCCGGGGGCCTCCGCCGCGGCCTTCACCTGCTGCTGGATCTCCTGGGCCCGGATCACCGCCTGAACGCCTTCTTCCGCCTTGTCGTACAGCCGCATCCAGAACTCGCCCTTGGCGTCCGTATCGGCCCGGGTATAGCTCTCGTTCGGGTTGAGCTTCAGCTCGAATGACTGGGTCTCCGACACCCCGTCCACCGTCAGTCGGACCTGGTAGGTGCCCGGCTTTGCGATGGGCTTGATGAGCACCGGCGGGACCCCTGGGATCCTCGATACGCTGGGATAACGCATGTCCCAGATGAACCGGTTGAGTCCGAGGCTGACCCTTGCCGCAGGAGTCCCCGTCACCAGATCCGCGCCGTAGCCGCGGTTGTCGAAACTGCCAAACCGCTGCGTGGGGATCTCGTCCTGGGTGAAGGTGCGGATCTCGTTGCCGTCCTGATCCAGGATCGACAGGGAGATCTCGCGAGCATCCTCGCTCAGGAGATAGTACATCATGACGCCGAGGGGACGGGCATCGCCGGCGTCCAGATACTCCCGCTTCCGTTCGCCATTGACGACTCCGCGCTCGTAGAACGTGTAGCCGGGCTCCGCGTTGCGGACGAAGTAGTACTTCTTGTCCGACGGGGGGCCACCGCCGTAGTCGATCCACCAGTGGTAACCAAAGCGTGTGTGGTCTTCGGGCTTGAAGAGATGCGCCGGCTTTTCTGCCTGCTCCGGCGCGTACTGCCGCAACGGGCTGATATCGTCCAGGATCCAGAAACCACGGCCATGCGTGGCAACGACCACGTCCGCGTTCTTGATCTCGATGTCGTGAACCGGCAGCGAAGGCATGTTCAGGTTCAGCCGCCGCCACTCCTGCCCGTCGTCGATTGAGACATACACTCCGGTCTCCGTCCCCACGAAGAGCAGGTCCTCCCGCTCCGTGTCCTCGCGGATCGTCCGGGTGATCTCATCCTGGGGGAACGAAGCGTCGATCCGGCTCCAGGTCCGGCCGTAGTCCTCGGTCTTCAGGAGGTAGGGGGAGTAGTCGTCTGCCTTCCGGTACCGTGTGATGGCCAGGTAGACTTTCGCCGGGTCATGGGGCGAGATCTCGATCTCGTAGACGGCCGAAAACTCTGGCAGTCCCGGAGGGGTAACCTCAGTCCAGGTCTCTCCTCCGTCTTGAGTCAAGTGGACCCGACCGTCGTCGGATCCCGCCCAGAGGACGCCCTCCTCATGGGGAGATTCCTCGAGCCGATGGATGGTGGAGAAGGTCTCCTGGCCGAAGTACTCCGGCAGCCAGGGTGATCCGGCCACCTGCATCTTGTCGGTCCGGTTGTGCGTCAGGTCCCCGCTGATGACCTCCCAGCTCATCCCCTCGTCCCTCGAGCGGAAGACCACGTTTCCCCCGAAATAGATCGTGTTGGGATCGTGAGGGGAGACGAGGAACGGTGCCTGCCAGTTGAAGCGGTAGCGGAACTCCGATGCCGGGGTGCCGAACATGATCTCCGGCCAGACGGACCGGGTCTCGGCCTGCCCCGTCGTCACGTTGTTGATCGTGAACTGGGCCGCTCCACCGTAGGTCGCGCCCGTGGCCAGGCTGTAGACGATGTTGGGATCTCCCGGCTTGGGCAGAGCCCGGCCCGTTTCGCCACTTCCGAGAAAATGAGTCTCATGCAGAGGGATACCACCCCAACGGGACGCACTGGGAACGGAGTAGACGATCAGGTCCTGAGAAATCGAGTAGACTCGGTAGGGGAACTGATCGTCGGTGTCGACGCGGTAAAACTGGGTCCCGTTCTGATTCGCGAAGGTGGACCAGGTCAGACCGCCGGTCATGGTGACTTGGGCGCCGCCGTCACAGGTGGCAATCATCCGGTCGGGGTTGTCGGGATCGATCCACATGTCCTGGTAGTCGTCCTTGATGCCGGGCTCCAGAACCCAGGTCTCACCGGCGTCACTGGAACTCCACAGCTTGTTGCCCGGCACCCACAGCTCGTCCGCGTCACTGGGGTTGGCAAGGATCGTATAGAAGTAGAACGGCCGAGCCAGGATGTTGGCGTTCGTCGAGACCAGCCTCCAGCTGTCCCCCCGGTCGTCGGAGCGATAGAGGCCTTGCCGGGTCTCGGAATCGACGATCGCGTAAACACGGTCCGGATCGTCGGCGGACATGGTCAGCCCCACCCGGCCCATGTTGCCTTCAGGAAGGCCCGGCATCTCGGAGATCTCCTGCCACGTGTCGCCACCGTCGCGGGAGCGGTAGATGCCACCCTCGGGTCCGCCGAAGAACGCACCCCACGCCTTGCGCTCGAACTGCCACATAGCTGCGAACAAAAGGTTCGGATCGTCGGGAGCCATGATCAAATCAATGGCCCCGGTGCCGTCGCTGACGTAGAGCGCCTTCTCCCAGGTCTCGCCACCGTCGGTGGTCCGGAAGACACCCTTGTCCGGGTGCGGACCCCAGGTGTGCCCCATGGAGGCGACGTAGACGACGTCCGGGTTGTCCGGGTGGATGCGGACCCGTGCCGCGCCTCGGGCAGCCCTACGTGCTCCCAGGTCTCACCGCCGTCCACGCTCTTGTACATACCGTCGCCCCACGACACGCTCTGGCGCATGTTCGGCTCGCCCAGACCGACATACATGATGTCCGGGTTCTTCTCGTAGATGGCGACGGCGCCAACGGAGGCGTAGCGGAACTGGCCCTCACCAACGGGGGCCCAGTAGGCCCCGGCGTCGTCGGTCTTCCACAGACCTCCCGAGGAGTGTCCGAAGAAAAACACGTACTCGTCTGTTGGGTGGCCCACGACCGACGAGCCACGCCCGCCGTTGAACGGCCCGATACTGCGCCACTCGAGGGCCTGGATCTGGTTCTGAAAATCCTGTCCTCGCGCCTGAGCCGACCCGAAGGTCGTGGTCACCAGAGCCGCGGCAGCTAGCGCAGCCACTTGGATGATCCGAGTCACATGTTTCCTCATGTCACCTTCTCCCTTGATCACACTTAGCTTCGTTGAGCACTTTTCTGGTCGCGATCCGTGGAATCGCGATCCATCGTATCGACCGATATGATCGCCAGGTTCAAATCGCCGAGCGTGCTGAGCACGCCCATCAACGCCGACTGATCCGGCACGTCACCTTCCAACACCGTCTCTGCTGTGCCGGCCCCCTCCAGCGACCTGATGTGTAACCCGTTCAGTTTTTCCGACCATGATTCGTCCAGCCGGCCCTTGATCCGTATGCGACATGACATGCTCACAATGCTGACTCCCCCCGTTTCGGCTGGTGGTCGGAATGAGCGAGAATCTGCAGTCGGTTAGCCCCGTTGTCTTGGTCCAGGAGGGTGTGAAAAGGGTGTAGCCCCTGAAAGGCGGGTGCAGCGCGCAAAGAAAGGGTACAGGGTACAGAGTACAGGGTGCAGAGTACCTAATGCGAGGTCCCTCAGAGGCGTTCTGTGATGGGGCTATGTTGGGTCTTGCAGCATTCCTAGTGAGGTGGCCTTCGCTACCGCATCACGGCGTTTGTGCACGTTCAGCTTCTGGTAGACGTTGACCGTGTGGCGCTTCACTGTGGTAGGGCTCAGGTGCAGTTTGGCTGCTATTTCCTTATTACTGAGTCTTTGTGCCAGCAGGTCCAGCACGTCGAGTTCTCGGTTGGAGAGCGGATTGACTAGCGGCTGCGAACCGGAGGGCGCTGTGCGCAATGCCGCCACGTCGACTGACCTACCGACGACGCCTATACGCTCGTCGTTGAACGCTGAATGGATCTTGCCTACGTGGCTGGCCACGTCCCCCGCGACCTCGAGCCGATCGAGTAGTTCCATAAACTCGGAGCCCAGTTCGACAAAAGGTCGGATGAATCCACCGCGTGTTCCCGCCACGACAGCGCACTCCAGCTTGTGCAGCGCGTTGTCCTGATCACCCTCCTTCTGCTCCAGTATGGCGTACCACGAGAGCACGTCGGTGAGTACGCGCGTGTTGTGCGTATCGCTGTAGTATTGCTCCAGCCGTGTCAGCAGTTCCCGCGCCTTGGTCCGGCTCGACGTGGTGTTTTGGGTAAGCAATAGCTTCACTAGTGTCAGTTGTGGTACGTAGAACCGCAGGCCAGGCAAGATTGGATCGGGATCGAATGTCGCCGCCCATGGCGTTGCTTCGGCCGTGCGTCCATCACGTAACGCCAGCTCGGCGACAAAGGCGTTGGCGGACCGCACCAAGAGTGTATTGTGAGATTCCATGGCCCGCGCTACCACGACCTCAGCCACTTGCTGGGCCTCTTCGTGACGACCGTGGGCCACGTGGGTCAACGCCAGGGCAAAAGCACTATGCGGTGATAGTGCGCGATGCCTGCGAAGTAGCCGGCGAAATATCTCGTCTGCGCCAGATCGAATTCGTCTCCCAGAGTCCGCAGTCGCTTTGCCGTTCGCAGTACACCCCCGAGGTCACCTTCGCACCACTGACACATTGCCTGTGAGATCAACAGTCGCGCATGGTAGGTGGTGCCGTGTAAAGCCTCGTTCTGGAGTTCGCCCCCCAACAGACTCAATGCGGTCGAGTAGTCACCGCCCATCTGTCGCGCCAAGGCAAGCACGCCGGCGGCAAATCCTCGGGCGCTGAGCGCATCGGACGGTAGGGTGTCCATCGCGTGCTCCGCAAACCCACGGGCACCGTCGGCGTCCGCCGAGTAGTAACTGCGTGCGGATCGGAGTGCGGCCAACTCCCCGTTGAGATCCTGCGCTTGCTTATCCTGCCCGTCTCCTAACAACTCCTCTACCTGCGCCAGCAGCCCCATCATCTCCTCGAGCCGAACACGATTCTCGGCGTTCCAGGCTGCCTGGACCAGCAACGCAGGATCAGTTGCAATGACTTCTTCGGGTAATCGCCCGAACAGGCGGTGCAACACGTCCCACTGTTCGCGGTTCATCATTTCGTTGCGACTGCGACTGATAACGCCTGCGGCGGCATTTGTGTCACCGGCTTCCAATGCGTGGCTCAGCGCGTCCTCGTAGTAACCATTCTCGCCGAACCATTTGCTCGCACGCATGTGGGTGCGCGCAATCTCATTCCTGTCCAGCTGGCTTTCCAACTGGTGCTGCAATAGCTGCTGGAACAGATGGTGATAGCGGTACCACCGCCGGTGCTCTCCCACCATGGGCACGATGAAAAGGTTGGTGCGCATCACCCAATCGACAAACTGCTCTCCGCTCACGGTGCATTGCTCATCACGCTCGCCGACAACGGCTTCACACAGTGGTGCGCAAAAGCGGCCGAGAACCGATGTCGCAATCAGGTACTGCTGTATGTCGGCGCTCTGGTGTGCCACAACCTCCGACACCAGATAATCCATCACGTATTGATTCGTTTTCTGGATGCCACTGAGCAGATTCTGCACGTCTTGCTCGTCACGCACCGACAGCGCTGCCAGTCGCAGGCCGGCGGCCCACCCTTCGGCCCGCCGCACCAATTGGCTCACCGCCGCAGGTGCGATGGACAGCTCGACTGCACTGTGGAGAAAGGTCTTCGATTCCTCCTCGGTGAAGCGTAGATCGTTTGCGCGGATCTCTGTCAACGAACCTTTGGCGCGCAGGACCGCCAGAGCAAGCGGAGGGTCATGCCGGGACGTGATTGCGAGTTGGAAACCACGGGGTGGACGCGCCAGGATCGATCCCAGCAGATCGTGAACGGCTGCGCTATGAATGACGTGGTAGTCGTCCAGCACCAGAACCATAGGCTGCCCGGACTCGTCCAACTCGTTGATCAGCTCGGTGACTAGGATGTTTGCAGGTGGTAGTTCCGGCGCGGCCACGAGTTCTCCAGTTCTGTCGCACACGCCAGGAACTGCCTCTTTCAGAGCCTCGGTGACATACGTCAAGAATGTCTTGAGATCGTCGTCCCGCACATCGAGCGACAACCATGCACTGACGGCTTCACTCGAATCCAACCAACTGCTCAACAGGGTGCTCTTGCCATAGCCGGCCGGGCTGCACACCAGGCTCACTGGCTTGTTCCGGCCCCGCTCCAACCGCTCGACCAACTGTGGCCGCGGCACGAAGTCGTTGGGCACTAATGGTCGGTGCAGTTTGGTGCGGAGCAGAGGGCTGGGGTCTGGCATCGTGGGGGATTTAGCAACGGGTGAGTGCGAAGGCAAGGGAGGGCGTCCGTGGCCACCTAGTCAGGAAGCTCAGACCTTGTAACAATGTGCCCATCCCGCTATCCTCCCCGGTCACAACACACTCAAAATCGCGTTTCCATAACCTGGCTAACTAAGGAGATCCTTGAATGTTTAGAAAGCTCTTTGTCCTTCCACTAATGCTGTTCGTGCTCGTGGCGGGACTTGCCATCAGTACAACACAGGCAGCCGATGCGCAGACTCTGGAGCGTATCGTCAGCAGTGGCGAGCTGCGCGTTGGTATGTCGGGGAATCAGGCTCCCTACAACGCAGTTAGTCGCACTGGAGACATGATTGGCTTGGACGTCGATCTGGCCAACATGCTGGCCGGGGCGTTCGGTGTGAATCTCAACATCGTGGCCAAGCCGTTTCCTCAGTTGTTGCCGGCGCTTCAGGCAGGCGAAGTGGACATCGTGATCTCAGGCATGGCGATCACCGCCGAGCGCACCGTAGATGTCAGCTTCGTAGGTCCCTATCTGCTGACCGGCAATTCGATCTTGACCAACTCGAACACCTTGGCAGCAATAGACAGCGCTGGCGAGATCAACCGCGCCAACATGAAGCTGGCGGCTCTGGAGAACTCCACCAGCCACCGTTTCGTCCAGCGGTTTCTGCCCGAAGCCCAACTAACGACGACTCAGAACTACGACGACGGCGTGGCCATGGTGCTCAGCGACGAGGTCGACGCAATGGTGGCTGACATGAGTGTCTGCTTGCTTTCCGTGCTGCGTTATCCCGGTCAGGGTTTGGCCACGCTGAACCAGCCGCTGGCTCTGGAGCCTGCCGGCATCGCAATGCTGCCCGGCGATCCTCAGTTGGAGAACTTGATCAGGAACTTCCTCTGGGCGTTTGAGGGTACCGGGTTGTTGGAGCAGTTGAGGAAGCGGTGGCTTGAAGATGGGTCGTGGATAGCGGCACTTCCATAGGGGTACAGGGTACAGGGTACAGCGCACCGAATTCAAAGTGCAAAGTGCAAGGTGCATTGATCGTAGTCACCGAAGTGGAGGAGTGGCCGTCGCAGGGCTGCTCCCCTGTGTGAGGTGAGGGGCTGTCTTGGAGCAAGCCCGAGACGGCTGCTCCTCCACGAAGGTGCCAAGCCGAATGTAGAATGATTAATGTAGAATGGTGAACAGGCGACCTACTGTCCCTCCCTCTCCTCGTGCAGTGCCTCCAACTCTGCAATAGCTTCCAAATCGCGTGGCCTGCCGGCCGCACGCTTTGTGGCGATCAAGGTAGGGAGATCCAAGCACTTGCACTCGTGGCCGAACAGGTCAATCACTATCGTGTGCTCGACCAAGGCATCGTAGAACCCACCACCGGCAATCTCACCCAGCACATCGATATCACCAATCGTGGTAGTCAGCGTGAAGTTGAGACCGCTCTTGATCGTTGCAGTTGACCACTCGAATGGCAGTCCGGGCGGCGCACCACGCAGGTAAGGCTCGAACGGTGCAAGGGCTGTTACCATGCGTTCGATATTCTCATGGGATCGCGAGTACACGACGTCGACGTCTTGGGTAAGCCGAGCGGAACCGTGCACAGTTGCAGCCAACCCGCCGACGACGATGAACTCGACATCGGATTCAACAAGTGACGCAATGAGCTGTTTGAAGTCAGTCACGAGGACGATCCACCCGTTCACCAGCACGACGTGCTTCCTCGGCCAGCTCCTGCAATGCCACGAGATTCGCCAACCGCTCGGCAACAGTTCGCTTCAGGTTCTCTCGCAGTAGAGTCCGATCGATGTCTTTCTTGTACGCTTCGATTACAGGATCGGGTTCGAGGCGGTCGGACTTGGGTTTCATCCACCCTCCAGGCGGAGAATGCTCTCATAAAGATACAGCCGACTTTGGAATTGGGTGGGGCCGGGACACAGGGCAACCGGGATACCGGGAAACCGTTGCAGGGTCCGCCGCGCCCGCCGGGCGCCCGTGACCGCCGGGCTACGGAATATCCATATAACGCAGTCTTCTAATCGCCAGCAACAAAAACCCACCAAACACCATCACCGTCGCAACCAACGCCAGCCCAAAGCCGAAATCGTTGAAGTCGGCAAAGCGCCGCGGGTCGAACCAGTGCATCCAAGCAATGGAGTAGTAGCGTACGCTGAGGAGCCGCACACCCGTCACGAATCCCGAGAAGAAACCCTCCCACAACACGATATAGATCAGACCGTAGCCAATTGCACGCGTGGTCTTGAGGCCGAGCCACACGAATGCCGAGGAGTAGAGTGCCACCCCGATGATAGTGGCTCCAGTTACCGCGAGTGCCGCCTTGAAATCGGCGCTGTACGCGAAGTAGCCCGTAAGGAACGCACTGATCGCCATAAACGGCCCAGCTACACATACTGCCGCGAGCAGCTTGGGCAGCACGATCTTCCAGCGAGGAATCGGGGCGATCGTCAGATTGGCGAGCGTGCTGTCCTCTATCTCGTTGGCGAATGCGGCACTGGCGATTGCAAGCACCACCAGCGGCGAGATCGCACCGGCCAAGATTGCGCTGAGCACGGCGTCCTCGAAATCTCCCACCGACGGTGCATCTTCAAAACTCACCATCAGCAAGCCAACGACCACTGGCAACAGTGCAAGGAGCGACATGATCGTCAGCCGCCATTTGCCTGATAGTTGGCGCAACGTGAGCATGAAGATCGGTAGCATCGCTAACGCTCCACCAGATAGCCAAAGACACTTTCCAACGAATCGTCCAACGGCTCCACTCGGCGCAAACTGATCGACTCCGACTGTGCCAGGCGGGGCAGCTCGATCTGCAGGTCACGCACATTCCTGCTCAACACGACCAGCGTGCCATCGGGATCGACATTCACCGCGTCTACGGAATCGAGTCTGACAACGGCAGACGCCAGTTGACGCGGCGAGTCCGACACCACCAACACATGATACGGTCTCTCGTCGAGTGCCACGCGAATGGCACGGAAGTCACCCGAAGCCGCGAGCTTGCCGTTTACGATCAGGAGCACCGTGTCCGCGACCTGCTCGACCTCCTCCAGGATGTGCGAGGAGAGTACGATGGTGCGACCCTCGGCCGAGAGCTGTCGGAGCAAGCTTTGGAAATGGACGCGCTGCCTCGGATCGGCACCGTTCAACGGTTCGTCAAGTATCAAGATCTCGGGATCGTGTACCAGGGTTCCGGCCAGCCTCATGCGTTGACGCATTCCTCGGGAGTATGTGCCCAGCGGCCGGTCGGCGGCGTCGGCGAGATCGACCAAGTCGATCGCCCGGTCAACCATCGCCTCGTCGCTGACACCTCTCAGCCGACCCATCATCCGCACGAACTCGCGGCCCTTCATGAAGCCATAAACGGTTTCGTGTTCCGACATCACACCCATACGGCCATACAGAGGCGGATTGCGACGCACCGGCTGGTCAAAGACGGTCACCTTGCCATCGGACGGA
>JBDGXD010000299.1:0-5363 GCA_039584755.1 Gemmatimonadota bacterium
AACAGAGGTCGGTGATCCGGAGGACTTCATGGATCAGTTCGTCGACCGTATCGAGACTATCTTGAACGAAGAACCGATTGATATCTATGTCAATCCGACATTTATACCGGACGAGATTGGCCACATGTATGATGAACTCTGGACGGAAGACCGTATGGACCGTGTTATCGCGGCGCTCCTCGAGAACGATATCGCACTCGAGATCAATGACCGCCGCAGGATACCGAGTGCTACGTTCATCAAGCGTGCCAAAGCCGGTGGCGTCAAGTTTACGTGCGGCACAAACAATGGAAGTCTAAGCGACCTCGGAAGGTTGGAATACTGCATCGATATGATCGAAGAGGCTGGCCTGACTGGACAGGATATGTGGATCCCACCGCAGCGTTAGGGGATACCGCCAAGGGCCCTGGTGCTTGGCGCTTTTGGCGGACTAGTGGGTCTAGGAATAGGGGCACTGTCGAAGTCCGACTGCTCGATGGTGTAGCGGTCGGAGAGGGCAGCACTCGGCTTGCCGAGTTGATCGGACATATGGATAAATTTGCAGTTTCGTGGGAGCGCGGTGTGAGCCGGCGTGGCGACCTCCCAGTCAAAAGGTCACCGCAAAATGTCAGAGGCTTACTGGTAGAGCGGGAAGATCGCTGCCAGGGCCGCGAACTTTCCCACGCGGGGGAGAATGATGCTGATCCGATCGCGATGGCCTGCTAGCCCCGCTACCAACTCACCCACCGCGCCGTCCTCCAGTCGAGCTAAGCGGGCCAGGTCCAGCACAACTCGATCCTTGCGGCGTGCCAGGGCAGCTTGGAGATCCGCAACGAACCGTCCGGCTGCTGCTGACGTGAGCCGTCCTTCCAGGAGCACCCACACAGTGGAGGCGGGTCGGCGCTCCACCCGGATCGAGTGCCCAGCGGGATCCTCACGGCGCAAATGCCCCCAAGGCCGCCCGGGACGGGCGTCCGACATCCTGTACGTATGCCTTACCAGCAGCGGGTGCTGGAAGAGGCCCAATCTGAGCGTGAGCCCCGTCCAGAAAGCCAAGCCTACCGTTCATTACGCCCCTAGGATAGTTGGGAAAAACGCCCTCAAGTCGGTGCGATGTTTCGCGATAGGTCAAGTTGGACAGAGGGGATTCTCGTCCTTAGAATCCCTTGGGGGTAAGCCTGTGCGGGTTGATCCGCATCGCGTCCGCGATGCTTGATCCGCGGCGCGTCACCTTCGGACGATCGTGCGACCGTCCTCAGGGTACGCGCTTCGCGACGAGTCCCGCCCCGGGCACTGAGCACGAACAAGACGGGGCGCCGAAGTTGGCGCCCTCTTCTTGTTGCCCATTGTACTGGCCTCCACCCTCGCGCCTGCGGCGCTGCCGCTCGTTCACGCCGCGACGAATCCCGCCCCGGGCACTAAGCAAGGCAACGAGGGGCCGGTCTACCCGTCTTTCTTCGGGGCGTTCTCGTCGAACTGGTGGTTCCAGTGGGCGCCGCTGCAGAACGGCTTGTTCTTGCTCTTGCCGCAGCGGCAGAGGTCGAAGTGCTCGCGCGAGGCCCCCTCTCCGAACTCCGCCTCCTCGAGATCGGCACCACCGAAGATGGCGTACGGACCGTTCGGCGCGATCATGATCGCCGGCTCCCTTTCCTGATCGCGATGCTCGACGCCGTCGATCGTGTAACTGAGTGCTCCTGATGGACATTGCTTGACCTGGGCGACGATTTTGTCGGCCGAGTCCCCATCAGGGTCGATCCACGGCTCCTGCCCGAGCTTGAACACGGTTTTCAATCCGTCGGTGCAGCGCGCTGCGTGCGCGCAGATCCCGCGGTTATCGTGGAGCGTGATCTTCTGGCCGACGTAGTTCTCCCGCTTGTCCGGTGTTCGATCCACTTCCTTATCGCCGGAGAAACCGATCTTCGCGTGCGTGCCGTCGCAGTACGGCTTGTTCTTGGAGCCTCCACAGCGGCACAGGGCGACGGTCCCCGCGCTGTCATACACCTTGCCGTCGGCGAAGCCGGCGAGACGCCTGGCGCCGGTGACGAGATACGGCCCGTCTTTCGTCGGCTTGATGGTGGTGCGATCGCTCATGCTAACCCTCCCTCGATTGAGGCCAATTCTAACCGGCCGATTGTGCAGAGGCAATCGGCCACCCGGAGTCTGATTCGAGAGAGAATGAACGCCCGGTCGCATGGACCGTTCATCACGCGGGTCCGGCGTTCATCTGGCGGATGAGATCTGGCTGCTGGAGTTGGGGCGGTGACAGACAAACCACACCGCCACACACCAATTAGGAGGGGCAGAGGGGAAGGGCGCAATACACAGATAAGAGAAACGGCCCCCGTCCAAAGACTGGGGCCGTTCACCTTTTGCTTGCCAGGTCATCCTGTCCGATCAGTCAAGAGCTTGCACTGGAGGGCCCGTTCCAAGGCCGGGACCGCTCCAATTCCGTGCGAGATCCCGGACCGAGTGGAAGCAAATTCTTATCGGGAGTGCGTTAGCGGCCTAGCGTAATGTATACGCCGCCCTTCAGCATCAGGCCCGTGTTCCCGGCTATGGCAAGCACTCCTTCACCAAAGGGTTGCACCCGTCCTGAGCCAAACATAGCTCCGCCCTTGAGGTTCAGTCCTACATCGGTGTCGCTTTGGCTCATGCCGAGCACCTCTACCGAAGCCCGGCTGATCAGAAGACCAGCACCAACGTAGGGCGTTAGCGATTCGGAGCTCGTGACGAACGGGTAGAAGACATCGAAATTGAACGCATAGTACGATGCAGATACGTCGAGACCCTCCACGTCCGATCCGATGAAGGGATAGTAGTCAAAACCGGGGTTTGCTACGAGAAACGAGTTCCCAATGGCAGCAGGAATCGTGAACCGCACGTTGGTGCCGAAATAGAATTCCTCGGCATCGAGGTTGTACCCGGCGTAGGGCCCGATTGCCACTTGCGCTTGTGTCGTTGTCGGTACGGCCGCGGTTAGCATTCCCACGAGCAGCGCCCCTAGACCCAAGGTCAATCCTTTCATGGTGTGCCTCTCTGCATGCGTGATGATGATCCCAGGCGATTCTGAGCGTCCTTCGCGCAGACCGGATTAACAAATTCCATGCGAGCAGTGGCAGCGGCCGTGACGAAGCACACATCTCTGTAGTCGGTTCAGGAGTGTGACCAAACACACAAAACGCTTCGGTTCGTTATGACTAAGTGGTGCAATCGTCGTCAAGACCGTGCTGCTCTCTGCTGAAGTGCTTGGCACCACCATCGCGCGTTTCGGAGAGGGCGGTGCAGCGACAGCTATCGCCCAGCCCCGGTCCGCTGCGCGACAGGAGTCGCGGGTTCATCACCCCCAGGGCGGCCGGGACTCCGGTTGGTGTCGCATGGAGTGGTCCCACCGAGCACGTTGCCATGCTGCACACGATGTGTAGGATGTGCAGGTATGCAACCCATATATCGGGCGCTTGTCCCCGAAAACGAATAGAGTGATTGCCTGATGTTAACCTACGGAAGAACCACACCGATGCGCTTCAAGGCCCTACCGCTTGTCGTCTGCTCGATCGTCGTCGTGACCGGCATCTGCCATGCGCAGCAGACGGAGTTGATCACCAACGTGGCCGGCCGGACCACAACCACGCTCAACGGCGCTTGGCAGAGTATCGTCGACCCGTTCGAGAACGGGTATTACGACTACCGGTACCAGCCTCGCGAGGACGGGTACTTTTTGGCGAGAAAACCGAGGGACAAGAGCGAGCTGGTCGAGTACGACTTCGATACCTCGCCGCTGCTCCAGGTGCCAGGCGATTGGAACTCGCAGGACGAGCGGCTGTTCTTCTACGAAGGCACCGTCTGGTACCGGAAGGTGTTCGATTACCAGCTCCCGCCGGGAGCACGGCTGTTCGTCCACTTCGGCGCCGCCAACTACGAGGCCCACGCCTACCTCAACGGGACGAAGCTCGGGACCCACGAGGGAGGCTTCACCCCGTTCAACTTCGAGATCACCGAGCAGGTCAGGGCCGAGAGCAACTCCCTGGTGGTCAAGGTCGACAACAAACGACGGCTCGACGCCGTCCCGACCGTCAACACCGACTGGTGGAACTATGGCGGGCTGACCCGTGATGTGACTTTGATCGAGCTGCCGGCGACCTTCGTGCGCGACTACTTCCTCCAGCTTGCCGAGGGCACGACCGATCGTGTCGCCGGCTGGGTCCAGCTCGACGGAGCAGCAGCTGCCGGTGGCGAGGTGACGGTACGCATCCCGGAGGCAGGCGTGGAGACCATCGTCGCCACCGATGCCGACGGTCGTGCATCTGTCGACATCGCTGCCGACCTCGTCCTCTGGTCGCCTGCCGACCCGAAGCTGTACGAGGTGGAGATCGCGGCTACCGACGACCGGGTTTTGGACCGGATCGGATTCCGCTCCATCGCGACCAAGGGGACCGATATCCTGCTCAATGGAGAGCCGGTGTTCCTCCGTGGCGTCTGTGTGCACGAGCAGGCGCCGAAACGTGATGGCCGGGCAAACGGCCCCGAGGACGCGCGCACATTACTCGGATGGGTGAAGGAGCTAAACGGCAACTTCGTCAGACTCGCCCACTACACACACAACGAGCACATGGTACGCATGGCAGACGAGCTCGGCCTGCTGGTGTGGGCCGAGATCCCGGTCTACTGGACGATCCAGTGGGAAAACGAGGCCACCCTGGCCAACGCGCGGCGCCAGCTGAGTGAGATGATCACGCGCGACAAGAACCGCGCTG
Organism: Gemmatimonadota bacterium; assembly: GCA_039584755.1. Taxonomy (GTDB): domain Bacteria; phylum Gemmatimonadota; class Gemmatimonadetes; order Gemmatimonadales; family GWC2-71-9. The sequence continues at coordinate 4,731 of JBDGXD010000299.1, forward strand.
CGGTGATCCTGTGGTCGATGTCGAACGAGACCCCGTTGTCCGAGCCCCGCCTGGCCTTCCTGCAATCACTCACCAGGCGTGCACGAGAGCTGGACCCGACCCGGTTACTTACCGCCGCCCTCGAGACCAACTACCGATTCGAGGACGGAGTTATGTCGATAGACGATCCCTTCGGGCGCGACCTCGACGTGATTGCCGTCAACGAGTATCTGGGGTGGTACGCCGGCCCCCCCGAGCGCGCCGACTCTGTGCGCTGGGAGACCGTGTACGACAAGCCGCTCATCGTCTCTGAGTTTGGTGCCGGGGCGCTGCAGGGGTACCATGCCGACGACCAGACCCGGTGGAGTGAGGAGTACCAGGCAAGGGTGTACCAGCACCAGGTGTCGATGCTCAAGCGGATTCCGTTCCTTCGCGGTGTCACCCCGTGGATCCTCACCGACTTCCGCTCCCCGCGGCGACCGCTGCCCGGGATCCAGGACTTCTGGAACCGCAAGGGCCTGCTCTCGGAGCGAGGGATCAAGAAGCAGGCGTTTTTTGTCCTGCAGCAGTACTACATGGAGGTCGCGGAGACCTACAAGCCGCGCGAATAGCTCCAGGAAGGCTTCCAGTTCTTGCCACTCGAGGCATCCCTAC
>JBDGXD010000300.1:0-5355 GCA_039584755.1 Gemmatimonadota bacterium
GCGACACATTTTGTCTGGTTAAATGACTATGTTTCAACGACTTGCGCTTGACCAACTCGGCAGCAGATCATACTATTTCGGCGGGTTGATGCTACTTGTCTCACTCGGGTGCAGTGGTTACCCCGGGCGGCTCGAGCCCGGCGTTCTGCCGCCACTGGATGAAGGCGTCACGGCGGGCTGGGTGGCTGAGTTGGAGCCCACCCAAGCGACACAGGTTGATTTCAAGTGGACCTACACGACTCAGCAGGGCTCGGTTCGTGGGAGGGCGGCGGTACGCGTGGCCCCACCCGATTCTCTGCGGTTTGACTATTCGGGCCCCTTTGGGCGCTCCGGCGCCGCGGTGGTCATCGGTGACAGTGTGGTGTGGTCGCAGCCGGAAGAGGATACCGAGCAACTGATTCAGGTCGCTCCGTTGTTCTGGGCCGCGTTTGGTGTTGCCCGCAGAGCGCCGCCCGAAGCGGAGGTGTTCGGAACTGAAACCAGTTCACGGCGAATCTGGCAGTACGTATCAGGTGCTGATACGCTCAGCTACGTTGTGACCCGGGAACCACCATATAGATTGCAGGCGGAGATGAGGCGGTTCGACGCGGTGGTCGGTTCGGTAGAGCTCGAGTTTGACGACTCGACCCGCGTTCCGGTGGAGGCGACGATGTCGTTTCCCCAATCAGCGTCGATTTTCCTACTGAGCGTGGAGAATGTTGAGACCGTTGGCCCATTCGATCCGGAAACCTGGAAGCGTCCGCAGGATTAGCGCAGTGGCGCTGGTCAGTGCTGTGGGACTGGCTACGAGTAGCTGCCTGTACGGGTTCGCCGGTGGGGGACTGCCGGGTCACATACGAACTGTGGCCATTCTACCATTTGACAATTTGACAGCCGAGCCGGCATTGACTCTCGAGGTTACAGAGGCGATCACTGAGGCTATCGAAGGTCGTTTAGGGTTGCGACCTGCGTCCGAGGCAACAGCGGATGCCATCGTACGGGGATCTATCACGGGATACGCACCCGACATCCCATTGTCGTTCCAAACAACGGGACAGCTCGACCGCAACGTCACGGTGACGCGACGCAGGGTGCAACTGTCGATCAACGTGGAGATATTCGACCGAGTTGAAGAACGCATGCTGTGGCAGCGCTCGAGTCTCACGGTCGACGGCGAGTATACGCCGCCGAACGAACAAGGTGGACGTGAGGTGGCATTGGAGAAACTGGTGACAGACATCGTGGACGGGGCGCAATCACAGTGGTGAGACGCTCAACGGTCCGGAGAGGCAGCGATGGCAAGGGGCGATTGGGCTGTGTCTTCACACTGTTGCTCCTGGTCATCGGGCTGTACTACGGAGTTCCTTTTGGCACGATCTACGTCAATTACTGGCGGTTCAAGGAAGAGATAAAGACGCAGGCACGCCTGGCACCGAGCATAGACGATGCGGCGATACGTCGTCGGCTACGTCTCAAGGCCGAGGACCTCGGGTTGCCCGAAGAGGCGAAACAGATCGTCATCCAACGCACGCTCCGTCCCCGTGAGATCGTCATCAAGATTACGTACGAACAGACCGTTGATCTTCCGTTCGTGCATCACACCTTCACGCTGACACCAGAGGTCAGAAACCCGCTTTAGATCCGGATGACGATCTGACAACATCATGAAGAAGACCGCCGTTCCGATGGTGCTGGTTGTGCTGGGGCTGGCAGTCCCGGTTGCAGCGTGGGCTCTGCAGGATCACGGCCCAGAGCACTTGGATTTCGCGCGACTTTTCTTGATCCTGGCGACCATGCTCATCGTCGGGAAATTCTCTGGTGAACTGAGCGAGCGCATGGGTCAGCCGGCCGTGCTGGGCGAGCTGATCGCGGGCGCGATTCTCGGTGGCAGTCTCCTCGGTATCATCCCCACCGCTTCGGACGATGCTCTCAGGCCGATAATCCGCATTCTAGCTGAGATCGGCGTTGTGATTCTGCTGTTTGAGATCGGCTTGGAGACCGACCTGAGGGCGATGCTCAGGGTGGGCCGAGGGGCCTTGGCAATAGCCTCTGTTGGCGTGGTCCTGCCACTGATCGGTGGCATTCTTTTTTGGATTTCGCCGCTCGGCTTGCACGAGTACGGTCCCACCGGCGTGGCGATGACAGCCATCTTCATAGGTGGTACTCTCACAGCCACATCAGTCGGAATAACTGCGCGCGTGCTGCAGGATCTGAGGGTGATGCACTCGTTCGAATCACGCTTCATCATTGGTGCGGCGGTGATCGATGATGTGTTGGGGTTGGTGATACTCGGTATCGTGTCGGGCCTGGCTGCTGGCAACGCCGTCACATTCCTCGGCATTGGTCAATCGTTCGGTGTGGCGGTCGGGTTTCTGGTGGTAGCCGTCGGAATCGGCCTCTGGCTGGCTCCCAAAATCTTCGACTTCGTCAATCACATGCACGTCCGTGGAATGCTGTTGGTCTCCGCGTTTGCATTCGTTCTAATCATCGCGGCTCTGGCAAACAAGGCTGGCTCCGCGATGATCGTTGGTGCGTTTGCCGCCGGTCTGATACTCTCGGGCACCAACCAGTTCGATATGATTCAGGAACGCATCAAGCCCGTGTCTGATGTTTTCACGCCGATCTTCTTCATGAGCATTGGTGCTGAGTTCGATGTTGCTCTGCTCAATCCCATGGTTGCCGAGAACCTGCCGGTGTTGGGCTTGGGTTTGTCGCTGTTTGTGATAGCGGTTCTGGGCAAAGTGGCTGCCGGATGGGCCGCTCCGTGGGCGAAGTTCAACCGCGTGGCTGTGGGAATCGGAATGATCCCGCGCGGTGAGGTTGGGTTGATCTTTGCCAACATCGGGTTGAGTACGGGCGTGCTGTCACGACCGTTGTTTGGCGCCATCATAATAATGGTCATCGGCACTACCTTCGTAGCACCACCACTGCTGAAGTGGAGTCTCTCTCGTGGCGGTGTGACCCACTCATTTGAAGACGGTCCTCATATCGAGTGACGAGAGCCGCTTCCACCATGAGGTAGTACTGACTATGTCATCAGGTCGCAATGTCACGGATTGATGAACGTGCTGCTGACGAGCTGCGCCCGATCAGGCTGGAGCGAGGGGCCAACCCGCATGCCGAGGGCTCGTGTCTGGTCAGCATGGGCGATACACTCGTCATGTGTACTGCCAGCGTGAGCGAGGGTGTCCCCGGCTGGCGTCGTGGGTCGGGTCTGGGCTGGCTGACAGCTGAGTATGCCATGCTGCCGCGGGCCACGAGCGAACGGACTGCGCGCGAGCGGCGTGGCCCAGGTGGGAGAACCGCGGAGATACAGCGGCTCATCGGACGCAGTCTGCGAGCTTCGCTGAGAGACTTCGCGTTTGGCGAATTCACCATGCAAGTGGATTGTGACGTATTGCAGGCCGATGGCGGTACGCGTACTGCAGCGATAACCGGGGCAGCGGTTGCGGTGGCGGATGCATGTGGCTGGATGGAAAGGGAAGTGGGTGTACGCAATCCATTTGCATCGCTCATTGCGGCAGTGTCGGTTGGTGTGGTGGACGACGAACTGTTGTTGGACCTCTCCTATGCAGAAGACAAGGTAGCTCAGGTCGACGCGAACATCGTGGTAGCTGAGCCGGATAGATACGTAGAAGTGCAGAGCAGTGCAGAGGGCAGACCGTTCTCACGGCAGGAGCTGGATACCTTGTTGAACCTGGCTACCATCGGAACGAAGAGACTATTTGCCGAGCAGCGAAAGGCATTGGGATCGTGAAACCGCCATTGCTGGTTGCGACACGGAGTGTCGGCAAGCAACGTGAGATCAAGGTCATTCTCGATGACCTGCCACTGCGTGTGGTGTTTCCGGATGAGGCAGGAGTCGTGGAAACGCGCGTCGAGGACGAGCTCGAGAATGCTGGTTCGTTCGAAGGCAACGCACGTCGTAAAGCGGAGTACTTTGCACGGCGCACACGGTTGCCCACGGCGGCCGACGATTCAGGCATCGAAGTGTTTTCTTTGGGGGGAGCACCGGGTGTGCATTCGAAGCGCTTTGCGATGCCCACCCAGCATCAAGATGTAGCCAACAACCGGGAGTTGTTGCGGCGTCTGGCTGGCGCACCGAAGGAGCAGCGGCGTGCGCGTTACCGCTGTGCCATCGCGTTTCTCAGGAACCCGGGGGCACTTCCCGTGATCTTCGAGGGTACGTGCACCGGCACAATCCTGGAGGAACCGCAAGGCACCGGTGGGTTTGGCTACGATCCACTGTTTCTTTCTGATGACCTCGGCAAGAGTTTTGGCGTAGTAGCTGCTGAGGAGAAGCATGCGGTGAGTCACCGGGGCAGGGCGTTTCGCGCTTTCGCCGAATGGCTGAGAAAGAATCCGATCTATTAGCGCAAGTTGATGCGCAGAACGCCAGGAGGTAGCGATGGCGATCAGGGTCCGCAGGATCTTTTACTATCACACGAAAGTCATTGACAAGCCGGGTGAGGCGTACAAACGCCTTATACAGCTCAGGGAATTGGGGGTGAGCCTCGTGGCCTTTGCGCTGTTCCCGGAAGGTCCGGCGCACACTCGATTAACGCTGTTTCCGGAAGATGCCGGTTTGTTGGCGTACGAGGCCGAGCGAACCGGCCTGAAGCTGGAGGGACCGAATCCGGCGTTGTTGGTTCAAGGTGATGATACTCCCGGTATACTGGAATCGATTCACCACAAGCTGTTTGAGGCCGATGTGAACGTCTATGCATCGGCTGGAGCGGCGGATGGCAAGGGTGGATACGGGTACGTGCTGTACGTCAAGCGTGACGAATACGAGAGGGCGGTGCAGGCGCTGGAGATATAGGCACTCTGGTAGGCTCGATAGACGACAAAGTGGTTGCCAAGCTGAACGTATTGCTGCGTCTCTTGTTGCCAAGACACGCGATGCCTCGGCCACTCTTCAGATTGTGGGCCGTGATTTACATCGCCTACGCGGTTCTTCTGCTGTACAGCACGGGCATGACATTATTGAACGTGCTCCTGTCACCCGAAGTTGACACCGTTCAGAAGATCATTGCGCTCATCTTCGTGCCGCCGGCAGTGGTAGTGCTCGGCTTGGGACTCGGGGCCATGCTGTTGACGGTAGCGGTGTTGGTGTGGAATGACATATGGGCGCATTGGCTGCAACAGACGACTGGGAACGGCCGACCGAAATAGCAGGCATACGGTCCACCGTTCGACAGTCGTGGCGACGAGTGCAGGAAGCAGTTGTCTGAGTGGCCCGCTGCGCATCACCTTGCGTAACCGCAAGACATTTCATACTCTTTCCCGCCTGACTTGCGACCAGTCACGTGTCAACACGTATGCTGGCGCTGGTTGAACAACATTCGCTTCATACCCTCTTCACACTACAGCAGG
>JBDGXD010000301.1:0-5340 GCA_039584755.1 Gemmatimonadota bacterium
TGGCACTACACGAAGTCTGTAGAACAGGTCTTCTCTCAAGATCCCCTGTTCTGCAGCCTCTTTGGGATCTCGGTTGGTGGCAGCGATGAATCGCACGTTGACAACCGCGTCCACTGTTTCGCTCCCAACACGCCGTACTACGCCATCCTGAATCACTCTGAGTAACTTGGCCTGGATTGGCTTGGACATCTCGGTGACTTCGTCGAGTAGCATAGTTCCGCCATTGGCGGCTTCGAGCAAACCTGGTTTGTCCCTCACAGCACCCGTGAAGGCTCCCTTTCTGTGCCCGAACATCTCTGATTCCAGCAGTCCCTCGGGGAGGGCCGCACAGTTGATGGCTACCATGGGGCGACTGCTGCGACGCGAGAAATGATGAATGAATTGGGCGATGAGCTCCTTACCGGTACCGCTCTCTCCATTCAAGAACACCGATGCGTTGGTCCGCGCTACCTTGCGAGCCAGCTCTATCGCTTGTTTGAAGATGGGGGCTACACCCAGGACCGTAATCTTGTCGCTATGCCCGAATTCCTGGGCGGCTGCCATGTGCATCAGTCGCGACTCGCGTGACACCAGGACCGTATGGGCCGCCCGCCCGATCAGTACCTGGAGCTGGGTCGCCGCGAATGGCTTGGGGAGATAATCCCACGCCCCGCTCCTCAGCGCTCGGAAGCTGGCCTCCACAGAGGGATTCCCCGTCATGACGATGCACACCGTCTCAGGGCTCTTGGTCAGGCAGGCTTGAAGCAACTCCTCCCCCGACACGTCGGACATATACTGGTCTATCAGTACTATGTCGAATGTCCGCCTGCGAAGCAGATCCAGGGCATCGGGTCCTTTTGCGCAGACGTCCACACCATAACCTTCGCTCGCGAGAAACGACCGGCAGCTTTCCCTCAGGGTCCGCTCATCGTCGACTACCAGGATCTTCAGGCTGGATTTGGCCTCCTGATCCAGCTCCGCGAATTCCGGCAGCGCCCCGCCGCTCACAGCGTCTCTTTCGGTCGGTGGACGCGAAGAGATCATGAATTCCTCCGTTTACCTCGTGATGTTTGATGAGACGACTCTATCGATCCGTCGCCGTCAAACCACGCCAATGCACACGTCAGGCCAGGGCAGGAAACGGCGAAAACGCTGTGCTTAAGGTGGATACCATTGCTGGCCAGGTCCCGAACGGACGCGTATGTTGCGTCGTTGCCACATCGATACGAGAAGCAAGATATACTTGATGCGTGCATGCAACAACTGGATGGTGGGCTTGCCCTAGTTCCGAGGGTCTGCGCGCACTTTGACGGCCGAAACCAGCCAATCTTCCCGCGTCCACTCCTTGCGCCGGTTTCTTTCGGCGGCGATCCTCGAACGACCGGCCCCAGGCCCTGGCTGTGGCGCTTTCATGCGCGTTTGCCAGCGGCAGCGTCCGCGGCCCTGGTATTGCATGAACGATTGGGCTACGAATTAGTGGCGACTAGGCTTGGAACCAACCACAGCGTTGCAAGGAGTACCTGGCAGACATATGTCCGATCACTTACCGGCTGTTCCCGAAGAGACTCCGACTGTCCCGGAAGCGGGCGGCCAATACCGGGTTACGCCCCACCAGCCCACATGGCCGCAACCGGGACCAGAGCCCGACAGGGTACGCGACTGGGGCCGTTACGTCAGCGCCATGTTGCGGCGCAAGTGGTTCATTCTCCTCGCGGTGGCCCTTGGTACCTCGGGCGGCGTGCTGTTATCCCGATTCGTGAAACTCGAGTACATGGCTGAGGCCGCGATATGGATCGAGAGCGCAGGGACAAGAGACGACGCCAACCGTGGCCCCATCCGATCTGGGCAGCTACTCGAGAGCTATGCCTGGGTGGAACTGTTACGGTCTTTCATTGTTCTCGACCACGCCGTCGAGGAGCTGAAACTGTACCTCAGTCTGGACTCCCGCGACGATGCTCCAATGTTCGAATCGTTCGTTCTGACCGGAGGACCGCTGGCCGCTGGGAATTATGTCCTGGAGGTCGATCCGACGGGCTCGGAGCTGAGGTTGCGCTCTGCCGAGGGCATTCTGGTTGAGACCGGTGCCCCAGGGGACACCTTGGGTCTCAGGGTCGGGTTTGTCTGGGTGCCGCCGCCAACAGCCCTGCGTCCCGGTGATCAAGTCGGCTTCTCAGTTACGATGCCGCGGGATGCAGCACGGACTTTGATGAACCGGCTCGGGACCCGCATTGATATGAGCGGGAACTTCCTGCGGATCGAGTTGTTTGGTTCAGACCCGGAGTTGATTACCGCCACCGTCAATGCGATATCACTTCGCCACGTGGCTCTCGCATCCGAATTGACCCGAGAGAAGCTCACTCAGAAAGCGAACATACTGGAGGCCCAGCTGCAGCAATCGGAGCGAGAGCTGCGCCGGGCTGACGATGCATTGGAGAGCTTCCGCGTTGCCACTATCACCCTTCCGGCGGATCGCAGTGGTCCGGTTGCTGGTGGTATCGAGCAGACACGCGATCCAGTTTTCGACCGTTTTTTCGAGTTGCGGATCGAGCGCGACGCCACGGGGAGAGAGCGGACTGAGATCGAACGCGTACTCGCGGCGGCGGGGGACTCGGGCCTGTCCACGGAGGCCCTGGACGTAGTCCGCGCGGTACAAGGCTCATCGGAGTTGCGGCGAACATTGGATGAACTGACTGAACTGCAGGCTACGTTGTTGACACTGCGACGTCGTTACACTGAAGAACATCAGTTGGTCGTACAGGCGCAGGCCAACGTTCAGGAACTTGAGGCCATTACTCTCCCGGCGCTGCTGCGCGATCTGGTTGTTGAACTGAGGTCCCGTGAGGGAGTCCTCGATGATCGTTTGGCGACGGCGTCAGGTGAGTTGCGCCAGATCCCGCCACGAATGATCAACGAAGCCAGGTTGCAGCGTGAACAGGTAGTGGCCGAAAACCTCTACACCATGCTGCAGACCCGTTACGAAGAGGCACGTCTCGCGGAAGCCTCGAGCGTGCCCGATCTGCGCATCCTGGACCCTGCTGTGGTGCCACAGCGACCGGTGTCGAACCAGAGACCGCGCTTGATCATGATGGGCTTTGCTGCCGGACTCGCTCTAGGCATAGCAGGCGCGATTCTGCTGGACCGCATCGATCGTCGGGTCCGCTATCCGGATCAGATTACTACCGACATGGGCTTGACTCTGCTCGGTATCGTGCCTCGGTTGAAGAGCGGTGGGAACGGTGGGGCTGGCGATGACTCTGCCGCAGTCGTCGAGGCGCTACGTGGTGTGAGACTCAACTTGGTTCATGCTTACGGGACCGCCGGTCCCCTTGTGATCACCATAACCAGTCCAGGTCCTGGTGATGGCAAGTCGTTTGTGTCGGCGAACCTGGCTTTGGCCTTTGCCGAAGGTGGCCACCGAACGATCCTGATCGACGGCGATGCGAGGCGCGGTACGCTGCACCGTGTGCTCAACCAGGCTCGCAAACCCGGACTGACCGACGTGTTGGACGGGTCCGTGGACATCGAGGAGGCAACTCAGGAGTCGGGCTTCGAGTCGCTCAGCTTTGTAGGCTGCGGTACGCGTACGCCCGATGCGCCGGAACTCATGAGTTCGGCTTCAATGCAGCATCTGATCACGAGTCTGAGGTCGCGTTACAACGTTATCATAATCGACAGCCCACCGTTGGGCGCCGGTGTCGACGCCTTTGCCTTGGGCACGGTGACCGGCAACATGGTTATGGTCCTGCGTCTCGGCGCAACCGACCGGGAACTTGCGGAGGCCAAGTTGGATGTGCTCGACCGGCTTCCGGTGCGTGTATTGGGTGCAGTATTGAACGACGTTCGTGAGGGTTCAGCGTACCGGCATTACCGGTACTACTCCTACTACTTGCCGGGCTACGAGCATGAGGACGAAGGCGGAAAGAAGGAAAGAACTCTCATCGGGGGAGGAAAGAAGAGCGAGCCGCTAAATCCCCTCGAAATCTTGAATCCACCCGGTGTCGCCGTTGGCTTTGGCTGCCCTGAGCGCCATGGTAGCGTGCGCCATCAGGTTTCGAGCTTCGACCGGTTCCTCACGTACATTGTGCACGGCATGGTATCCCGCGCGGAGTTCCATGTGGTGCCCTCCGTTTTCTCCGTTCGCCTGTCTGATCGCGGCAGCAAGGCGTTCCGCCAGCTGAGTTGCTCCGCTCCGATCGGTCTTCGGCGCGACGACCGCGAATTCGCTCTGGCCTAGCCGCCCGATCGCGTCAGAGAGCCTGCCTGCGCTCCGCAGCGCCCGGCCCAGATGTTCGACCACAGCAGCCACCTGCTTCTCGTCGAGCGGCATCTCTGCCTCAATAGTGCCACCCATGAGCAGTGGTGCGATCACCACACATGCCAGGGCCGACTCCTCTCGGTACGCCTGGGATCTCAGCTCCTGGGCGCGCTGCTCTAGTCCGCGGAAGTTGTACAATCCGGTGGATTCGTCCAGCAGACACAGCTCACGCGCTCGATCGGCCTCGAACTTGGCCCGCACGTAGGCGCCCAGCCTCAGCAACAACTCTTGCGCATCGATTGGGTAAGAGATGTAATCCCATGCACCCGCATGTAACGCCGTGAGTCGCTGCTCTCTGGTGGGTGGGTCAGGGCTGGTCATCAGGATCGGTGTGGCTGCGCTCAGCGCCACTTCGTCACACAAGGCGGCACACAAACCGACCCCTTCGGAGTCAGGTAGGTTGTTGCTGACAAAGACCAAATCCGGCGGCTGTACTCTAGCTCGCTCCAGGCCAGCCTGAGCCGTATACGCGCGCATCACAGCGAAGCCGTCAGGCGCGAGAACGCTCTCCAGAGATCTGGTTGACCACTCCTGGTCGTCGACTATGAGTACAACAGGGGGCCGCGAATGGACACCACGCACGGGCATCATTGCCCTCTCAGTTTGCATAAGGCCGAGGTTAATGCTGCACTATTCGGAGAAGAGCGTCGAGACGCACGTCCCCGACAGGAATCGCAGTCACGGGCCGCAGACTTCGTGCCCCAATTGATTCGCCTTAAATACGTGGTTTTGCAAGGGTCAGGGCACCACGGTTCAGTCGACCGTGGACAACAGTCCGATGCAGGGAATCTACACGGGGTGGCTCCCTGCCGCGGGGGTGCAACGCGACAACCCGGTATTGTGGGCGGCAACAACCACACCAGATGCTGTAAGTTACTTTGTGACAACATCTTGGCATATTCGCGCACGCAGGGCCTCTTTCTTGTACAGGGGGTTGGCAGCAGGGCGGCACGCCCAGCTGCCAATTGTGACGAGGAGGTCAGCTACTGTGTTGTGCGGACAGTGCCAGGTGATGACGGACAGCGTGTCAGACACATATGACGTAT
>JBDGXD010000302.1:0-5338 GCA_039584755.1 Gemmatimonadota bacterium
GAGACCGTGTCGCCTTGGGCAACTCCGACTAGATCGGGATCACCATGGCACCGGAAACAGTCCTGGTTGGCCGCTCCGGCCTCATACAAAACTCCCCTTATGGTGTGCGGCTGATGACAGTCGACGCAGGCCGGTATCACATCCGGTTGCTCACGCCACAGGCGGCCCTCTATCACTTGGCGATGTACTTGCTCGATCTGCGCGTGGCATTGCTCGCAGGTCTCACCGATGTTGTCGCGGTGAATGCTGGACGCCGGATGGGTGTGTGGCAGGATCTGGTGCGATGTATGACACGACGTACAGACCGCTGTCACGGTCAGTCCTTGACGGAACAGACCTTCACCATGTATGGAAAGCGAGTAGTTCTGAAGGATGCTGTCTTGATGAATGTTGTGGGTGCGGGAAACGGGCGATCCCTCCCGATGGCATTCACCGCACAATAACGGGATGTTCATTATACGAGTGGGAGCCCGTGGATCGGAGTCCGGCAACACGTCGTGCACGCCGTGGCAGTCCTGGCAGCTCGGTGCCAATGGATCGCCGCGAGCCGCCGCCTGACCGTGCAGCGAAGCGGCGTGCTGCCGGCCTTGTTCCGGATGACACCAGGAGCACTCTACTCGAACCCGAGCCTCCGGATGCGGGAACTCCATACCCATGTGGCAGGTCGTGCATTCCATGCCGGCCGCAGCATGCGCAGAGCCCGAGTGTGTTTCTTCCGTGACCACCAGCCTTGACGGATTCTCCGCACCCTGAAACAGCGACGGATTGGAGTGGCACATCAGGCAGGCGGGGGTGTCCTGCGACGAAGCAGGATCCGATCCCAGTAGCGGGATGCCGACCATGAGTCCCAAGACCGTGGTGAAAACTGTCCGCATCAACCCTCGCACGAGACCTCGAGTGTCACTGCTACGACTCTCACGAATCTAGTGTTTCACCGCCTAGACGGCAGAAGCCTGAAGATGTCCAAACTGTGCGTTTCATTGACGTTCGGGTCCCCGACCAATGTCATATCTCTTCCCCTGCAGGATCAGGCTTCTCACCCACGGCAAGCTCCCGATGCCACCCCGCATGGTGTCTTCTGACAGCTTCCAGCGGCATCTTGCCCGTAATCCACGTCCAGCTCATGGGATATGCCTCAGGGTGAAAGATGACGAAGAAGAAATGCCATACTAGAATCGCCAAGGTAGCTAGCCATGCTTCGTAGTAGTGAATAGTCTGCGAAATCGTGACAGCCGCCACCGGGAACAGCTTCACCGCCCGCTCGGGAAACCACAGGATCAGACCGGTAATGACCATCACGACCGTTCCCCAGAGCAGCGCCCAATACTCGGCCTTATGCGTGTAGTCATAACGGTCGAACTCGACGTGATTAGTACTGCGCCAGGTGTAGAACTTGAGATTGCTGTACAGGTCTTTGACGTCCTGCACGCGCGGAATCATGGCGCTCAACTGCTCTCTTCCGCGCTTGACGAACAATATGTGATACAGGTGAAGCAACGAAACGAGAATGAGTAAAACACCGGATATGCGATGTAATGTGGAGCGCACCGGCTCCGAGAGGCCGAGTTCCGCAAGTCCCCTGACCCACCAGGCATCTGGAAACCTGAGCGCGAATCCCGTGATGACCAGCACTGCGAACGAGATTGTCAACGCCATGTGCTGGATCAATTCGCTGCGGTCGAACCGCACTACGTGATCGGTTTCCAATAGCTGCTTGCGACGCTGCGCCAGATAGTAGTTGATGATCACGAGATTGTGTAGCACCATCCCACCGATCGTCACCGCTATGAGCATGAGGTACGCGGTGCGGACCAATCGGTTCACGGGATTGTTCTCGAGTCCTGCACTGTGGTGGTTGTAGCTCTGTGCGAAAGCTTCATCCGCTCCTTCGTGACATTGCCCGCATGTCGCTGCTACGTTGGCCGGGTGGATGGTGGAGGTCGAGTCCGATTCTGGGAGCACGGAATGGGCCGTGTGACAATCGTAGCACGTCGCCGCTGCCTCGTATCCCCCGCGTGAAGCCCAGCCATGGTAGCTATCCATGAATGAGCCAACCACATCGCCCTGCATGCTGTACTTGGAGATGATCTCTGGATCGGCGTGGCATGAGCCGCAGGTCTCGGTTGCCAACCTTGCGCCGCGCGTGGGACCTTCCGGGTCCGTGGGGGACAGGATCAGGTGTTCCCCATGGCAATCCACGCAACTAGGGCTGTCGCCCAATCCTGCCCGCAGTGCCCGTCCGTGAATCGATGCATCGTATTCGGCTTGTACTTCTGTGTGACACTGGCCGCAGGTAGCCGAGACGTTGATCGAACTGATCTTGGAGAGTGGGTCCAAGGCCGATCTGAGATCGTGCACGCCATGACAATCGGTACAGTTGGCAGCCGCTTCTACCCCCTGCTCAGAACGCAGGCCGTGCACGGATTGCGAGTATGACGCAAACGGTTGTGGTAGTCTGATCCTATCGCTGGTCAGAACTCCCTCGGTTCCATGGCATGACGCGCAGGTCTCCGGGACACGCAATCGGTGAGTCGGAGATTCGGGATCTGAACTATGCAAAATGCCGTGAGTGCCGTGACATGCGGCGCAGGTTGGAGCCTGTGGATTTCCGCGCTCTAGTCCGTAACCGTGGACTGAGTTGTCGAAGGTCGTCTGTTCGCTAGAGTGGCACGTTCCGCAGTTCACCTCCGGCATCTCGGGCGTGTGTGGAAACGTCCAACCCTGGTGGCACATGATGCATGACATGCCCATCGCGCCATGTACTGAATTGGCGTATTCGTCCTGCCCAACCACTAACCGCAGCGGATCCTCGGAACCGGCGAACAGTGACACATCGGCATGGCACATCAGGCACAGCTGATTGCCCTGCGCCTGAATTGGCTGCGAGACCACAAGTGCGCTAACGGTTGCGGCAGCACAGAGAGCAACTGTGCGGCGAAGACTCATCATTCTCTTTGCTCTATCCACGTCCACCCCTGTTTCACGGTCGACCTTTCCAGCTCCCACCGGCTAACCACACCGGATCAGCATGGTGCGGCTCACCTGCGCCCGGTTGACCTCTTGGCATAGGCACCAGGCCATTAGGCATCGATGACGTTGTGTCAGCTCGAGCCGAGCCATCCAGCGGCGGCATCTCATGGCACAAATGACAATCCGCCGGCGCGTTGTGCTCTACCCTGTCGGTGTGACATACGGTACACACCTGCCGAGTCCAGCGGGTCAGTCCAGTCGCCTTGTCTCCGTGACATTGAGTGCACTGTAGGTGAGCGAACGCCAGGGCATGCTTGGGCTTGGCGCGCTCGCGGTGACATGAAATGCACGCAGCGTCCGGCTGGTGGTGCGACTCGTGACACGTTTCGCAGCGCAGCTCCGTCACGCTCATTGCGGGCGGCTGGTGACACAGGGAACACTCGAGGCCAGCTTCCATGTGCGCCGTGTGAGGAAAGTCTCCCGTCGGATGTTCTCGTAGTTCCGCCGGTGCTCCGCCGGCCCCAGCGTGACACCGAGCGCAGTTCATCGGCTCAATGCGTCGGTGATGGCACGCGTTACAACTCGCCAACCCCTCCAGCTTGGTGCCGCCATGCTCCTCTAGCGACGTATGGCAGTCGGTACAATTGAGACCGGCCAGCAGCACATGCCGCTCATGATCGAAATCCCTACCAAGGAAACGCACCGTCTGGCGTTCAACACCAACGTGACAGTTCAAACACACATTCTCGCTCAGCCGCGCACCCAAGTCGACAGCGGGCACAACATACGGCAACTGTCCAACCGTCACGGCCTCGCGCACCAGCTCCAGCGACGACCTGAGCAGTTCATCGGCAAAAGAGACGTTGTGTGCCCCCTTGCCCACCCTCACGAACTCCACATTCTCCTCAGCGAGACTGAGGAGGCTGTCCGCAGCAGCACGCGTTCTCACCGCAGCCGAGCCCATCGCCGCCCGGGCGGCCCTCACGACCTGGTCCACCTGTCCGAGCTTGCGCTCCATCTCCTGCTGCCATGCCGGCAAGATGTTCGCGTACCGGATCCCGTGACAGGAGAGGCATGTCGCCTCACCCGCGGCCTGCACCTGCTCGTGACCCTTCACCTCGGTGGGCAGACCGTGACAACCCTGGCAGGATACCCTGGCAAGGAACATCGAGCTGGGCATGTCTTCCGTACCGTGTCCGCCCATTCCTGCATACAGACGCTGTTGAGCCTCGTGGGTACCCTGGTGACACGAGCGGCAGTCGAGCTCGAATGTGGGTTTGAGCGAGATCAGCCCGTGCTCCATCGGAACGTGACACTGTGTACACTCAACATTGTGAAGCGATATATGGGTACGGTGAACCAACTCGGTGTTCTCGAATTGTTCCACCCGCTCGGGTTCGTTGTGGCAGTTGTAACAGCGGGATTGCTCGGCCAAACCGGAGCCGTGAATCACCTCATCGTGGCAGGACAGGCATGACACGAGGTCTTCAACGTACTGTGGATGGTCGACCACGAATCCGTCTGCCGACTCAACACGCGGCAGCGATGCGTGACAACCGGTACAGCCGGCGATCGGTTCGCCCTGCTCCGTTTCCTTGAAGTGACACAAAAAACAAGTGGACTCGGTAACCCGCAGGTGGTCTCCCTGCACTATCTGCGAGTGACAGCTGGTGCAGCGTAGCTGTTTGCCTCGGCGAAGCTGTCCCAGGTGATGTGCATGATCGAATCGCACACCCTTGAAAGCAACGACGCCCTCGAGCTTCCGTTGCTCGTGACAACCCGACCGCAGACAGGCGGCGTCCTCGATCTCAGCCCAAGGTTTCATGCCGTAGGTGCCAGTAACGTACTTGACCACCTGATTGGCAGCCTGGAGTTTCCCCATCGCCTCGGCCTTGATACCCGGAGCGTAGTGGCACTCGATGCACTTCACGTTGTTGTGAGAGGAGCCGGCCCAGGAGTCGTAGTACGGGTCCATCAGATGGCAGTTGTTGCAGAAGCTGGGCTGCGCACTGTACTCGATGAAGCCGACTGTCCCAACCGCGGCTAGGATAACGAACAGCACGCCGACCTGGATGAGAATCTTCACAGGTCGCGAGACTCGCTGCAAGCTGCCGGAGAGTCGGGCCATGATACCGCCTACCGCTCGACCTCGCGCAGCTTGAACCACGCAAACACGATTGCCGAGAGCGTCAAGAACCAGACCGGCGCCAATAACAACTTGCGCTCCCACCGTTCCTCTGCAAGGTTCTCCGCCGTAGCCCTTATGAGTTCCGCGTTGGAGCGCAGTTCCAGCCCCAGGTCCTCCAGTCGAGTCATGTCGAGACTGTGATGGACCTGAGCCATCTCACGGAAACTCGTGAGGGCAGTC
>JBDGXD010000303.1:0-5316 GCA_039584755.1 Gemmatimonadota bacterium
AACTCATCTGGCGGGAGATAGTCGGTGTAGTGCGACACTCCAAGCACTATGACCTGAGTTCTGTCGGTCGCGAGCAGGCCTACTATCCGTACAAACAGGTACCCGCGACAACCATGTTCCTGGCGATACGGACACAATCCAACCCACTCGCCCTGGCTGCGGCGGTACGCAACAAAGTCTGGGCCATCGATTCCGAACAGCCGGTGTCGCAAGTCCAGCTCATGAACCAGTTGGTGAGTGCCTCTGTATCTCAGCCACGGTTCAACTTGCTGTTGCTGGGTGGGTTCTCGGGTATCGCGCTACTGTTGGCCACCGTCGGCATCTACGGCGTTATCTCGTACGCCGTGAGCCAGCGCAGTCACGAGATCGGTGTGAGGATGGCACTCGGTGCGGCCGGACGCGACGTGGTGGGCATGGTACTCGGTCAGGGGTTGAAGGTTGCTGGTATCGGACTCGTCATCGGCCTGTTCGCCGCCATTTGGCTCACACGGCTGTTGGGTAACATGCTGTACGGCGTGAACCCGATCGACGCGGTCACCTACGCCGGAGTAATCGTACTGCTCGGTGGTGTTGCCGCGGCCGCGTGTTCGATCCCGGCACTCAGAGCTAGTCGGGTGCATCCAATGAACACGCTGCGACAGGAGTAGCATACAGGTCCGGCATTGACGTGTCTTTGAGTCAGCAACGCGCTTGCCCCGCACTGGTTGTCTACCGTTTCGTTGACCGATGGCACAATCAGTTGTGATACTTCTCTGGGCTCTGGAGATTCTCGGGCGGAGGTAATCAGGATCGTGGCTACGAAACGAGTTCGATGCAGTGTCTTTGTCACCGCTATGTTTCTGTGTTCCGCAATGGCATGCAATTCGGACCGCTCGGATACTGCCGATTCGACATCCGGGAACGATCGGGCAGCCGAAACCGAGGTTTTACGGTCACAGATCGAACGGATATTGGTGGAGACTGGTGTCCCGGCGATCGTTGTCGCCTTGGCCGAGGGAGGTAGTGAGCCGCTCGTCGCAGCCGCGGGATACGCTGACGTCGATCGGAAGATCCCAGTCCGGCCAGAGACGCCTTTCCTGATCGGCAGCATTTCAAAGAACGTCTTTGCCGCGATAGCTCTCCAACTCGTGGAAGAAGGTCATCTCCGATTGGACGATCGACTATCAGCCTATCTGGAGTGGCCACGCGGGGATGAGATCACGATCCGGATGTTGCTGAACCACACTTCCGGCATCCCGGACTACTTTGGTGCCCTCTCGCTGCTTGGCTCCCAACAGGGCGTGGCGCAGTTCTTCTACGATCGTCACCCACCGTCTGAGATCATCGAGATGATGCCGAGCCGTGATCCGACCTTCGATCCCGGCACCAGCCAGAGTTATAGCAACACCAACGGCCTACTTGTAGGTCAGGTGATTGAGATCGTGACGGGGCAGTCGTTGGGCGAGGTACTCGAGAAGCGCATCGTATCCCGTATCGGCCTCGCGAACACCTATCTGTACGAGGAGAACACGATCGGCCGGGCACGGGCTCGGAGTTATTGCGGAATGACTGGATGGGTATCGTCGCCGGGAGAGCTAGTCGACTGCACTTTCGCGGATAACGCGCTACCGAACTCGGCGGACGGGAGCATCGCAGCGAGTGCGGTCGATCTGTTGCGCTATCACCAGGCGCTGAGGGGAGGAGAGTTGCTCAGCGATGCTTCCTGGGAAGCCATGCGCCGCGTAGAGCCGGGTCTGGACAATGGGCTCGGTTACCTCATCATGAAGGGCCCGCTAGGTGATCACGAAGGGAATGTCGGCAGATCGATCGGTCACTTGTCGGCCAACTTGTACTATCTGGATAGGGACCTCTTTGTCGTCATGATGCTGAACCGAGGCGATGCGCAGCTGCCAATGGGTCGGCTCCTCGAATTGCGCTATGGACCGGACTGAGGCTGACAGGAAAGGATGGTTCCGGCCTTCAGAGAGCTCTCGAGAGAGATAGAACTTCCCGCAACAAAGCCTGCCTACACGCGCATTCTCGTCGATGCGCAGGACAACGTCTGGGTCGCCGAGTATCCGGAGTATGAGGGTGATCGCACCCTATGGAACGTGTTTGATCCAGAAGGCCGCTGGCTGGGCACAGTCGAGACTCCGAACGGTGGATACATCTACCAGATCGGAGAGGACTTTCCGTTAGGACTGTGGGTCGACGAGTTGGATGTGGAACAGGTACGGTTGTACCGAGTGATTAGACCGTCCTAGACCGCCCTCGCCGTTCTTGATTCGGACATCTTCACCGGTCCTACACCGTCTCATTCCTCTCTCAACAACTTCATCGGAGCGACCCGCGTGATCCGACGGGCCGGAATCAGGCTTGCAGCGAGAGCGGAAATCAACAGCACTGCAACCGGTATCGCGAACGCAATCGGATCCAACGGATTCACACCGTACGCGGCGCTCTCACCCAGACCGGCGAGTGGCACGATTACGGCAATGCCCACCAGCGACCCGATCAGACTCAGCAGCATTCCCTCACGTGCAACCGAACGAACCACGTATGAGCGCTGCGCACCGATTGCCTGGCGAATGGCCATCTCGCGGGATCGGCGCGAAACAGCGAACGACACAACTCCGTAGATCCCCACTATCACCAGCACGAGGCCAAACATGCCACCGGAAGCCAGGATCTTGCCGACGATGCGGTAGGCCGCTGTCTGTATGGCAACCATGCTGTCAAACGTTGCGGGTGCTATCAGTTGATATTCATCATCGGCAAGTCGGACCTCCCTGCGCAACAGAGGGATCATCGCTTCCGCGCTGGTACGACCTTTCACATGAATCAGCGCCATGCTGGGTTGGTCCTGATACAATGCGGTCCAGAAATACGGAGCGCTCGTGTTGTCGAGTGTCAAATACCTGCCGTCCGGTATGATACCGACGATCTCGAAAGTCCTGTCAGGTTCAAGGGAAAAGTCCCCACCACCCGACCTTCGATTGCTGATCCTGAACCGTGCTCCCAGTGCACTTCCGTCGGGCCAGAAACGGTTGACGAATGATTGACTCACCACGGCAACCAACGGTGATCCGATATCGTCACTGGCCGAGATAGTGCGGCCCTGCAGTATCGGTATGTCGAGCATCTCCAGGTATCCTGGAGTTACCGAGTTGTAGGGGACAGTCCGGTCATCGCTCTCGGCGTACTCGTAACCGTCCACCGCGACATCGGCGGCACCCAGATCGGCGGTGAAGGTCCCCTCTGCGGAACGTGAGAGTTGTGCATTCTCGACATCGGGTAGTGCGGCGAGTGTTGCCAACAAGTCCTTGGCGTATTGAGCGTCTGCCTCCGAAATGGCTCCCTCTTGGTGCAGTCGCTTGGACATCAGGGCCACTCGCTCAGTGTCGAATCCAACGTCCAAGCTGGTCGCTCCCTGCAGCGTCCTTATCGCAATACCCGCTCCCACCAGCAGTATCAAAGAAGATGCTATCTGACCCACGATCAGTAGGTTACGCAGGCCAAGCTTGCGGTACCTGCGGCCACCACCACCGGGGACGCGTTTCAAGGACGGTACCAGATTGGGCCGGGATGCTTCCAGTGCAGGCGCTAACCCGAACACCAACGTCGTCAAGGCGCAGAGCAAGACCACAAAGCCGAGCACCTTGTAGTCCAGTGTCAGATCGAATTGCAGTGGTATACCGATTGGCAGGCTGATGCTACTCAGCATGCGGGTTGCCTGCACTACCAGGCCGACACCTAACAAGCCACCAGCGATAGCCGGCAACAGGCTCTCGGTGAGTAGCATGGTAATTAGCCGCCGCCGGCTGGCACCAAGCGAGATGCGTACGGCCATCTCAGTGCGCCTTTGGTTCGCGCGCGCCATGAAGATCCCGGCCACGTTGGTGCATGCTATCAGCAGGATCATTCCCGCAACCGCAAACAGGAACCCCGACATCCCACCGAGTGCCATCCGTGCGTTGGGTGGTATGCGGCCCTCCTCCTCTGACAGCACGGTGATGGCGCGCACGTTGTCCCGGTCGTCGGTCCATGTGTCGGGATACTCGTCGTACAACCGGTTTGCCATTACCGACAGTTGTGCTTGAGCCTGCTCGATAGTGGCACCGTCCTGCAGTCGCGCTACAACCATGAAGTCACGGTCACCGCGGTTGGCCAGTGCAGCGGGAGTGGCGCGGAAGGTGCCACCGGGAATGCCGATGGGTACCCAGACATCGACCTTTAGAGCCAGGAACCGGCTGACCATTCCTCGCGGTGCAACACCGATCACTGTGAACTCATGGCCGTCCAATCGCAGCTGTTTCCCGAGAACGTCGGGCGCTGCCGCGAATTGATCCTGCCACAGACGATAACTGATGACCGCCACCCGGTGGGCACTGCCGACCACTGATTCTTCCGGTAGGAACCCACGGCCCAGGGGCAGCTGTATGCCGAGCACCCGGAAGTAGTCGCCTGTCACGATCTCGGCAAAGAGCGGTCGCGCTGCCGTGGCATCGCCCAACCTGACACTGCCCAGCCGTATCGCGGTGGCGTCTTCCAATGCCGGGACCTGCTGCAGCATACTCTGGTAATCGGGAAACGAGTTGCCCCCGTACTGATTGCCGCGAGCCTCGGCGGTGTACACGGTCACTAGGTCCTCGGGCGAAACCACATCGCTAGGTGCGCGGAACAGCAGCGCATTGGTAACGGTGAACACGAAGGTCGTGGCACCTATACCCAAGCCCAATGACACAACTGTCACCACGATCACCAACGGTGTCTTCGCCAACGTTCGCACGGCGAAGCGAATGTCGCTCAATAAATGCTGTATCATGGTTCTCCCGAAACGCACTCGGCGTACATCGTTGGAGCGGTGACCCGGTGTCGTGGACCCGTGCTTGAATCGTTCGGCGTAGCGCGAAATGCGATGCTTGAAACAGGGTAGAACGGAACGCACCGTCTGCCCGCGATACCAACGCCTGGCGGCACGCACGCCTTTTTCTTGCAGGCACCGCTGGTAGTCCTCGGCCATGTCGGCCAATGCGTAGCGCCGATCGTTCGGCTGTAGCAACCGGCTCAGAATCCAGCGGGATATTCGGGGAACTCCGTGGTCGCGCGGCTTCACGGACGCGATCCTGCGTCGGTTGTGAGCGCGATGCCCTGCATCATGCGGCTCAGCATCTCAGTAGAATGGTTCAAGACCGTTTGTCCCTTGCGGGTGAGTTTGTAGTTCTTCTTTGCTCTCCCGCCGCGTACCGGTTGCGGCTCTGATACCGTGAAGTTCAGCAGGCCCTTTTCTTCCAAGCGGGCAAGCGTTGCATAGAGGGCACCTATGGAAACCGGCCG
>JBDGXD010000304.1:0-5699 GCA_039584755.1 Gemmatimonadota bacterium
CGGAATGTCGGATCAGCAGCCGGTCGCACTCCCCATACCGGCGCATCCTGACTCAGTTTCACACGCGAGGGGACACCCGACTCGATTCTCATATGATAATCGCCCGGTGCTACATACACGGTATCGCTGCTGATTTCCATGCCGTCTTCCGCCTCGACGACCTTGAACGAACTCGACTCGTTGAGCCGAGTAGCCAGGCTTCGTGTGAACTTGGGTGGCATATGCTGCACTATGAGGACCGCAGCATCCAGCCCGGTCGGGAGAGCCGGCACCAATCGAGCAAGCGCACCTGGTCCTCCTGTGCTAGCCGCGATCGCCACCAACAGCCGGGCCTGACCCCAATCGCGCGGCGGCGGTGATTCTGCCGGCTGCTGGAGTACGCCTACCGGTGAGCGATCGATGTTGGCAAGACTGGCTGCTTCCAGCGCTCCCAGGAGCGCGGGTACCATCGACTTGAAGGCATCTGGCTCAGCATTGGCCGGTTTCGCAACTACTTCTACCGCACCCATCTCCAGAGCGCGGATCGCTGCTTCGGTCCCCGGTCGCGCGTAGGCGCTAACCACCACAATCGGTAGTGGCCGATCTTTCATGATCACTTCGATTGCCTGGAGACCATTCAGTCTCGGCATCTCTATGTCCATCGTCACGAGATCGGGCTCGAGCCGCTGTATCTTGTTGATCGCGTCCAGTCCGTCTCGTGCGGTACCGACCAGTTGGAACCTACCAGACCCAGCCACGATGTCGGAGAGCACCCGTCGCATGAAAGCGCTATCATCTGCCACCAACACGGTGGGGAGTGGATCAGAGTGTTGTCGTTCCGCCATGCACAGATCGCACAGTCACCAGTCCGCGACCGACATCGAACCAGACCGAACGGCCATGATTGCCGCCAACGGCTTCTGCGATCACAGGAATCCCTTCTCTGCGCAAAGCCAGTCGGCAGGCCGCAACGTTACGTTCCCCGACATGGACCGTGCCGGCAGCGAGCAGATCCGCGAACATGCTGGCTCCGCCCACCATGCGTGCAACCAGGCGTTGGGATGATGCTCCACGTTGGCGCATCTGCTCGGCAATTGCGGGGATGGCGGTGTCAGCAGTTCGGGCAGGATTGCTGCGGTCCCGCGAGAGTGACTGGGACGGCAGGAGTACATGTGCCAGGCCACCCACCTGCAGTTCCTGATCGTGGAGGAGAACGGCAACGCAACTCCCCAGGCCGAGGGCTACGAGAGTCTCACCGCCACTCGCAATGGCTATGACGCCGAGGCGTACCAGTATCTCAGGACCAGAGTCGTTCACAGGCGACTGTATATGCGTTCGCGAGCGTCTATCAATTTCAATCTCGTGCGGACCCCGCCAAACAGAGTTTCAGCCCGTCCCAGCACCAAGTACCCTTCAGGCCTGAGGGCATCGACGAATCGCGATACGAGCCGCTGTTGTGTATCACGGTCGAAGTAGATGAGCACGTTGCGACACATGATCAGATCGTAGGGCGGATTGGGTGCTGGTTCCAGGGTGATGTCGTGCCGGTGGAATCTAACCATTGAACGAACTACGGGCTTGATCGATCTCGGTGCCTCTCCCGTAAAATACCTGCGAATCAGGTCAGCCGGCAGTTCTTCGAATGCAGCGACCCCATACTCCCCCGCAGCTGCTCGCTCGAGGCTACGCCGATCGAAGTCGGTGGCATCGACACGTGTCACGGGCGCATTACCGTGCTTGCGAGCGTACTCCGCCAACAAGATAGCCAATGTGTAAGGTTCTTCCCCTGACGAACACCCGGCCGACCAACAACGTAGATGACTCGATGTACGTGGCCATAGAACGGGGAGCACCGTTCGGGTTATTGCGTCCCAAGTCTCCTTGTTACGGTAGAACTTGGTAACATTGATGGTGAGCGTATCCAGGAGTCTTTCGTATTCCGTGGCATCCCGGTCCAGTAGCTCCGCGTATTCATCGTAACTGTCGACCCCACATGCCCTCATTCGAACGGCGACGCGGCGTTTCAGACAGCTTTCCTTGTAGGCATCGAATCCGAACCGTCGCTCCAGAGCGATCTTCTTAACCAGTGCTGCGAGATCTAGATCGTGCCCCAATCTGCTCACTTGAGAGCACTCACTGTTTCCAGGTTAGTTTGTGCCAGTTCGTGGTTTGGATTGATGTCCAACGCCCGCTGCCAGAACTCTGAGGCGAGTTCCCGATCGAGACGCTTGTAGGCGATGTTGCCGAGCTTGAAATACACGTCGTCGCCTAGCTCCGGATGTAGCTTGACCGATCTCTGATATGCGTCCCACGCTTCATCGTAGTTGCCTGCACGATAGTGCAGGTCACCGAGGTTCTTTGATAGCTGCGGTAGCGAAGGTTCATCGGCGAGTGCCGCTTTGAGAAGCTCGAGGGCTTCATCCACTCGACCAAGCAGTTCGAGAAGCGCACCGAGGTTGTTTCGCAACACAGTATTCTCGGGATAGGCCTCGACACCTTCCCCGAGAATCTCTTCTGCTTCTTCGTAGCGGGCCAGCCCCGCAGCGGCAAGGGAACGCGCCCAGTACCAGACGGCAGTCACCGGCTCGTCGCCTGCCACCTCACGTGCCCGATCCAGCCGACCGACAGCAACATCATAGTCACCACGGCGCAGCGCCACTATACCCCATCCCGTGAGTATCTGCGGATGGCCCCGCGTGCGCGCGGCCGCTTCCGCGTAGGCCTCCTCGGCTTCGTCAAGCTGTTCGTTTCTCTCATAACTCAACGCCAAGTCGTACAGCACCGCGGGGCGCGCGCCACCACGCTCAGCCGCCGACTTGAAACACTCGATTGCCTGCTGCCACTGAGCCTGCTTGAAGTGGATCAAGCCGATGTGAAAGTAGGCACTGCCCTCGGACGGTCGGAGATCCACCACGCGGCGAAACTCTCTCAGAGATTCTTCGAACATTCCGGTGCGGTAAAACGCCACTCCCAGGTTGCGGTGTTCATCCACCCGCACGGCTGACGACTCAGGCTTCTCGCCAGCATCGCTACGTCCAATACGGTGTGCGAACCCAGCCGTGATCAATCCATACAGGGCTTTCCCAACTTCGAATTCCACGAGCGTTGAGGATTCGATGACGGCAGTCACGTCCCTGGTACCGTCCAACAAGGGAATGATCAGTTCCTGTTCCTTGGTGAGCGACACGTCGGCGGCTTCGAGATGCTCCTCGTCGACTTTGAAGATGATGTCAAACGCTGGTATCTTCTTCTCTATCAAACTCCATTCGTCCACCCGTCGCGCACCCTCCAACAACAGCGCTTCGGGGTCGATGGAGACCAAGAAGTCCTGTCTATGCGGATGCACACCACTTTCGAATGTGAAGCTTCCTCTGCGCCAGGTGAACAGGAAGAACACTGCCTCTTCGATTTGAATCCGAATGAAGTGTTCCAACTCGGCGCGGGTTATCGCTCCATTCTCAACCAGAATCTCGCCCAGCTTCTTGTCTCTATCGCGATCCTGCAGGCTTATCGCCGCCTCCAGTTGTTCCTGGGTGATTCGTCGGCTCTTGCAGAGAATGTCCCCCAACCTGTCGCGTCGATTTACGACCGTGGCGTAGCATATGCGGCCGCGTTCAAAGAAGATGTATCCCAAGCTGGATCTGTCGGTAATCGACAAGCAGCCGCTCTTACGCCCCAGTGACAGCAACTGCAGCACATCCGGCAGTGATGCTTCCTTGAGGCTCCCCTTGATAGCCACTACGACAGTTCCTCGATCAACCGGTCAGCCGGATCAGGCCAGTTCCAGATCATCTTCTCTCTGCTCTTGACTCCCCCAGACGGCGATATCAAGATCCCGCTCGTCCGCATTGTTGCCGAGGGACGTCGGACCTTGGGTACTGCCCCTTCGATGAGTTCACGAGCGATCATGGCATTCGGCGCGACCCCCTGTGATTCGGCGGCGGCAAATACCCGCTGCAGCAATCCAGTGACCGCACGAGCCGAATCGGCCGGTCTATCACCCAAATAATCCGCCAGTTCCGGGTCGGCGTATCCCAGGCGTCCCTCGAGGAGCCGCACAGCCAGGGCACGACGCAAATGGCGATCCGGTGCTGACAGTGTTGCGGTCGTTGCATTCTCCAGAACAGACTGGAGTTCTGACGGCAGGCCCTCGATATCCGCAACCGGAGCGTTCAACGTGAACACGGCTTGCCGTGGCACATCAAGCAGAGCCTTCAGCAGGTCGAGCAATCTTTCCGCGGTACTTCCCTTGTCTGTCAGGATGTGCACGTCATCCACGAGAAGGGCCTGGACATTCCCAAGCATTGCCAACCAGTCGTCGAGTCGACCGGATTCAGTCGCTCGAGTCAAGCCGTCATGGAAGTCCGTCGCGGAAATACAGGCGACCGGTGACAACTTGAGATCGCACAACCCGTTACCGATTGCATTGAGCAGGTGCGTCTTACCCACACCGGTCTTGCCGACGATGACCAATGGGTTGTGATCGGAAGCCGGACTCTGCACCACCTGGCGTGCCAGCCTGTTCGCCGTCCCATTTACGTCGCTCTCGACATACGTCTCGAAGTTCCAGGCAGCCGATGGGCCTGGTGGTGGCCCCAACTCAGTGGTAACGTCGCCGGCAATAGCCTGAGCCTCCGCCACACGATCCGGATCTCGAAACACCGCATCCTGCGCCTTGGTCGGATCCTCGGCCGCCACAGACGTTCTCAACTTCCTCAGTTGCGTCACATCACGTTCGAACTCATCGATGGCTGCTTCGACCGGCACGGGAGAAGACTGTTCCAGCAAGCTCTCCAGCCGGCCAGTCTCGAATCCTTCGCTGCGAAACCGCTCTATTGCCTCTCCCAGATGCGACTCCCACGAATCGATCTGCATTTGTACGGCAGAGCTGACGTCACTAAGGAAGTCTTCGAATTCACCTGCCGTCTGCGTTGGCTCGGTTGCCGCCGGCACAGCTGGCTCGCGCTGCTCGATAGTCAGAGCTTCGCCTTGCAACAGCGTCCGCGCGGCACCAGCCGTGAGCGACGTCTCCCCGACCGCTTCCAAAGCCACCAAGCGGTTGAGCAAGGTGATCAGTTCGCTAACGTTGTCGATCGCGAACTCCGCGACGGTCTCGATGACACCACTCTCGAACTGACAGCCCCGCTCTTCGGCTCTCTCCTGTAGGATATCCAGCCTAGTTTGGAAATCCGGTGGGTTTATTTCGACCACCAATCCACCTGCCAGTATCCCCACGATGCGTTCGTCGAGACCTGGTATCTGTCCGGGCAGGCAGATACCCGCGAGCACTATCTGCTTGGAGGTCGCTTGGTACCCGCGAGCACTATCTGCTTGGAGGTCGCTTGGAGTTCGGGCAGCAGCCGCAGCAGCTCGGTGTGTAGCTCGGTCCGTTCGGCGACCATGTGCACGTCATCTATCAGCAGCATGTCCAAATCGGCCAGGCGATTCCGCAAGGCATCACTTTGTCCCGCCGAGGCTACAGCTTGGAACTCCTCGGCGAGTCGATCTGGTGTCAGGTACTCGACCGTCACAAGTTCCGCTCGCTGTTGGGCAGACCTCCCAATTGCCGTCAGAAGGTGGGTCTTTCCCAGCCCGTTGCCCCCGTGGATGTAGAGCGGGTTGTATACGCTACCCGGACGCTCCGCTACCGCCCTCGAAGCGGTGAGCGCCAACTCATTGCCGACACCGACTTTGAAGTTCTCAAAGTCAAAGCGCGGATT
>JBDGXD010000305.1:0-5290 GCA_039584755.1 Gemmatimonadota bacterium
GGGGCTTGTGAGTGAGATCATTCTAGGCGAGGACGACCGCGTCGAGTGGGCGATAAAGGCGTTCCGCCGAAAGGTTCAACGCTCAGGCGTCCTGAAGGACCTGCGGAAGAAGCGGCACTACGTGAAGCCGAGCCTCGCTCGCCGACTGAAGGAAGCCAGCGCAAAGCGGCGTCGCAGAACCAGCGCAAAGCGCAGCTAGACAAATCCAACGATTGGAGCGTCGTAGGTCGCTCGTAGTAGCGGCCTACGATCCGTCTACGCGGCCCGGTTGCCTCAGATACTTGCGCGGTATCTCGACGTCCGCTCCAACACCCCACCACATTATGTTCACGATCCACCACCGCTCACCGTCGTACAAGAGCTGTATCGAATTGATGCCGCGTTGGAATACCTCTCCACCCACCGTCGAACGTGAATCGTACGTTGAGAACACATGCGCGAGGTTTTCGAATCGCTCCGTGACGCGACCGATTTCACTTTCGAAGAACCCTCTCTCCTCCAGCGCAGGACCGGCCCTGGACACGTAGTCCTCCACCGTGAGGAATCGGACAGTTGCTTTAGATTCGTCGCCCCTCACTGCCGCTGGGATCAACTTCGCGTCTTCCACGAACAGGGAGCGGAATCGATCCCAATCACGCGCCTCACCCGCTGGACCGGAGATCACATCGTACAGAGCTGCGATGATCGCGTCTATGGTGGCCACATCTTCAGGTGCAGCCGCTGATACGGCGCCACCTGTAGACGTTGTGGTCTGACCGGTTACAGGTGCGGCAAGCAACAAGCCGAATGCTACTGTTATGAGCTTGTTCATCGTTCCCTCAACTTGGTGTTGATGGAGTTCTGCCAACGTGTGCGGGCCGCCAGTTAGAAGAGCGGCGGCACGCTATGGTTCACCGCGCAGCCGCTGCTCGGCCCATCGGTTGTCTCATGCCATCAGAGCCAGGGTCGTATCACCCCGTGGCGCGCTAGTAATAGCCTCCACGCTCCCAAAAGGAGTATTCGATCCCGAACAAGAAGGACAGGCGGCTGTTCTTGAAGGATGTTTCGCTTGTGCCGTCGCCGCGGACATTGGTCAGCCCGAAGTCGAAGGTCACGTCGACCGTGAACTGGATTGGATCGCTAATGGAGATGCCGCCGCCCAGCAATACACCTACTTCCGTGGAGTTGGTTTCAAACGGGCAAGTGACGGTCTCTAGCTGGCCCGCCGGCTTCCATCCACACCCGGTCTCAAATCCCACGATAGGACCGGCAAAGACACGGGGGTTTACCAGGTTCTCCTGTGAGAACGTTGCTCTAGCGAGCAGCGGGATCTGGATGTAGTCAATCTTGAGTTCGTCTCCGTCTTCCACTTCCGACCCAAATCCCTTGCGGGCATACAACACTTGCAGCTCGACCGCAATCAAGCTGCCAGTCTGGTAGCCGCCGAGCACGCCTGACAGAACGCCTGTCTTGGCACTGATCCCACCGATCTCTTCGCCTCCCTCCTTCACGTTGTAGCTGGTACTCCCAAACCCAAACTTGCCGCCTATATAGATGCCCTGCGCCGCGGCGCCGGTCGTGGCGGTTAGCAATAGTATCCAGCAAAGAACAAAGGCCCGGCTTCTCATGTGCGATGCTCCTGTTCAGATGTATCCTCCGGATGTTGAATCTAGCAATCGGCCACGGTTAATGCTGTTTCTCAGGTGCCCACCGAATCTCCGCGGTCGGGTACGCGAGCGAGTACTCAGTTATGGTTAGGTGGAGGACAGTAGACCCTGCAATTCCGCCAGCTCTGCTTCCCAACCTCCCGTATTTTGCGCACAGTGCTCGTCCTCAACGAAGCCGGACTCTCTGAGGTCCAAGATCGTGCCGCCATCTTCCCGTCTGGTCAGCACCCACTCCACCAGAGTCGACACACCCTCGTCTATGGCTACCCCAGGTTTTTGGGCCCAACGCCAAGCCAAGCGATGCGGTGGCTCCGCTTGCTCTACTCGAACGGCAAAGTCTCCGTGGTTCTCCCAGCTGAAAACGCCAGTCCCACCCGGCCTGAGATCCAGCTTGGCGCCGTCCCCAAACCATTGCGCGATTTCAGCCGGGTCGGTTATCGCCTTCCAGACCCGTTCCGGCGAGGCAGTGAACTCGAGCCGCTTCTCAATCATTCTCGTCATCCAAGTCCTCCTTCAGGTGTCGTCGCAATCGGTCCAGCCTCTGGTCCCAGGCAGTGGCGTAGGGAGCCAGCCAGTCATTCAGTTCCCGCAGCGGCGCTGCCTTCAGTCGATGAAGCCGCTCCCGGCCGCGCCACACGCGTTCTATCAGCCCCGAGTCCTCGAGAATCCTCAGATGCTTGGTCACCGCCTGCCTACTCATGGGCAGTGGCTCTGCCAATTCGGTCAGCGAGAGCAGGTCACCAGTTCTCAATCGCTCGAGGATCTGACGGCGAGTGGCATCGGCAACCGCGTCGAACACATCAGGCATGGGGAATTATATGCAACCGGACGGTTGCATGTCAATCTAACATCGGCAGGGCACGCGGATCGCCCGCCTCTCAGGCAGTAACGCTTGAGATTGTTCGGCTCGACTGGGACCCTGACTTACCGCTGTAAGTAGCTTCGTCGCTTACACTTGCGGCAGAATTGGTAGGTTCGACCGAAGCCGTCTGTTCTGGCAGTCAACCGCGATCCGCAGGCAGGACAACGATCTTGTTGCGGAAACAGCTCGAACTGACGTATTCCGGTTTCCGGCTTTGAGTTGCCACTACCAACTGGTGGGTTGGATCGTCTGCGGGGCACCGCTGCAAAGCTCCAAGAGAAGTCCAAGGCCGAAGATAGCACGGAACATATATCCATGTATCACTGGTTTGTCACTGGTTCCTCACGTCGCGCCAACTGTCGTGAACGCTGTCTTACGGATCAACTAGGGCGCCGCCCAGGTGAACGGGTACCCGTAAGCGGGCAGACCTTGCGGAGACCGGTCCCTGTCTGCAGGATATGCCTTGTCCTGAATCTCACTGCACACCACGTCGGGCTGACGTGACGAGGAAACAATGAAACTCTGGATGCTGTTACTCATCATTGTTCTTGCCGTGAGCTTGGAAGCATGGAGCAACGGCAGCGGCAATGCCTTTACGAACCAGCCCAACGAGTGTGACAACCCACCCTACTCCGTACACGACTGGATAGCCGACCAGGCACGGGCTCTGCTCCCCGACGAGGAGAGGGCGTGGCTCGATCCGCATCGGACCATGTACCTCCTGGGAACTGAGGCACCCGACAACAACGATATTCCAGAACTATGTGGCGCTCCCAACACCGGGTATGGCGATTGGAGTTACGATCACAACACCGACACCACCGCAAGTTGGGCAGCCTCGCGCGCCCAGGAAGAGTACGACAACGCAGTAGATGCGTTTGCTGATGGTGATCCCGCAGCCGCAGCCTACTTCCTAGGTGCGATGGCTCACTACATTGGGAACATGAGTCAGTACGGCTATGCCCACACAAACGAGGTGTATAGAGCGGACTACGAACGACGGAGTGAGGGCCGTGCAGTCAATCTCAGCGCAACCATGTTCAAGTCATATATCAAAGCCGGAGACTTGGTTCGTCGGCGGCCATACACGGCGGTTCAGCGGATCTCGCAGGCTGCTTCCGAAGGTCAGGGAAACATATTGACCGCAGAGGGAATGGACGCGCTGTATCCGGAGAAGACTGCCGAATGGTACGACAGCATCGGCGCATCGCTCAACCTGGCGGTGAACGAGCTAGCAAGCGTGCTCCATCGCTTCTATCTAAACGAGGTCAGCCAGTAGCGCCACGCGCAAGCGAAGAACGGTTGTAATTGCCTTGATGCAGTGTTGGAACAATGCGCGGGCTGCCTACTTACCATGAGTTTCTCCTCATTTCATCGTGGGACCCCCTCTGGAAGAGCCAGACGATGTCGCGCTGGAACGGAGTTAGCAGTAAGAACGAGTCAGGGGCAGCACCAGTAACCTTGTGCGGTGACACTGTGAAACGTTAATTAGGTCTTCCGAACCAAGTCTGCCCATGAAGAACCGAACCAGACAAGCACTTTATCTGCTCGCGGGCCTCTACCTGATCGCAGTGGCTGGGGCTACGGCGTTGTGGTCCGTACGCAACAATGTTGCGCAATTCCTTAGTTGGGATTGGTTCCGTGACATAGGGTTGCACGTCTGGTCGATGGCCAGCAGCGATGTATTGAGCGGGGTGATCGCAGCTCAATTGGTGGCGTTTGTCGTGCTGGGGTATCTGTGGTGGCTCAGCGATGTACGCAAACGCACGTGGCCGCGATTTTTCAGAAAGCTTGCTCGCCTGCGACAGTTGATGGCTGTGATTTTTTTCGTGGTCTACTTGTTGGTCAGCCCCATCGCTTTTCTCATCTGGTATCTCGGCTTCAAGGAAACGATGACCGCCAGAGCGGGGGACCGCCGCGGATCTGCAGACCCGACATACGCCGGTCCCGAGCGACGATCGGGTGGTGCTCGGCGTACAATGCAGCGGCGTGCCTTCGCCGGGCACCCCTCCTATTTCACTGCCTCGTAGTGTGATCCAGGCCACTGTTCCGCACTGAACATCCATAGATAATCGTCGGACCACGGATACTCACGCATGTCTGGTCATCAACCAGACACGCTGTCAGTATCAGACTGGCATCCGTCACGCATGGCAGCGCACTGCCATAACCCATCACCACAACAGTACTTGGAGCTCATGGTGTGGACGTTCAAGCGAACTGTGTGTCTGTCTAGCCTCTTGTGTTCTTTCTTTGGATGTGCCAGTGAAAGCACCACCGAGCCGCCGCCCAATGGCGATGAGACTCAGGTGGTTCTACAATCCGACAGGGACAACACCCTGTACGAGGACTCGACCGGTGCTCTAAGCAATGGTGCCGGGCAATTCATCTTCGCAGGAGTCACTAACCAGCCGCGGATCAGGCGAGCTACTCTCCGCTTCGATGTCTCGGGTAGCGCGATTCCGGATGGCGCGACAGTCGACAGTGCCACGCTGACGCTGAACATGAGCAGAACCGTTGCCGGCCCCACTACCGTGACACTTCACCGACTTACCAGCGACTGGGGAGAGGGTGGTTCGGACGCCGCCGGCGCCGAGGGCGGCGGTGCAAGTTCAGAAGCAGGTGACGCAACTTGGATACACACGTCGTTCGACTCCAGTCAATGGACCTCGGCCGGAGGCGACTTCGTCAACACGGCAAGTGCAAGCACTGTCGTTCAATCGACGGGCTTCTATCGCTGGGAATCCAACGCAGTTATGGTTTCGGACGTCCAAGACTGGCT
>JBDGXD010000306.1:0-8377 GCA_039584755.1 Gemmatimonadota bacterium
AGGTGGCGCAGGTCGGGGCCGCGGAATAGTCCTCGCCCAGTACCCACCGCTCAGCGTCCAGGTTCATCTCGTCCTTCATGTCACGGAATGCAATACCGTGTTTGGATTCTTCGTAGATCTCCTTCTGCGGATGATCGGGACCCAAGTGGCACTTACCGCAGTTCTCCGGTTGACGCGCACGCCGTGGTGAGAAGTCGTGCCGGCTGTGACACGCGGTGCAGGAGCCTCTCGAACCGTCGAGGTTGAGCCGGCCGATACCGGTGTTGGGCCAAGTCCGCGAGTTGATGAGCGGCTTGCCATTTTCGTCGCGTGCGATTCTCCCAACCGCGTCGAGATTCGTGGGCATCCCATTCTCATCCGGTTCCAAGTCGTCGACGGTGATGACGCCACCGTCGGCCGCATTCAAAGCCACCTTCGCTCCGTGACACTGTTGACAACCGGAGTTGGCGCTGGCGAAGCCGTTCGCCATGTCGAAAGCTCTGCCTGGGGTGGGTGAGTGTGGATTGAAATCCATCCGTGCACCTTCCACCGTCTCAGCCAGGAAGTTGTCCAGCGACGCCAGGATGTTGCCGCCGGCTGCGTGGTGGCTCTGCGCAAACTCGTCGGCCTCCGCATCGTGACAGTTGGCACAATCGCGAGGTGTTACCACAGTCGCGATTTGTACGCCGTGGTGCAGATAGGAGTCCGCCTCCTCTAGCTCAGCCGCATGACAGCTGTAGCAGCCGACACCCCGTTCAGCGTGGGTGCTGCCTGTCCAATGCGAAACGATGCCGGGGTTCTCCTCCGCATGGCAGTCGACGCACGCTCTCGAATCCGATGGAACGGCGACGTGCGGATCCCTTAGTCCAGCCTCCTCAGCCTTGCGGGCAGTCTCCATGCGTTGCACGAAGACCAAAGAGAGAAGAAACAGTCCACCGAGGGCGGCGATGATTATGCGTTTTGTCTCGAGTGTCATAGATGTCCCCTATGCAAGCGAAGTCGGCAGATATCTCAGCTCCACCTCACATCGCTCATAGAACCGCAGTTGCGCCTTGCGTTGCGTCCTAATCAATGCCTCGCTACGGCCTCCCAAACCGTCAAGCTGATGACCGCGAGAGCACCAGCTACCCCAACCCAGACACTGGCTTCCTGGAACTTCGTATGCTTGCGGAGCCAGCTGTCAATGAACGGCCACGTGAACATGGAGAAGATGATGAAGCCCATGCTCAGAATCGCGAATGTGCCACCGAACAGCTTGAGCCAGCGGAATGCGACGTAGAAGAACCATTCTGGCTTGATCACCTCTGGCGTCTGCAGCGGGTTCGCCTGCGGACCCATTGTTGCCGGGAAAATCGTCGCCAGCGCGCTCAGCAGAATCATCAGTATGAGACCAATGATCAACTCGGTGTACAGGTGGTCGGGGAAGAAGTTGAAAGTCTTGGGAGTTCCACCTTCCTCGTCCTTGAACCTGAACTCAGTGACTCCCTGCAACCGAATCACAGTGATGTGAACTGCTATCAACATCACTATCGTCACGGGAAGAACTGCTGCATGTAAGATGAAAAACCGGGACAGTGTAGCTTCGTTGTACTCGGATCCCGCCAGCATCATGTTCTTCAAGAACGGGCCGATCAGCGGTGTGGTATCCGCGATGTTGGCTCCAACCGTCGCTCCCCAGAAACTGAGTTGCTCGAACACGAGGCTGTAACCCGTGAATCCCGTCATCAGGGTGCACATGAGGAGACACATCCCGATGAACCAATTGATTTCGCGCGGCCTCCTGTACGCTCCGGTAAAGAACACACGGATCTGGTGCAGGACAACTGCAGCAATCATCAGTGTTGCAGCCCACTTGTGCACGCTACGGATGAACCAGCCAAAGGCAACTTCATTGGTGATGTAATCGACGGATCGATAAGCGGTAGCTGGCGATGCTTCGTAATAGAAAGCGAGCAGGATTCCGGTAAAGATCTGGACGATGAACAGGTATGCCGGCGTTCCCCCAAGGGCGAACCACCAGCGTTTCAGATGGTAGGGTACCGGCTCATTCGTTAGTTCTTTGAACTGTCTACCCGAGATGGGCAGACGTTCCCCGATCCAACGGCTGACGGGATTCATGCCGGCCGTGGACGACTATCCGAACCCGGATCCCCGCCCCTCGCGGTACGATTGTTGGATTTCGGCTGGCACGAGAGGCACGGGTCGTGTCCCGGACCGCCGATGCCGTCGTCCGCCGCTAGGATCTCTCCCTTTGGCTCGGCACCGGCCAATCGATTTGGCGGCACCGCGATGTTCAAGAGACCGTTCTCGACCCTGAGTTCGTAGCGCGATAACGACTGTCCCGCCTCACCCGGGGGACCGCCTGTAGCGACACCCGATGGATCGAAAACGCCGTTGTGACAGGGGCAGTAGAACCGATTGTTCTGCGCCTCCCAGCGTACTTGGCATCCCAGATGGGGGCATACACTGGAGAGCGCAATGAAGTCGTCGCCATCGCCATTGCGTGCTTGCCGAGTGATGTTGATCGTCTCACCAGACGGTCCGCGATAACGAATCGACTCGCCGACGCTCATGCGATTCGTCTCGATCACGAACAACCACAGTCTATCGTCTCTATTGGTGGGGTAGAGGTAGCGCAATGAGATCGCAGCGAAACCTCCATAACCTCCGGCAATCCCGGCCACCATCGCGGCCTTGGAGGCCTTGCCTAGGAACTCCCTACGATCGTGGGCGTCCTGGCCTTCCCTATTGTCTGTGTTCGCCATAGTGGGGGTCTACGATACAGTCGGTACGCGGCTGTGCAAGTGTTGCCAAGCGCCACTGCTTTGTTTGCAATCAATTAAACATGACATTATCATGCGATTATCAAAAATGTACGCCCGGATCATCCCGTTGCAAAGGTCTACCCCGGAGGAAGAGCCATGCTTTCCGGCAGTGCTCAATACGCGCTCCGTGCGGTTGCATATCTCGCAGGTCACGACGCCGATAAGCCGGTTCGCGCGGTCGAGCTGGCAGAGGCGGTGGACGTTCCCGCGAACTACATGGGGAAGATCCTCCACCGGCTCGTCAGAGCCGGAATTCTCAAGTCTGTACGCGGCATGCATGGCGGATTCGAGCTGGCCATCCCGGCAGACCAGCTCTCGCTGCGCGTGATCGTATCACAGTTCGACCATCGGGGCGAAGGGAGAAAATGCCTACTCGGCCGGGATGAGTGTAGCGACGATGACCCCTGTCCCACGCACGAGCGGTGGGGTCAAGTGTCGCAGAAGATCGATGAGTTCTTCGGCACCACCACCGTGGCTGACCTGATTGATTGACCCAGCGCAAGAAGCTCCTGAAACATATGATTCTGCAGTTGCACAAGGGTGAGGCACCAGAGCAGATACGTCCTCAACTCATTCGTGTACTTGGCCAGGTGCCGTACAACGACGTGGTCGAGGTTGAGCAGCAGCTGATCGACGAAGGGTTACCGGCCGAGGAGGTGATGCGGCTATGTGATATGCACACGGCCGCGCTGCAAGGCGCTATCGATCAAACCGGTGCGAAAAAGCCACCCCCGGGCCATCCCGCACACACATTTCAAATGGAAAACGAGGCCCTGCGGTGGGAAGCCAAGGCGATCGACGCTCTCTACGCCGAAGTATCCTCAACGCACGCTGATGTGGATGTCACGGCACAGATGGGTGACCTGCAGGTGCGTTTCAACAACCTGATGGACGTCGAGAAACACTACCTGCGCAAAGAGCATCTGCTCTTCCCGTTCCTGGAGAAGCATGGCATTACTGGACCACCCAAAGTCATGTGGGGCAAGCACGATGAAGCGCGTGCAAAGCTCGTCGCTGCACAAGACACACTGCGAAGCCTCGAACGCTGGCAGGCAAAAGACGCGCAGAGCATCATCGGGCTGGTGCTACAACCGGCTAGTTCAGCCGTGGTAGACATGGTGGACAAGGAAGAGCAGATTCTCTTGCCCATGTGCCTCGATACCCTGTCGGACACGGAGTGGTTTGAGGTCGCACGTCAGAGTAACGAGTACGGTTACTGTCTGTTTGATCCCACCGAGGTTTGGGCACCGCCTGGATCTGATGAAGTGGCCGCGTCGGCAGCCAGTGACGGCGAACGGATTCAGTTGCCCTCAGGCAGTTTCACACCGACCGAGCTTCAGGCAATTCTGAACACGATCCCTTTCGATCTCACTTTCGTCGACAAGGAAGACAAGGTCCGCTACTTCACACAAGGCCGCGAACGGATCTTCGCACGCAGTCGGGCAATACTCGGTCGTCAAGTCGAGTACTGTCATCCGCCCAAGAGCGTGCACATAGTGAAACAGATCCTCGAAGATTTCCACTCCAAAACACACGACCACGCACGGTTCTGGATAACTCTGCGCGAGCGATTCTTAGTGATCGAGTACTTCGCGTTGCGTGGTCAAGACGGCGAGTATCTCGGCTGCCTGGAGGTGAGTCAGGACCTAACAGAGAAGCGTGCACTGAAGGGCGAACAGCGTTTGCTCGCTTATGCCGATGAGGGAGGAAACAATGTCAACTGAAGGCTGCCCGATTCAGATCACCCCGGAGATCACCGTCGCCGATCTACTGAAGGCTTTTCCTGATGCAGAGATCACGCTCAGCGAACTATCCCGCTCGTATCGTGCACTGAAAAACCCAGCACTCCGGGCGGCGGCGTCCAAGACGACCACGCTGAGTCAACTCGCGATGGCCGATGGCGCCTCGATCGGAGTCGTCATTGGAAAGCTGCGTGAAGCGGCAGGGCAAGAATCGCTAACGACGTCGAACTCCACGGCCGACGCACCCATTTGGGCCGACGAGAACGCAGTTACCGAGAGCATGGACGCCCGTGAGATCATCCAGAAGGGTGGGCATCCGCTCGATCGTGTCATGACCGAGCTGGGCACACTGAATCCAGGTGAAGTCTATCGATTGATAACACCATTCGTTCCTGCACCGATGATCGAATTGGTGAAGCAGCGCGGGTTCGAGAGTCACACTGTTTCCCACGGGCCAGATCTGTGCCACACCTACTTCCGGCGCGGTTGATGCCGGTGGACGCGTCAAGCAGGAGAGCCTGCGGGTTGTCTTACACTGTTCTTGACGGATGGCTGAGTTCTTCCGCAACACGACGGTAGCCGACATAATGGGGTGTGCGAACTAAACCTCACCAATCAAACGATAAGGCACACTTCATCGGCGCGACGACGCTGCGAGGACCACCCGAAGGAGTGGCTCACGGCAACGGAGCACCGGCTGCTGCAGAATCCGGGCGCACGTCGCCCGCCACTATGTTCCTGTTCGCTGCCGCGGCGATCATAGCCATGGCGCACTGCCGGGCCTCGGACACCGATCAGCCTGAGAGGCCGCCGCTCAGAGGAACACTAGCCCTCGCCGAGACAACCCTGACCATCCCCCAGGTAGACTACGAACGTGCCATCTACTACACCGAGGGAGATCCCTACCCGCACGTCGATTTCTCCAAGATTGACAAGACGAGAATCGTCAACAAGCAGCACATAGCACTGCTGTTGGAGAACTCATACATTCGACTCACCCTGTTGCCGGCCATGGGCCGGGTATACGCCTTGTATTACAAGCCCACCGGTCACGATCTACTGTGGCGCAACGATACTGTCACAGTAGGTGAAGGAATCAACGACACTGGATGGTGGATGTGGATTGGCGGCGTCGAGTATACGCTTCCAGGTGATGAACACGGGACCACCTGGTCGACGCCGTGGAGCTGGCGGGTACCGGAAGACTCCCCCGAGAAGAAGACTGTCAGAATGGAGGTAATAGAACGCGGCACCGGGCTGCGGGAGACACTCGACATATCTGTTTTTCCCGGGACGGCGTTCTTCGCAGCCACCATCACTATCAGCAATCCGACTGACGAGGTCGTACAGTTCGCACATTGGGTGAATCCACAGTGGACACCAGGCGGCCTGAATGAACTCACCGATAGCACCGAGTTCATTATCCCCACGGAGCAAGTCATCGTATCAGAGAAATGGCAACCCAACTTGGGGCCCAGTCCTCAGAAATGGGCCGACAACCCGCTGCGGTTCATTCGGGGTTGGGAGCGGATGGGCGACATCATGGCGGACGGGTTGAGCAACGGCTTCTTCGGAGCTCACTCACACGATACCCAAGAGGGTATAGTCCGAGTGTTCGACAGGGAAAAGACACCGGGTGTGGATGTCTGGACCTACGGTTCTCACCCCACCCAGATTCCCATGGGTTCCGGATCACCCAGCAGAGGCTACGTGGAGATGTGGGGCGGGACAACGAAACTCTTTCCCAACGAGCGGAGACCACTGGCTGCTGGCGACACTCTCGCGTGGACCGAATGGATGTATGCATATCACGGCACCGGAGGGTTGACGTTCGCCGACACTGCGTTGGCGGTGAACTTCCAGTTGGACGAGAGAACACAAGTAGCAAGAGTGGGCCTTTGTCCCACTGGCAAGTGGAGCGGTACCGTACAGCTACTGTCAGCCCCCGATTCAACGATCGAATCTGGGAGCGAGATGCTGCACCAGTGGACGGTCGACCTGAGTCCCGACCAGCCGTTCTTCGCATCCGTCGAGCGGACTCAACTGGGAATCGACGTCTTGAGTCA
The DNA here is from genome assembly GCA_039584755.1 of Gemmatimonadota bacterium. Classification (GTDB taxonomy): domain Bacteria; phylum Gemmatimonadota; class Gemmatimonadetes; order Gemmatimonadales; family GWC2-71-9. The sequence goes on from JBDGXD010000306.1 coordinate 6,613, forward strand.
GGTCAGGCTGCGTCTCGAGAGTGATGAAGGAAGATGGTACACCATATTGCCTGAGATCGTGAGAAGACACGAATGAACCGCTTGCAATCGTCGATTGCCGTCTTGGTTGCCCTCGCTGTTGACGGGTGTGGATCTGACTCTTCCATCAAGTCGTACGAGATGGAGTTGACACTACCCACATACCAAGTTGGCAGACCGGACCCGAACCCCCGTTTCTACTCCGGTCGAGCATACCAGGGCGCTCAGGGAAGGGTGTATCCGTATCCTCTACTGGACCAGCTCAGCGACGATCGAGTTGAGAAACCGTACAAGCTCGTCTATCTGGAGAACGAGTATGTGAAGGTAGGAGTGCTGCCGGAAATAGGTGGCCGAGTCTTTGAAGCAAGGGACAAGACCAACGAGTACGACTTCCTGTACCGTCAGCACGTTATCAAACCTGCTTTGATCGGCATGTTGGGCGCATGGATATCGGGTGGCATAGAGTGGAATTTCCCACACCATCATCGCTCTCGCAGCTTCATGCCGATGGATTATGCGTTGGTGGAGGAACCCGACGGATCGCACACCGTCTGGCTTACAGAGCTCGAGTTCAGGCAGCGGATGCAGTTTACCGTCGGGATCACGCTGCACCCGGGGAAGTCGTACTTCGAAGCCACCATCAAGCCATACAACGGAACTCCATTGGCGCAGTCATTCCTCTACTGGGCAAATCCTGCGGTGCACGCAGGACCCGGCTACCAAGTCATCTTCCCGCCACGTACTCAGTTTGCAGCGTATCACGGCAAGAACGACTTCGCAGAATGGCCGATTGCGCGCGGTCCTTACCGGGGCATCGAATACGACAGCGTCGATCTCAGTTGGTGGAGGAACCACCCATCACCCATATCGTTCTTCGCCTGGAATTACGAGGCCGACTTTCTAGCCGGCTATGACCACGAGAGAGACGCGGGCGTCGTGTATTTCGCAAATCACCATATCGCTCCGGGTAAGAAACTGTGGGAGTGGGGTCCAGGTCCTCAGGGCCGTATGTGGGACCGTCTATTGACCGACGAGGATGGCCCCTACATCGAGTTGATGGCCGGAGCCTATTCCGACAACCAGCCCGACTATAGCTGGCTGCAGCCTTACGAGAGTAAGCTGGTGAAGCAGTACTGGTATCCAATACGTGGTATCGGTGGTGTCAAGAATGCCACCCTCGATGCAGCCGTCAACCTCGAGCTGCAGGATGGCATCGTCACGCTCGGGTTCCACACAACGAGCAAGCACGACAGTGCGGTCATCCGACTCCAGAACGCTGATTCCTTGCTGTTTCATGCCAGCCTTAGCATCGACCCCGCCAATCCCTACGTAGGGAGGGTCGCTCTTCCGGTAGAGACCGATGCATCTGCTCTCCGAGCATCACTTTCAGTCGCAGGCAACGAGCTGGTTAGCTACCAGATGTCAGAGCGGCCGGACACACCGATGCCGGAGATCGTGACACCACCTGCTCCACCCGCCGAGATACAGTCGGTTGAGGAGCTATACCTCACTGGCCAACGTCTCGAGCAGTTTCACAATCCTTCTCTGGAGGCAACGGATTACTACGAAGAGGCATTGCGGCGAGATCCCGACCACTCACGATCCAGCATCGCGCTTGGCATCGGTCGACTGAAAGAAGGCAGACTCGAGGACGCAGCGGCACGATTGCAGACTGCACTCCAGCGAGTTACGGCGGCGTATACCAGCCCCAGAGACGGCGAAGCTTTTTACTACTTTGGACTCACAC
>JBDGXD010000307.1:0-5252 GCA_039584755.1 Gemmatimonadota bacterium
ATCGATCATGGCTGGATATGGATCAAGGTGTCGATTCAATTACAGAGGGTGACGGTGGTGTCGATCGAGGTGTCTATCTAGAACGGCAGATTGTGACATCTTGGTAGGGAAACGACGACACGATGTCGCGATTTGGGGTTGAGCCGCCTAGCTCTCCAGGCGCGCGCGCCTATGCGCTTTGAGTGTCGAACTGGTCCCACGACGCCTCATCCCCTGACTCGCTTGGCAACAAACCTCCCGCCATTCGTGTACTAATCGGAAGCACCCCCCCCTACGCCGATTAGAGTGCCAAGCGAACGACCGGAGGGAGGCCGATCATGAGCCGTCGAATCCCGCATCAGGTCCGAGTACTTGTCCTTGCCCTCACTCTTGCGGCAGCCTGCGACGTTTCCACAGACCCGCGAGACAGCTATGTAGCTCCAGTACAGACGAATGACGGCTGGCGGACCGCGGCGGTCGAGGCCGTGGGAATGTCACGGGAGCCGCTGGACAACATGCTGAGCACGATCGCGGCTACGGAAGACCACATGATTCACAGCATCCTGATTGTCAGGGACGGACGGCTGGTGTTCGAGGTGTATTGGGACGGTATGGACATGTCCTACGATGGAAGCCTGACTCTCGAGGAGCGGGAATTCGATCGTGAGACGCTGCATTATCTGGCGTCGGTGTCCAAGAGTGTCACATCCGCGTTGGTGGGGATCGCGATGGACAGAGGGCTGATCGACGGTGTGGAAGAGCCAGTGTTCTCGTTCTACCCTGAGTACGGGGACGTGAAGAACGGAGACAATGAAGGGATCACTCTTGCCAACCTGCTCGCGATGTGTTCCGGCTATGACTGGAACGAGTTCGAGTACGGCTTTGACGATCCGCGCGATTCGCACTTTCAGCTGTTTAGCACCTCCGACCCGCTCCGCTACTTGCTGGGCCGCGATCTCGTGTCCACGCCGGGGTCGGAATTCCTCTACAACAGCGGCGACACCAATCTGCTGGGCGAGGTTGTGAGGCGGGTATCTGAGTCGGACTACTTGACGCAGTTTGCTGACAGGTATCTGTTCGCGCCGCTCGGCATCAATGCATTCCACTGGACCAGATTAGCTCTTGCAGATGAGATCACGTTTGCCTCGGGCGGCTTGTTTCTCAGACCACGCGACATGGCCAAGTTCGGCCAGCTCTACTTGAACGGCGGATCGTGGGACGGGCAGCAGGTCATCTCATCGTCATGGGTGGACGCCTCGACAGAGATGTCGATACCGCTGATCGGCAACTATAGGACGTTGTACGGCTACGGCTATCAATGGTGGCTGGGAAGCTCCCCATATGGGGAGCGCGGAGTCAACTACTACCGTGCCCTCGGATGGGGAGGACAATACATCTTCGTCGTGCCCGAATTCGAGATTGTCATCGTCTTCACTGCCGGCGGGTATTGGGATGACAGGCCGATCAACTTCTACACCGTCATAGAGGACTACATCTTTGATGCAATCGTAGAGTAGGATCGCGGGCGCGGATCTTGAGTGATCGCCATTGTTGCGTCTGTCGGTTTAGTGCGGCAAAGTACGACATCTGAGGGTTCAGCTATGGCAGGTGCGGCATTCCACCGCTAAATCACGGCATCTTGTCGTTATTCAGTGTTGCTCTTTGGTGCTCTCCAGGCGCGCGCCTTCGACCACTCGGCCACCTGTCCCTAGTGCCGCGGATCAATGCCGCTGATTCCGCGGACGAATGCGGATTGACGCGGATTGCTGCCGCGTCCAGTCGCGGCTGTAAGCTTAGTGGGGTAGGGCGGGCCAGTCGTACGGGATGGAAGAGCAAGCGGATGGTCCGCAGGATGTCGCCTCGCTACGAAGGTATCCGGCTGAACTTCGCCTTGCTGTCGAGATGGCTGTCAACGAGGAAAACGAGCGCATCGCAATGCAAGGTGACCTGGCGCTTCTGGAACTTGGGTGGAAGGAGGCAGAGGAGGTTGCAGCTATTGCCGACCGGCTGCTAATCCCCGGTGAACTTGAGAGGCGATTGGAGCGAATGCGAAAGCACGACGCACAAGGATCCGCCTGACGATACGGATATCAGTCTTCTTGTTCTCATAGTACAGAGTTTGCTGTTGGCACGCGCCGGCTAGGCGTGTACTTGATGAAGGCGCGCGCCGACCCGGCACGCGTCCTGGGTGACGGGCGGCCCCGTTCTGAAATAGGCAGTTCAGCGACCGAGTCGGTGCATGTCTCCGAGGCGCTGCAGTATAGAGGTCTGGACAGACCGCTCGGGTAGTGTCGTGACAATCCACGTTGTTGTGCGACCGGCCCGCTGCTGAGGTTGCTGGCCTTCCCTTGATCCAAGCCTCATCTTATCCGGTGACCTATCGGGAGGCCGTCTCCGATGGCCGAGCCATTCGACCGCCTCAAAGCCGCTCTAGCTGACCGCTATTCCATCGAGCGCGAACTTCGGTAGCGGTGGCATGGCAACCGTGTACCTCGCTGAGGACTGCAAGCGCGACCCCAAGCTTGCTGCCAAGCTTACGCGTTCCGAACCTCTGCGATCCTCGGTGGCGAGACCCCCCCCGACGGTTTTCTGAGCCAACCATCCGGAGCGAAACCATGAGCACCCAGAATCTCACGCGGCGCCAGGTACTGCAACTCCTCGGTGCGTCGCCTCTGGCAGTAGGAGCAGGCTCGTCGAGGAACGCTGATTCCCCCGCAGTTGCACCTGGCACTCAAGCGCGCGAGAGCCGGTACGGCCGCTTTCAGGATGGTCCACGTTCCCCGCTGTTCGAGCCGGTGCCGATCAGGGGCAACGTGGGTCTCGACCAACTCGGGAGCCAGGCAATCTCTGACCGGATGTCGGATTCCGCTGGACGGGCTCCCAATGGAGAGGTCACTGCCTGGGGTATTCCGTTCTCGGTAGGGGACACGGTGTGCCTACTTCAGGACGCACCGGTGAGCGTCAGGTTCAGCCCGGTAGCAAGTCGATTCTGGGTGTTTATGCACACGACGGACGTTGTGTCTCAGGAGCCGGATGCGTCAGGGTTGTACCCTGCACCCCGGCGCGGCGAGGGGCGTCTCCGGGAGCATGTTGCCGACTATGTCGCGCTCTTCGCGGACGGATCTGAGCTCAGGCTGTCCGTACGCCGCCAACACGAGGTCGGGATGTTTCAGCGCAGCTGGGGAGCGAATTGTGTTGAGGCGGTGGCGCATCACAAGGCATTCCCCGTGCGCCCTCATCATGAACAGGAGTCCCGTTCGTGGGGCTATAGTCAATACCGCGTGGCGATGCCCGACTCGGGGTACTGGGTGAACTGGCTTTGGGCTTGGGAAAACCCCGACCCTGAAAAGACCATAGTCGGCTTCCGGTTTGAACCAGTGTCCGGTACAGTGCTCTTGTCGGCCATATCGGCGGGTGACGTCAGTGCCAATCCACTGCGTTGGCTACCGCGTCGGAAGGCAATCCTCCGACTTTCCGAAGGCGCCGAGTTCGATCCTACGTTGGATGAGCACGGTCTATTGAAGGATATCCAGCTCGACCTTGGGCAGGTCATCTCTGCGTCAGCCGTCCTGCTGTACCCGGACAAGGCATGGGCCAACAGCTATAACAACAAGCCGCCGGACATGTCCTCGCGAGACGTACTCGTGGAATATGCGGCGCATCCGGAGGCTCGGTTTTGGCTGGCCGACGGCAGGCAGATAGCCGTGGCGGCTGTTGGATCCGGGCCCCTGCGGCCTGTGGCTCCAGCCACTCAGCTAGTGAAGATCCGGGTGCTGGAGCGCAGGGGAGGACGACCGGTTCCGGCCAAACTCCACGTGCACGGAGAAGCAGGAGAGTACCTCGCGCCGCTGGATCGGCACCGAACTCCGAACACGGCCTGGTTCGAGGACTACAGCGTGGATTATTCCAACTGGGGAGGGCATTACTGCACCTACATCCCTGGCGAGACACTTATCCGTCTGCCCGTCGGCAAGGTATTCGTCGAGGTGTCGAAGGGGTTCGAAATCAGGCCGGTCCGGAAGGCTCTCGAAGTCCAGGAGGGAACCAAGGAACTCACCATCGAGCTCGAGCGGATCCTGCCGTGGAGAGACAGAGGCTGGGTTTCCGCCGACACCCACGTGCATTTCCTGTCGCCCAGCTCTGCGCTGATCGAAGGCTCTGGCGAGGGCGTGAACGTCGTCAACCTCCTCGCTAGCCAGTGGGGCGAGTTGATGACGAACGTGGGCGATTTCGACGGGAAGCTGACTCACGGATCTGTCGAATCGGGTGGCGATGGGGAATACCTGGTTCGTGTAGGCACCGAGAATCGACAGCATGTGATGGGGCACATTTCGCTTCTCGGATATGAGGGAAACATCATTGTCCCGATGACCACCGGAGGCCCTGACGAGTCTGCACTGGGCGATGCTGTCGATGTGCTCCTCACGGAATGGGCGAGACAGTGCAAACAGCAGAACGGCGTTGTGGTCCTGCCGCACTTCCCAATGCCGCGACTGGAGAACGCTGCTTCAATCGTGCTCGGTGAAGTCGACGGGGTTGAGATGACCTCATGGAGCGACCTGTACTCCGGTATCAATCCATACTCGCTCTGCGACTGGTACCGCTTCCTGAACTGTGGATACTTCGTCGCGGCCGTCGGCGGCACTGACAAGATGAGCGCGGCGACAGCAGTCGGGGCCATTCGCACGTACGCCCGCCTGAAGAACGGTGAGGCATTCACCTATGACGCCTGGAAGGAAGCTGTCCGCCGCGGACAGACGTTTGTCACCTATGGTCCGCTGGTTGACTTCTCCGTTGATGGACGGCCCCCCGGCTCGTCGATCGAGATGGCAGCGACGGGCGGCACGGTGAGTGTCGAATGGAACGTTGCCAGCGTCACGATTCCCATGTCGAAGGTCGAGCTCGTCGTGAACGGTGAGATAAGGGATCAGAAGAAGGTCGATCCGGAAAGAGACGAAGGGACCTGGTCGGTCCGGATCGACAAGAGCTCATGGCTGGCACTGCTGGTTCGCGGCCACTATCAGGACCGGCCTGAGGTCATCACGGCGCACACATCGCCAGTGCTGGTCCCGGTCGCAGGATCCGAGTTTCTCGCCGCCGCGGATGCCTTGACGATTCTGGAACAGATCGAGGGAGCGCTGGCCTACATCGACACGACGGGTACCCGGGCCGACGAACGGATTTACAGACGCATCCGGCTCGTGCTCGAGTCGGCACACCGGACCCTGTACAATCGGATGCACCGCGCGGGTGTTTTTCATGAGCACACGGTC
>JBDGXD010000308.1:0-5251 GCA_039584755.1 Gemmatimonadota bacterium
AACAACACAAGCATTGCGGCCGTAATCGCCGCATTCAGAGCGTATGTGAAGGTGCGGAGCCTGCGGAAGTTCGTGGCGTTGTTGGCTAGCGCAGTAGACGCACTCATGATCATTATCACGGGCGCTTCCACCAACAAGGCAAAAGCAAACGCCACGCCATAGGCAGCCAAGTTGAACTTCGGATCCGCCAGTCGGGCGATTATAGCAGCCAGGAACGGCCCCTCCACCGACATCATGATCCATGTAGCGGCAAGGGGAAGCCAGAATACGAAAATGCCTTTTTGGGACAGCTTCAGGGTACGGCACTCGCGATTGAAGTCGGGCTAAAGGTAGCCGGTCTAGGAAGGTTGGGAGGAGAAGGAGGGAAAGGAGGGGAAGAAAATGGAGATCGTCACGAACATCGTCTGGCAGAGCGTTCCCTACCTGTTTGCAGATTTCGTATACGTGAATCGTAATGCCAAATCTGACAACACGGACGTCACCGACCTGTCAAGCACGGTTCCCTATCGCATCTATCTCTACCTGATAGCGGTGATCCCACTTCCACTGTTGTGGCTCACCGTCGAACGGGCTCAGCTGACTTACGCCGTGCTGGGCTCGCTGTTCATGCCACTCCTTGCCCTAACCCTGCTACTGATGAACAACCGCGCCGAGTGGGTCGGGCAGCAACTCCGCAGCAAGTGGATCACCAACTTGGTGCTCGCCGCCACTCTCTTCTTCTTCGGCTACATGGCGGTCAGGACGGCAGTGTTGAATCTGAGTCAACTACTCGGTTGATGGATCCACAGCTCACGCGCCCCACACATCGCATCCATTTCGCGTGCGCGCACCCGAAATCTCGACGGAGAGTGACAAGGTAGAAGTCGGCAAGCTATGGTCGTCCGGGTGAAAACAACCCGGACGATTGTCGAGCAAACGGAAGAGTCTCGCCTCGTCAGTCCAAGACGCGACTGAGGAACCGCTTCAGCCTGGTCCAGGCATCGTGAGCCGGTTCCTCTCTCAATTCACGATCCTGATCGACACGCAGCCAGAATCCGTGATTCACCGCGTCGTAGACGTGAATGTCGTTATCGATTCCGATTGAATCGAGCGCGGCCGCAAACCGTTCGACCTGGTCCGGCGGTATCCCCTGATCCATCTCGGCAAACGTCCCGTAGACCGGATGATTGAGTCCCGCCAGGACAGCAGGATCCTCGATGAGAGAGCCATAGAAGATCGCCGTCGCATCATGTTGTTCGCCGCCAAGAGCATAGCTGAGCGCGATTCCACCACCAAAGCACCAACCCATCACGCCGACCTTGCCAGTCACGTCGGACCGCTCGCGCAGTAACTGCTGCGCCGCGTCGAGGTTGGCAATGACGGCCTCCATGTCTTCGCGAGCCGCCTGCATCAGGGCCACGTTCTCGTCACGGTCGCTGCCCGTCTGGCCCCGATAGAGGTCCGCTGCCAGAGCGACGTATCCCTCATCCGCAAAGGCATCGGCAACCTGCCGCACTCGATCAACCAGTCCGTTCCACTCGTGGATGAGAATGAGCGCTGGGAACGGCCCCTCTCCTTCCGGTACTGCCAGATACCCACGGCTAGCCGTGTCTCCCGGAACGTAGTGGACAGACTCTCCACCCGGCGGTGGGGCCAAACCGAGAATCGCATCCGGGATGGAGGATGTGGTGACCTCTTCCGCGGCCTGATCCGCCGAAGTACAGGCCATGGCAGTGCTGAGCACCACCACGAGAGCGTGATGTCGGTGCATTGGTGACTCCGTTGTCCGTAGCGAGCGCGCAATATAAGGGAAATCTCCATGAACACCACCTGCGCCCATCGTATTCCCTTACCTGGTTAATCTTCTGTTCCCCACCACCCGGCCCCGCCTTGATTAGGAGGGGAAGCAGGGAGAAGGGAAAGAACTGCTCCCTGTACTCCGTACTCTGTACTCTGTACTCTGTACTCTGCACTCTGTACTCTTCATGGCATGACGACCAGCACCACCAGCGCCATTCTCATTGAACGCCACGGCCGCCCCGAGGTGTTCGTCGAGAAACAAGTGCCACTGCGAGATCTCGGCCCAACTGAAGTTCGATTGAGGGTCCAAGCGGCCGGAATAAACTTCGCGGACTTGTTCATGCGGGCCGGCCTTTATGACACTGTTCCACCTCGACCGTACAGCCCCGGTTTTGAAGTGGCCGGCGAGATCACTCATGTGGGATCTCAGGTAACCGATTGGCGAGAGGGTGACCGGGCCGTCGCACTGCTGCGCTACGGTGGCTACGCGCATGATGTGGTAGCACCAACCGTCCAGTTGTTCCGTTACCCTGACTCACTCACTCCAATAGAGGCTGCAGCCATTCCGGTCGTGTTTCTCACGGCTTGGGTGTGCCTATTCGAGACGGCGAACGCGCGATCAGGCGAAACGGCGTTGGTCTTGGGAGCTGGCGGCGGAGTCGGAACCGCGGCAGTACAGTTGGCGGTACGACAGGGACTGCGTGTGATCGGTACCGCCGGGAACGAGCGAAAGCGGCGCTATGTCGTGGATGATCTCGGAGCCGAAGCGTGCTTTGACTCGCGTGGCAAATGGGAGCCCGACGTGTTGCGCCTGGTCGGGGAACGTGGTATCGACGTCGCTCTCGATTCTATAGGCGGGCGTGCTACTGCGGCATGCCGCCGGCTACTTGCTCCCTTGGGACGCCTCGTGTTCTACGGATTCAGCGAAGCCATGCCGCAACGCAAACGGAGTTGGCTCCGGGCAGCCCGAGCCTGGCTGCGTATGCCGCTCATTCACCCGCTTTCCCTGATACAACAGAACATTGGCATATTCGGTGTGCACCTATTGCACCTGCAGACGAAGGAAGTTGGAGTACTGCGAACGGTCCTGGAAGAGATCTACCGCAGGATAACTGCCGGAGAACTACACTCGGTAGTTGACCGCGCTTTTCCCCTCAACCGCGATGGCGCGGTCGAGGCGCACCGATACATTCACGCAAGAGAGAACTTGGGAAAGGTGGTCTTGGTCCATCCGGACCACATACCAAAGGAGAACTGACCATGTATGCTGTAAGTCGTCAGTATGCTGCGCTCGGGTCGCTCCCGAGTTCGGATCCATGTGGGATGTCCTCAGCGGCGTCGACCACCTGGTTTCCCAGGGGACCGTTGACACCGATCGCATCGGTGCTATGGGATGGAGCCAAGGCGGCTATATATCAGCGTATCTGACGACGACCGCTCGCTTTGCGGCGATCTCGGTCGGTGCCGGGATCTCGAATTGGGTGACGTACTACGTCAACACCGACATCCACCCATTCACGCGACAATACCTCAAGGCCACGCCACGGGAGGATAGTGAGATCTATGCCCAGACATCTCCAATGACATTCATCAATGATGCCGAGACGCCAACTCTGATGCAGCATGGCGAGTTCGACCGCCGCGTACCGATCCCCAACGCATGCGAGTTGTACCAGGGGCTCCAGGACGTCGGCGTGGTGACGAAGCTGATCGTCTACAAGGGGTTGGGCCACGGCATTACCAAGCCGAAGGAACGTCTAGCCGCGACGTGGTACAACTGGCAGTGGTTCGGGAAGTTTGTCTGGAACGAGAAAGTCGAGCTGCCCTCGAACTCGACGAGAAGACCCCCACCAAGGATGGGGGTCTGTAGCAACGGGTTCTACCTCGGCGTTCCCCTCTCCAGTTGGTGGGGAGGGGATTGAGGCCTAAGGCGTCGCTGATCTCTGCGGCTGATCGATCAGCCAGTGCCTGAACCAGGACCGCATCCGCTCCAGGCGGTCTACCAACAGCCATGGTTCGCCGGTGCGGGAAAGACCATGCGATGATCGCGGGTAACGTACTAGCTCCACCGGCACGCCACGTTTCTTGAGCGCCATGAACCACTGTTCGCCGTCTCCTATCGGAGTCCGGTAGTCGTTCTCGCTGTGAATGATCAACGTGGGAGCCGTTACGTTCTCAACATACGAGATGGGTGAGAGCCGGCGGTACAGTTCCCTTTGTTCCCACGGCGGCCCAAAGAACGCATGGTCAGTGAGACCCTGCGCATCGGAGTCACCATACCAGCTCTCCCAGTTCGTGATCGAACGACTGGTCACCACGGCGCTGAATCGATCGGTAGTCGAGCTGAGCCAGTTGCTCATGTAACCACCGTAGCTACCGCCTGCGACGCCGACCCGACTGGGATCGATGTCAGAGTACTTGGCGATCGCCGCCTCGACGCCACCCAAGTAGTCCTCGCTATCGACTTCCCCCCACGCGCCACGTGTCGCCCATTGGTATGCGTGGCCATAGCCTGTCGACCCTCGCGGGTTCGGGTAGAGCACGAAGAACCCCGTATTGGACAACACGTGGAAGGTCTGGAAGAAAGTGTTCCCATACGCGCCGTAGGGGCCGCCGTGGATCTTGAGGATCATGGGATACTTCGTCCCCGGCTGGTGCTGGTAGTCAACCGGTTTGATGACCCAGCCTTCGATCTCCGTCCCGTCAGCTACCCGCCATGTCAACCGTTCCGCCGGCATCCGCACGACATTAGCCAGCCACTCGTCATTGAACGAGGTGAGCCGCGTCTCATTGGATCCGTCGCCGCGGGACACGAAGACCTCGGCAGGGGTCACGGCATCAGTGGAGGTGTAGGCCATGACGCCTCCGTCAAGGCTAGTCGTGACGGACGAGACACGGCGATCGCCGGTCGTGACCTGACGCACCGGCCCGCCATCGGCATCGACCTCGAAAACGTGGGAATTGCCACCGATACCGGCCGTGAACCGGATAGACCCACCATCCGGAACCCAGGAAGCCCCCCTCGGCGAAAGATCCCAGTCGCCCGTGAGCATGCGCGGCTGTCCGTCGAAGGCTCCGTTCGATGTCAATCCAACGATCATCAGTTCTGTCTGGGTGTCACGATTGACCGAGAGCGAGAAGACCATGGACCGTCCGTCCGGCGAGATCGCGGGGCTGCTCTCGGAACCCGGATTAGTGGTCAAGACCCGCGGCTCACCGCCGTCGACCGATACCGCATACAGCTCACCAGTGTTCTCCTGGTTGTGCTCGTTGTCTTCTTCCGGATTGGCGCCAAAGAAGATGGTACGGCCGTCCGGAGACCACACCGCTTCCCTCACATTGAACGGGAGATCGGTGATCTGCCGCGGCTCACCACCCGCCGCTGGCACGATGAAGAGTTGGGATTTGTCGCGGATCGACGGATCCGCCAGCAGCGTCAAGGTCCCATCGCGCTTGTACCGCATCGACGTGA
>JBDGXD010000309.1:0-6478 GCA_039584755.1 Gemmatimonadota bacterium
CGCTACCGACCGCTCGGTTGGGCTCGGTACCTCCCGCTATCTGGACACTGGCGATCGTAACACCCTCCGGCAGCTTGTGGAGCACTATGGCAAGGAACAGGAGGATTCCCAGCTCATTACTCACGGCAAACCCACTCGCAATGGCGACTCCATCAAAGAACGTGTGAAGCAGCAAGCCGATTAGAGCCGTGACACCTGCTTGGTGTGTCACCTCGTGCGTTTCTTCTCCAAAATGGAAGTGCTCGGTGACGGTGTGTTGCGACAAAGGAACCAGGGGGTATCCGAGCAGGACGTAGAGCGCCGCCGACCGGCCTCCGGTCTCGAAGGCTTCTGGCAAGACTTCAGCAAGAGCCACGGCAAGCATGAATCCCGCTCCGAACGCCACACAACCCGAGATCATCCGCAAGCCGAGCCTGGCTCCTTTGGCCACTACTACTCCACCCAACACGTTGCCCAGAGCGGCCAAGACCGCGTAGGTCAAAGCTGTCATTGCACCATTCCCTAACCAGAGTCCTGGATTCTCGGCCGTTTCTTGGCCGGACCGGACTTGACCAACTCGCGAGCCTGTCGCAGCAATGTTTCCTTAGTGTTGATCCCTGGCTCATCCAGAACTCGATCTAACAGTTCCTTGAGGACCCTGCCCAGCTCTGGGCCCTGTTCGAGGCCTGCAGCGATTAGATCGGCTCCGTCGATGGCCAGGTCCCCAATCGTCAGCGGAGCGCCTGTTGAACGGATATGCTCCACTGCGATCCGCAGTCTCGCCCCGGAACCCTCAGCAGCCTTGACTGCGACCAGCTCATCGATGTACCCACCTGCTGCGGCCATCCACCGCCGCACATCTGCGGGCGAACCGGGATCGGGACTCGTGACCAACAGTCGCGTGATCACCCTTGCTCGCTCGATATCGGCGTTTGAGCATCTCAGTCTGGTGAGCGTAGCCACAGGGTTCTGCGACAGGTAAACAGTGATGAGAACGGGATGACGCCCTCCAATCCGGTCGATTACAGACAAATCAGCCGACCCGACTCCCAGCTCGGCGCTCGCGAGTTCCGGCAGCCAGACCTCCAGAGCTCCCACCTCCATCCAGAGTCGAACCAGGTCAGTGGGGCGCTGCGCCCCCTGAAGCCCCCCAAACCACTCCTCCCTGACCCTCTCAGCCGAGAGGTGTTGCAGGCCCGCAACAGCCTCCTTTGCTGCTTCCCACGTCCTCGGCTCTATTACAAAACCGTAGCGGGCGGCGAACCTGAGAGCTCTGAGGATGCGGAGATAGTCCTCGCGGAACCGATGCTCCGGGGTTCCAACGGACCGTATCATCCTTGCCTCGAGATCGCCTGCCCCCCCAAACGGATCTCTCCATTCCAGTTTAACTGGGTGGTACGCAATCGCATTGATTGTGAAATCTCGGCGAGCCAGATCTTCCTCCAATGAAACGCCGAACTCCACCACGGCGTGTCTACCGTCGGTCTTGACGTCACGTCGGAACGTGGTGACCTCATGGGTCACCCGTTTGCGGTCTAGAACAGCGACTGTGCCGTGTTCGATTCCCAGTGGGATTGTGCGTCGAAAGAGTTTGCGGACTTGGGGTGGAGTGGCGGTTGTGGCGAGATCGAAGTCCTTGTTGGGATAGCCGAGCAGATTATCCCTTACGGCACCACCGACACACCAGGTCTCGAACCCAGCGTCCTCGAGTTTTTCTGCAATACCGAGCACCTCTTGCGGGATCGGAAGCGCGGCGGGGAATGACACCGTCAGGTTCCAGCCACCATCATCCACACAAGACACTTCCCCCATTCACATTCAGTATCTCCCCCGTCACGTGCCTTGCGAGTCCGGAACAGAGAAACAGAATCGGTCCCGCGACGTCTGCCGCACTCGCGACTCTACCCAGCGGGATTCCAGCTTCTATCTCGCGTCTACCCTTTCCTTCATCCTCGCCGAAGGGCACTTCACACATTTCGGTATCCACCCAGCCGGGTGCGACGGCATTTACCGTCACAGATGGAGCCGCCTCCACGGCAAGTGATTTCACAAAGGAATTGACGGCCCCTTTTGTTGCGGCGTAGTCTGCATGATACGCTTCACCCCGTTGAGCAGCAGTGCTCGATACCACCACGATCCGACCCCAGCGGCCCTCATCTGCTCCATCACAATTCAACTTCATTGCTAGCAGAGCCGCACGACAACCGTAGAAGGTCGAGTCGAGGTTCACCGCGAGCGTATTGCGCCATTGATTGTCGGGCATCTCCATGAGCGGCACACCATGAGGCAGCCAGACGCCCGCGTTGGCGACGAAGATGTCCAATTGACCAAACGCAGCCACCGTCTTCTCGACCGCACGTTCACAGTCCTCGCGGCGCGACACATCGGCCTGTATGGCGATAGGCGGTCGAGCAGTACCACCCTCCGCCTCCAACGTGCTGCCAAGCGAGATTTTCGCGAGCAGCCTCTCCGCAGCTTCCTCACGCGATAGATACGTGATCGCAACGCAAGCGCCAGCCTCAGCCAACATCTCCGCCGTCGCCGCTCCGATTCCCCGCGACCCACCGGTCACAAGCGCCACTTTGCCAACGGTATCGATCAATGTCATCTCCTGTCCCGTCACCTGCCAATGAAGCGGCTGATCTTCGACCACATGGTGTCTCGGAATGGCACCGCCGGCACCAGAGCCATATCAGCGTCGTCTAGAATCGCTTGGGGGTTTCGTCCCGCGAGCAATTCGCCGATATGTGCCGACCCATGTTCAGACAAGAACCGAACGGCATTACTGATAACCCGATCATCACCATGGTTGTCCGCCGCCACCAGGTCCACCAGGCCGGCGCCAAGCAGTTGACGTGCGACCTTGCCACGGTGATTGGACCGAGCTAGGGTCGTCGCATCCACCGATATCTTGGCCCCCAGTTGCTTCCACTTGGACACTACCCTGACGCTGCAATTCCTGTAGCGCTCAGCGTGAGCCACTACCGGTATCGCACCGTATCCAGACAAGCCTCGCAACAAGGAAGTCGCGTCATCTTCGGAAACCGAGATGTAGAACTCAACCAGGAAGTACCGCGATGCAGCCAAAGAGAATCGCCGATCATCCAGAATCTCCAGCGATAGCGGAACGTCGAGCATTATCTCAAACCCGAGATGCAGGCGAGGAACGTCGGGTGCCTCACGGCCTAGGAGGGTAAGCGCAACATCTCGCCTCTCCAACGGATCATCCTTGTCAATCGCTAATTCCCCAGCACTGACATGGGGAGTCAAAACGACATCGGTCACCCCTTGATCAGCGAACTGATTCAATACGAGCACAGATTGCGCGACTGTCCTTGATCCGTCGTCGATGTCGGGGAGAAGATGATTGTGAACGTCAATCAGCCCGGCCACCCCAACCTCCAGAAGTGCTGCGAGATAGACTCCGTGGTTTGCACTCTGCTCCTTCGCCCTGGAAACCATGCTTCAGCCAATCCAGACACGCACTCCCTTCCTTGTCGCATTCCATCATAGCTCCGCGAGCTCTTGCGGCCGTATCTCGGCCACAAGTTCGCACGAGCAAGTGATGAGAGCATCGGCAGCGAGTAGAGTGATCGCCGTATCGTGATTCGGAGGCCCGGCTTTGGCTTCCTCCAGAAGCCGATCGGCAAGCAGCCGCAACTGTTGGGCGATCTCCCCCCCTGTCTCCCCGGACTCCCTGCCACCTTGATGGGGTGGAACGCCCAGGTCAGTCGTCGCCTTCGCGGCTTCCAAGACGCGTGCGCGGAGCGGCTGCGGGGCATTAGCGATACGCGATTCCAGCCAGCTGTGTAGGTCCGTCAGTTGAATTTCACTCCTAGTGCTTCTGCTATGATCTTGGGGGCCCTCTCACGGGTCTCTGCTATCTTGGATTGATCTCCAATACCGGCAGATGCGAAGTGCGGTCGCCCGCCTCCCTTGCCACCACTTACCGCTGCCAACCGATTCGCCAAATCTCCAGCTCTGATACCCTTTGAGATGAGGTCGTCAGTAACTGCCACATGCAACCCCGGTCGGTCACCCGTAATCAGCAAGAGTTCAATTGCATTTCGATTCTGGTCACGGAAGTTGTCGACTACCAACCCGATCTGTGCCCGGTCCGTGAGAGAAGACTCTTCGATTACCAGCGTAACGTCACCGACCGTGTGCTTCTCGGCGCCTCCCAGTTCGCCACTCCCAGCCTTGAGTAGCTCCTCCACCTGGCGTTCCAATCGTTTCTTCTCATCAAGCAACGATTCGATTCTCCGAGCGACGTGCTCCGGGCTAGTGCGCAAAGTGCCAGCGGCCTCGTCGATGCGATCTCCCAATTCCTTGACAAACGCGTAAGCTCCTGGACCAGTGACAGCTTCGATCCTCCTGACGCCGGCCGCCACGCCGGTTTCATGTGTGAAGTGGAACAGACCGATCTGCCCGGTCGATCGCACGTGCGTACCACCGCACAGTTCCAGCGACACCTCCGGTACGTCGATTACACGAACAGAGTCACCGTACTTCTCCCCAAACAAAGCCATGGCTCCGGCCCGGATGGCCTGAGTGTAAGGCATCGCGTACGTCTCTACCATAGAGTTCAGCCAGATACTACGGTTGACTTCTGCCTCCACGGCGGCCAACTCGTCGTCCGTCAGTGGAGCATGGTGTGAGAAATCGAATCTCAGGCGGTCGGGCGCGACCACCGATCCAGCTTGCCGAACGTGTTTTCCCAAAACATTGCGTAACGCAGCGTGCAACAGATGTGTGGCAGTATGGTTTCGTTCTATGTCTCTCCTGCGCGGTTCATCAACAATGGCAGTTACTTCAGTGGGTTCGAACCACCCCTCGTACTCACCAATCACCACTTGTTTTCCGTGCTCCTTACGCACATCCTCCACCGGCAAATTCCATCCCTCACCCTGCACCACTCCAGTATCACTAACCTGGCCACCTGATTCCGAGTAGAACGGGTTCTCCCGTAGGATCAAGGCCAGGCGGTCTTCGCTGCGGCGAAACGCAATGATCTCAGTATCGGAAGCCGTCTTCTCATACCCGACAAACTTCTGGCGAACACGAGGGATGACTCTGGTGAATCTTGTCTTCACGTCCTCAGGTCCATGCGTCGCACCAGCGGGGCCTTTGCTGTCGCCCGGGGGAGGCCGCTTCGACTTGGAGCGCTGAGCCTCTAACGGCGTGCAATCAGTTCCGTCAGATCGATTGGGAAGCCGAACGTATCGTAGAGCTTGAAGGCCTCGACTCCAGCGATGGTCCCGGCTGGTTGTGCAATGATGTCATCGAGGCGGCGCAACCCGTCACCGATTGTCTCGAGAAACCGTTCCTCTTCCGCATTGGTCCAGCGTTGGATCTCGGCTGCCTTTTCCTTGAGTTCCGGATACACCGAGCCCATCTGTTGAACGACCTCGTCAGCCATGTGCACCAATGTGGGTTCGCGGCGCCCGAGGAGATAGGCGTGGCGTACAGCCCGACGGAGAATTCGGCGCAACACATAGCCACGCCCTTCGCTTCGGGGATACACTTCATCGGCAAGCAGAAACGCGACTGCACGTGCATGGTCGGCAAGTACTCTGTAGCTGACACCCTTGGGGCCGCGATCGTAGGGCACCCCGACGACCGCCTCACCCCGTTCGATGATCTTCGTGAACAGATCGGAATCGAAATTCGATGGAACATCCTGCATGACTGCCGCAATCCGCTCCAAACCTGCACCCGTATCGACAGAGGGGGCAGGAAGCGGAGAGCGCGACCCATCCGGGGACTGGTCGAACTGCATGAATACCAGATTCCAGATCTCCATCAAGTGACCGGACTCGGCAAGCTCAACAAAGTGATCGAGCGGAAGGTCGGACGGCTGATTGGCGGAGGCACCACCCAACAGGTTCCTAATGTCTACGTAGATCTCCGAACACGGACCGCATGGTCCAGTGTCACCCATTTGCCAGAAGTTGTCCTTGTCACCCAAGCCGTAGATACGGGATTCCCTCACCCCGGCGACATCACGCCAGAGCTTCCTCGCTTCGTCATCGGAGTGATGAACCGAGATGTAAAGCCGTTCCGGATCGATTCCCAACCACTCAGCGCTCGTGACCCACTCCCACCCGAACTCGATTGCCTCACGCTTGAAGTAGTCACCGAAAGAGAAGTTGCCCAGCATCTCAAAGAACGTGTGGTGCCGAGCGGTATGTCCCACTTCTTCCAGATCGTTGTGTTTCCCGCCCGCCCGTACGCACTTCTGCGCCGTGACCGCACGACTGTAGTCACGTTTGTCAATTCCCTGGAACACCTGCTTGAATTGCACCATTCCAGCATTGGTGAACAGAAGTGTCGGGTCGTCAGCTGGCACCAACGATGCTGATTGGATATGCGTGTGCCGCTTCGACTTGAAGAAGTCGACAAATGACTGGCGTATGGCTGTTGAGTTCATAACCTTTTAAGCTAACAGCGAACTGGATGATATGGTACGAGGGAAGCGATAGGTGTTACTGGCCCAACC
>JBDGXD010000310.1:0-5148 GCA_039584755.1 Gemmatimonadota bacterium
GAGATCGTGCCTCATCGTGAAGCCGATGCGCCGAGCGCAACACGAGCACTCGGTGCCGATCTCGAAGGAGAGCGCTTCGTTCCTGAGTTTCCCTTGCACGAAGGGAGTCGCCACGGCGTCGGCACCTCAGGCCGCGTTCAGGCGTTCGCCGGTACTAAAGGCCATCCAGTGGGGTGTCTCGGCCACCGTCACCGGATAGGCCCACACCACGTCGCGCCCTCCGGACCGGAACAGGAAGATCAGGCGTCGCTCGAGCTCGTCGACGATCTCGATCACACGATTGAGGTCCATGTCCAGGGCCTCGGCGATGTGCTCCGGTGGCATAGGTTCGGCCAGACGAGGCAGATCTCGAACCACGAAGTGGTGAACGCGTCGTTGCTGGTCGTCGAGTCCCCCAAGGGCACGATGGGTCTTGTTGGCACCCGCCTTCATCGCCCTTTGGAAGAGCGCTTGCGGGATAGGTAACATGTGACGTTTGAAACCCAGCAGTACCGTTTTCACAATTGGTCCTCCTCGCAGCTTGCGGTGTTCAGCAGTTTGTTCCGGTCCCGCACGGCTACTCGCAGCCACACGTCGTGCGGAATCTCCATACCCGGTCCGTATACGATGCCCTCAAATGCAAGTGCTTCCACGACCACAACCTTCTCAGCCATCTTCCCTCTCTTCTGTGTCACTGCGGCCCAGCTCCGCTACCATGGGTTGGGCGCACCCAGCATGGCGCGCACGCCAAACGCTTGGCCTATGTGATAGAAGGAATGCGTTAGTACGAGGTGTCCCAGGAGCCACCCCTTCGTGTGGCCATGGTAGGCTTGGACAATGTCTTCCGCCACGGTGCCACCAGCTCCTTCAGCGACGAGCACTTGCCGTAATCGCTTCTGTGTCAAGTCACGATCCAGTTCAGCGAGCGGCAACGCGCCGACCGCCGCGACGGTGCGGTCCGTCACCGCAGCCCGGTAGGCGAATAGTTCGGGGAGGATGATCACCTCGCACAAATGTTTTACTTGTGCCTTGGACATGCCCGTCCCGATTTCTCGACCTGGCACCCCCAGGCGGCTCTGCCATCCGCCGTCGTCGAATACCTGGGCATGATCGCTGAGCAGCCGGTTCACGCCCACATCCTCACAGCGTGCGATGTGCCAAAGAGTCCAGCTGATTGGGTTCAAAGACGCATGCGGCGAGTGCCGCAACTGATGCTCGGCAAGATCCTTGACGAGGTGCTCGGGGTAGTCGTGAAACCCGTGGTACCGCTCGAAGAAGAACTGCTTCGCGTCCACTACCTAACCGTCCGCGACAGCGGTTTCGGCCCCGCATCGCCCGCCTCTCGACGGCCGACTGAGAGGTCGCAGGCATCCGAACGGCTGTGACGTAGTGTGTAGTATCCGTGGAACCTCATGCGGATTCACGGGGCAGCGCACTCCGCCCAGGTGGCAGCCACGCCAACAGCAGGATCAGCAAGCCACCTACGGCCGTCGTGGGCTGCATCCACGACACGTAGCCAATGATGCTGACCTGCACAACGATCCATACCAAGACGATTACACCGGACATCAAAGCGCTGACGCGGGCAATACGGGAGTCAGCGAACACGGCGATGGCGGCGAAGAGGAATGAACCTCCTACAACCACGAACAACACGAGACTCGGTACGAAGTAGTCTTGGAATGGGCTCCTCTCTAGCAACTCCACGGGGACGCCCTCGGCACCCGAGAGTCCGTAGTAGCCGCCACCGAAGGCGTTGAGCGCTCCAAAGGCGAGGAGGCCTCCCAGTAAGTAACGAATCAGTGACGACCGGTCTTGCCCGATCATTCAGGAGACCCCGCGGCCCACGCTACCGTCCACTGTGTTTGGTCGTTAGGCGACATCATGAGCGTGAAGCATTATCAGATTCCCGAAGGTGTCCTCGAACAGGTTCTGAATTCCCCATTCAGGTTTTGCCAGATCATCTCGAAATTCGACTCCGCGAGATTCTAGGTCCTTTCTTACCGCAGCCACGTCATCAGCGCCGAAAACTATGATTGGCAGTCCGGCACTATACACATTTTCCTGATAGGTCTTCGCAAAGGAATCACCGCGTGGCTCTAGAAGCAAGGCAGTACCATTGGGATCTTCCGGTGACACGACTATGGCCAGCTGTGCATCGGGTACAAACTCCTTGGTTTCAAACCCCAGTACTTCCGTATAGAACTTGTGAGCCTTGACCGGATCGTCGACAAACACGCTCGTCAATGATATTCTCATTATCGTTCTCCCTGTTTGTTGTTCGCCCAACGGCTCGGCGCATGAGTGGCTGAGTCAACGCGATCCTGGGTTTTTCAATGAACCAGTCGAAGCAGTATAACGCGCCACGTCCATTTCGTCTCTGTGCACTCGACAGTTGTTGAATCCCGCACGCGCGTCAGGCGAAACCGGCGACAATCTAAGCGTGGATGCCGGGGAGATCCTGGTAACCACAGACCCGAATACCCCGCCCAGCGCCGTGACTCTCTGGCAAGTCGCCAACGAGGAGTCTCGAGACTTCCGCATAGATGTGACTGGAGAGAAGTGGACCTCTATGAGCCTACCCGTATCCGTCGGAGGTCAATACAGGGTTGGGGTTGATGAGCCGGATCGGGGGTGGCGGGCCTTCTTCGTGGAGCTGACCTTCGCCGGCCCGGGAGAGAATCCTCTCAAGCTCACCTCGGGTGTTGTGGTGTTGCCGGAAGATATGCCGTATCCCCCCTTCTTGAGTCGGAATCCCCGGGGGACCCCGCTCAACCAGCAGTAGTGTGTCGTCAGGGGGCGTTGTTGCACTCCTCGGGGCTGAGCCTACGTCCCGCGTCAGATTCTCTGATAATTTCATGGCCGCATCGTCGAGCAACGATTTCCTGAATGTCCATTGACCCTGCCTTCAGTGAGCTCAATAATTGCTGCCATGAGAAAAATCGCGTTGCTGGCACTCGCCCTGCTGCTTGTCAGTTGCGATACGCAACAACGACTGGTGGTGCAGCGACCCAATCTGCTGCTTTTTTTGACCGACGATCAGCGCTTCGACATGCTGGGCAGCATGCACCCGTTTCTCGAGACGCCGCATATGGATCTGCTGGCGTCGCAAGGCTTTCGGTTCGAAAACGCCTTCGTGACGACTCCCATTTGCGCCGCCAGTCGAGCCAGCATACTGACTGGGCTGGTGGAACGCACGCATCAATTCACATTCGGCACGCCACCGCTCGCAGCCGAGTATGCCGACCGCAGTTATCCCACGGTATTAAGAGATGCAGGTTATCACACGGGGTTTATCGGGAAGTTCGGCGTCAGGATGGAGCCGGGTGCCACGGATTCGATGTTCGATACCTACGTCCCCCTGCAACCGGCACCCTACCTCAAGCAATTGGAAGATGGATCGGTTCGCCACCTGACCGACATTACCGCGGACAGCGCCGTCGAGTTTCTGCGATCTACCGATCGAACCAGTCCGTTTGCGCTGACTGTGAGTTTCAACGCACCACACGCCGACGACGGTGATGAACGACAGTACATCTGGCCCGAGGCTATGGACGGGAAGTACTCGGACGTCGCCATACCCGACCCACCTCTCTCCGAACCGGCATTCTTCGAAGCCCTCCCGGAATTCTTAAAGGATGCTTCGCTGAACAGAGTCCGCTGGTACTGGCGTTTCGACACACCCGAGAAGGCGCAGCAAATGACGCGGGGATACCTGCGGATGATCAGCGGTATCGACGCTGCCATCGGCCGTATTCTCGATGAGCTCGAGTCCCTCGAACTCGTGTCGAATACCGTCGTCATCTTGATTGGAGACAACGGGTACTTCCTGGGAGAGCGCGGATACGCCGGAAAATGGCTGCCGTATGATCTGTCGATACGGGTACCGCTCGTCGTATACGATCCTCGAGTCGAGGATCGATTGCGAGGATCGACCCCCTCGTTGCCTGCCCTGAACATAGATATCGCCCCAACGTTGCTCGATCTGGCCGGTGTCGAAGTTCCGGCCTCCATGCAGGGGCGCAGTCTTGCTCCACTTCTCGCAGGAGAGTCGCCGGCCGACTGGCGAACCGATTTCTTTGTTGAGCATCTCTTCGAACATCCGGAGATTCCGAAACACGAAGGCGTTAGAGGGGAACGCTTCAAGTATGCCAGATACTTCGAGCAGGTTCCCGTGTATGAAGAACTCTACGATTTTCTCGAAGACCCCTTAGAGGCCAGCAACCTCGCGGGCAATCCCGATTATCTGGCGATGCTAGACGAGCTAAGGGCGCGTACTGACGAACTGCGGGACGAATATGGCGGCCCGTTCGTCTCGCTCAGGGAGCGACTGCCGTAAAAGAGTACCGCCCGGAGCCTAGTTCAAAACGCGTAGTTCCAGGCGTGGTGGCGGCTAGCCTCCGAATAGAGGGCACCTTGCTGAGGCGTTGCCCTCCTTCCCTTGCGGACGTCGAATCACGGGTCGGAAGCTGCACAACGGCGGTTGTGTTCACAGGGATCTCTACGTCGAAGTAGAGCAGCTCTTCTTCGAGCCTCCAGCTACTTCTGATGGTTCCTCGCACTGACTCGTAGCTGGCTTCTACCCACTCCAAGCCCGCCGGCATGCTTGGCTCGATCCGAAAACGATCAAAACCGACTGCACTTTCCTCCGGCCTAATTCCAGCGAGAGACTTATAGAACCACTCGCTCACCGATCCGAACATCGGATGATTCTGCGAGTAGACGTTGTCGCTCTCGGCCCAGGTCTCCCAGATCGTGGTCGCCCCTCTTTCAAGCATGTGTCCCCACCCGGGATAAGAGGGCTCATTGACCATGCGATACGCCACGTCGGCATGCCCGGTTCTGGAGAGGGCGTCCAGTAGATACTTCGTGCCGAATATTCCGGTGGCGATGTGGCCGTCATGCGTGACGAGCACCTCGTCAACCATTCGCTGGATAGCCCTTTCGACTTCGCCTTCAGGTGCGAGGCCCAGATGCAGGGCTGTAGCCTGTGCGGCTTGCGTTGCGATTCCGAATCGTCCGGTACCCGGCTCCAAAAAGCGTTCGACGAACGCGCTCTTGATGTTCAGGGCAAGTTGGCGGTACCGAGTTTCCTCCCGCGAGCGCCCGAGAATGTTTGCAAACCAGGCAACCAGCGACGCCGCTTGAAAGAAGTGCGCTGTGGCGATC
>JBDGXD010000311.1:0-5144 GCA_039584755.1 Gemmatimonadota bacterium
AATACGGATGCCGCTTGCCAGTGGGAGAGAGTTCCTCGATACGGATAATGATGCAGCTCCTCCAGTCGCCATGGTCAACGAGGCCTTTGCGAATCGATTCTGGCCGGGTGAGGACCCGCTGGGCAAGAGGGTCAAGCTGCTCGAGTGGGTCGAAGTGGTGGGGGTCACCCGCGACGCCAAGTATGCAAGCATCACAGAGGGGACGACCCCCTTTATCTGGACGCCGTCGTCCCAAGAGATCCAGCTCTCGATGCGCGTTCATGTTCGAACGCGGGGTGACGCACGCGCTCTGCTCCCGCTCATCCGAGGTGAGATCCATGCGTTAGACGCGGATTTGCCTATCGTTGGCAGCCATCTCATGACAGACTTGACCCGCCACGCAGTTCTGCAATACCAGGTTGTCTCCGCCGTGTTGAGTATTGCCGGTGCGGTTGCTCTGGCACTGGCAATAATGGGTATCTACGGAGTCACGGCGTTTGCAGTCAGCCAGCGAACACGAGAGGTGGGCATTCGGGTGGCGCTCGGCGCCAAGCCCAGGCGTGTTGTCGAGATGGTGATGCGTGAAGGGTTAGTGCTCGCAGCAATTGGCGTGACAGCAGGTCTACCAGTTGTGTTGCTACTCACGCAGTTGATGCGATCCGTGCTCGTCGGGGTCACACCGCTTGACCCGAGTTCGTTCGTCGTTGGCATTGTATTGCTTGCGCTGTCTGCTGCAGCAGCTACCGTGACACCGGCTCTACGCGCGGCGAAGGTCGATCCCATGGTGTCACTGCGCTCGGACTAAAGCGAGACAGTTAGCGCCGAGGTTGTGTGTACCGTCGCGACGCCGAGGTCTCGGGCGCCCCGGCTGCACAATTCGGGATCCACGGGGCCTCTCGGAGTAGGCGGCCCGAGGCGCACCGCGCCCAAGCGTCTCTCAGGTACACACAACCTCGGCGCCCATCAAGCGTCAGAGACCCTTCGATTACCGGTGCCGAGCGAAACACTCTTCTTTCGAACCGCGTAATTGACTTTATTACTGGAGACGTTGCATTCTGTCGGTGGGATCACAACAGCGAGGCAATACGGTGGGCAAGAAGAAATTCGACATGGACAAGATCGACAAGCTGCTTGCCCAGTATCCCGACGAAGGTGAAGCACCCCCCAAGGCAGTAGCGAAACCGGGAGAGCCGGCAAAGCCCGCTCTGCCGGCTGGAAAGCCTGGTAGACGGTCCGCCGCACAGGCCGTTGGAGATGCAATTCGCCGGCACTCGCCGCTAGTTGCATGGATAAGCGTGTCGGCGGGGGTGATCCTTGCGGTGGCCATGACACAGTGGCCCTACGGGTACGCCTGTGGTTCCGGTCTGGCAATCTATCTGTTGGCAATAATGGGAGTGTTACTGGTTGGCGCATGGGCGGGGATCCACACTTGGAAGGCGCGATTGGCCATCCCACACGTCATAGCGCTGGCTGTGTGCCTCTGGGGAGGGGGCCTCGCACTATTCCAGGTACTCCCTCGTGTTGGCTACGCAAAGGACGAGGCGACATGGCGCTGTTGGGGACAGGCAGAAGTGACGGCGCCCGCAGTCAGCCCCGTGGCGACTCAACCTGCTGCAGCGCAAGCAACGACATTGGCGACCGACTCGGTCGCAGCCCAGGATTCGGTGATTCCGGGTGACTCGCTGGTACCTGGCGACTCTGCCGCGGCTGTCGACTCGGCTGCGGTGGCCGATACCATACCGGTTGCGGGTGATACCATACCGGTTGCGGGTGATACCATACCGGTTGCAGGTGATACCATACCGGTTGCAGGTGATACCATACCAGTAGCGGGCGATTCGCTGACCATGGCTGCTCCAGACACAGCCGGTACGTCTTAGACACCCACCGCTCGGCACTTCGTTTCCGGGTACCCGTCAATGCGCCGGACCGATCTCTCACTCAATGAGGCCCGTCGCATTGCGCTGGCAGCCCAAGGTTTCGATCGCCCACGTCCTGGCAGCCGAGTTGACGCACGGCACTTGCGTCGCTGCGTCAGGCAACTCGGGCTTGTGCAGATCGACTACGTCAACGTACTAGTGCCCGCCCATTATCAGGTACTCTTCTCGCGCTTGGGCCCCTATGAGAGATCCCGACTCGACGACCTCGTGTACCGGAGCGGGGAGTTCACCGAGCAATGGGCCCATGAGGCGTCGATCATCCCGATGGACGTTTGGCCATTGCTGCGGCATCGGATGGCCACGCGAAGAGTGTACCCACATGGTTTCGAGACTTTCCTGGAACAGAACCCGGAATACGGCCAAATGGTGTTGGATCGGATTCGCGCACAGGGCCCGTTAACGGCGGGTGACCTGCCCGGGCCGCCGAATTCACCTAGCCGGAGTCCTGGGGCCTGGTTCGGCAACGTTCCGCGCGCAACGCTGGAAGCGCATTTCGGGCGCGGCAACTTGGGAGTGGCAGATCGGCTTCCCAATTTCCAGCGCGTGTTCGATCTGTCGGAGCGAGTAGTCCCAGCCCGAGACTACGGTCGCGCTGTCCCCGAACGAGAGGCTCAGAGGGAGCTGCTGCGACGCGCTTCACGCTCGCACGGAATTGGCACAGCAGCCGATCTGGCCGACTACCATCGCATGCCGTTGCGGATCGCACGCCCACGTCTGCTAGAGCTGTCCGAAGCCGGCGAACTGGATGTCGTGCGTGTGCGAGCATGGAAAGAGCCTGCGTTTCTGCACCCAGATGCCAAGCTTCCCAAGAGCATCAGGGCAGCCTCGCTGTTGTCACCATTCGATCCCCTGGTGTGGTTCAGGCCTCGCGCGGCACGGCTATTCGAGTTCGACTACCGCATTGAGATCTTCTTTCCCGAAGCCAAGCGCAAATGGGGATACTACGTACTGCCGTTCCTGCTTGGTGACCGACTCGTGGCTCGGGTGGACCTCAAGGCAGACCGGAAGGCGCGACGCCTGCTGGTTAAGTCAGCACACATCGAGCCTCACGCGGATCCGAGCAGCGTTGCGCCTGCCCTCTCAGTAGAACTGACCACGGTGGCCGGATGGTTAGATCTGGAGGCTGTGAAAGTTGGGAGACGTGGGAACCTCGCCCGGCCCCTCGGGAAAGCGCTGCGAGGCTAGGCCGCAAAGCCAAAACCGCTCCCCGCTCCCAGAACACCGCATGCGTCGCCGAACTCGTGGTTCAAGAAAAGTGACGAATGCCACAGTCTATCGTGCGGCCACAGCTTAGGCTGGGAATCGTCAGTCCACCGGGGTAATCCGGTGATGAGAAATCCTATCAGAGCGCTGGAAGGCGAGGGCGAAGCATGAGAAGCTCGAGAATAGTCGCTGGTCTGGCAGCTGGACTGGTTATCCTGTTGGCTGGTTGTGGCGGTGAAGGGGCTTTAGTGGGCGTCAATTCGGGTGACGAGTTGAGCGATGTCGAGATACAGGACCTGTTCAACCAGTTGGGCACCACCATCGGCGGCATTGGTGACCCGACCCCCCATGTTGTTGCAGCTCAGGAAGGCCCCATGCGGGCGCCTGCGGGCACAATTAACATCGATCAGAGCGTGAGTGAGACTGTAGCTTGCGAAGCCGGCAACATCGGCGTCAGCGGCAAGGTGGAAGGTTCTGTGGACGATGAGACGTTCGAGAGCGATCTCGCACTGCAGATCACCATGAACTTCAACAGCTGTGCCGTTTCGTCGGAAACGAATACGATCACGCTGTCCAATCCTCCGGGGTTGCGGTACGACCTCGACTTCTTGATGGGACAGACTTCATTTTCGACTTCGGGAACCCAGACTGGCGGCTTCAATTTCGTCACCAGCGACGGACGCGAAGGTAGCTGCGCCATCGATCTCAGCTTCGATGTCTCCTACGACACGGACGGTGGCAACTACAGTAGTACGGTGACTGGTGAAGTGTGCGGCCGTTCGGCGGCAGGGTTCGAGCCGTACACCGGCACCTGAACCGTCAACTCAGATAGCGGCACCGAAAGAGCCGGAGAGGCATGTGCCCTCCGGCTTTTCTCGGTCAGCGTCAGCGCTCACCAGCATCGGTCACAATATGCCCAATACCCTGCTGCTGTAGCAGACTGTTGAACGCCGCGAGATCCTGCTCTCTGATTGCCCTCATCTGCTGCTGGGCATCGAGCAGTAGTCCCTTCAACCGTTCGTGCACCTCGAGTTGCTGAGTCGTCGGCACGAAATCCGAACCGCCGATGTATCCGGCAAGGCTCGTAATCTTGGCATACAGCTGCCGCGGCCAGCGCAGACGATCCTGACCGGCGCTACCCCCCGACATCCTCAAATCCGTGAGATTCATCTCTAGAGCGATGAGCTTCTCATCTAGAGCCTGCCCGGCTGCGATGATGGTGTCGGCTCCATCTATGCCCCGTATGCGCTCACTCAGTCGAGTGATCTGATCGCGCACGGACTCTGCCTCGTTGATCAATTCGACCACTGCGTTGGCATCATCCCGCAGCTCCAGCAGAACTGCAACCTGGCTGCGGATGTCGGCCTCAGTTCCCGCAGAATTGGGATCCTTCAAGACAGTGAGTTGTTGCGAGAATTCCTCATCACCTACGGTGAGTTGCACAGTGTATTCGCCTGGTGGAGCCAGTGGAGTTACCCGACCGGATTCCCCCGCCGACCTCCAACCATCGTCTCCGATCGGGACGTGAGAGTGCTCCATCACCTTGGTTTGCATGCGAGGTGTCGCCGAAGATTCGAAGCGCAGGTCCCAGAACACCCTGTTCATGCCGCTGTCGCTCGTAGTACCGCTGAGCCGCTTCACCTCGTCACCACTCTCGTCGAGAATTGTGACTGCAATACGCCCCTCCGGCTCGCCGTTCAGGTAGTAGTGAATTGACGCTCCATATCGTGGGTTCCTTCCGGCACCGGGATCGCCGGGTTGGCTCACGTGAGATTCCTTGTTTCTGAAGCGGTACGCCGGTCGTGGTTCAAACAGGTGAACGCTGGATTCCAAGACACCGTCGCTGAGTTGCTGCAACGGAGTGACGTCGTCCAGAATCCAGAAACCGCGGCCATACGTGGCAACCACAAGATCGTTGAAATGCTCCTGAATGGTGAGCCAATGCACCGGAGCATGTGGCAGATTTACCTGCAAAGGTACCCAGTCTTCGCCATCGTTGAACGACACAAATACAGAGTTCTC
>JBDGXD010000312.1:0-5144 GCA_039584755.1 Gemmatimonadota bacterium
GTCATACCGGCTGTCGTAGCGATTGGTTTGATCGTCGGCGGGATCGTGATCATGAATATCATGCTGATGTCGGTGCGAGAGCGGACCCGCGAGATAGGTGTACGCAAGTCACTCGGCGCGCGCAGGCGAGACATCAGGCGTCAGTTTCTCGCGGAATCGACGACACTGGCAATCATCGGTGGTGCTACTGGTGTCGCCGCAGGCTGGGGCCTCGCGTTTCTCGTCTCGATCATCTCGCCCTTACCCGCCCGGGTCACTCCCTGGTCGATCATCATGGCACTCGGACTGGGTGCTACCATCGGAATCGTGTTCGGTGTCTATCCCGCTGCGCGTGCGGCGCGCCTCGATCCCGTAGTAGCGTTGCGTGAGGAGTAGCAGTGAGACTCGCAACACTCACTGAGGGAGTCGGCATCGCCTTGGCCGCCATCGTCGGGAACAAGTTACGCTCGGCACTCACCATCCTCGGCGTGGTGATCGGCGTCTCCACAGTCATGGCAATGGCGTCCATCGTCGAGGGGCTGCGGTCACAGATCATTCGCACTATCGAGGTGGCAGGTCCCACCACTTTCTACGTGGTGCGGTTCTTTTCGCAGACACCACTCAATCCCGACGCACTTCCGCGCGAAGTTCGAATCCGGCCGGTGCTCAAGGCCGAAGAAGCCGAGGTCATCAGACGGTTGCCGGGCATCAAGTACAGTGGCACTTGGATCCAGCTCTTCCATCGCATGGAGTTCCAGGGCACCAGAACACAGGTGGTAACCATCTACGCGGCCGACGACCGTTACATGGAGATAGCTGGTGGCACTCTACTGAGCGGCCGGTTCTTTCTGGAGAGTGAACTGCGCAGCGGGGAACCCGTCGTGGTGCTGGAGGAGAAGTTCGCCTTGCGGCTGTTCGGTCAACTCAATCCGTTGGGACACACGATGCGTATCGGTGGCCGACCACTCAAGGTGATCGGTGTCTATCGCAATCCGGACAACATATTCCAACCGCCCACGCAAGAAATCGCCGCGATACTGTCGTACGAAACTGCGCACCGCTATTTCCGCTACGATGAGACCAACGCGCTCTGGATCGTGGTCAAACCCGATGCAGAGATGACCGTGGAAGATGCCCAAGCGGCGGTCACGGTAGCGTTACGCCGTCACCGCAAGTTACGACCGGGCGATCCCGATACGTTCGACCTGATCACGCAAGACCAGATCCTCGACATCTTCAATCAGTTGACCGGCGTCTTCTTCTTGGTAATGGTCGCATTGTCGAGTGTGGCCTTGATGGTCGGCGGCATCGGCGTCATGGCCATCATGATGGTCTCCGTAACCGATCGGACGCGGGAGATCGGCGTGCGCAAGGCCGTCGGCGCAACCAGACGTGAGATTCTGTGGCAGTTCCTCGTCGAGGCAGCAACATTGACACTGCTGGGCGGCGCCGTCGGAGTCCTCATCGGTATCGGCGCCGGCGAGGTCTTGAAGAGGGCGCTGGGCTTCGATGCGGGAGTACCCATCTGGAGCGCGGTAGTTGCATGTGCGGTCTCGGCCGGGATAGGATTGGTGTTCGGGCTGTTGCCGGCTAATCGAGCTTCGAAACTGGATCCCGTGGAGGCGTTGAGGTATGAGTGAGGTGGGAAACGCGGTTCGCTGACGGTGGGGCCTTCTTGAGTTCCTTGACAGATTAGGAGGGGAAGAAGGGGAAGGAGGGGAAGGAGATGTTGCGCACCTCCTAATCTCTCTTCTTCCTCCTCTTCCCCACCTTCCCCTTCTACATCTGTCGGGTAGCTTGAGAAACACCGGTCGATGGGACAGTGTGCGATACGCAACGAGACTGATGCAGCAATGATGAGGAGAGAACAGGACAATGAGTAGCACGGTCGACCTACTGGCGGTAGCCGCCCACCCCGACGACGTGGAGTTGACCTGCGGCGGCACCTTGGTGAAGGCTGTGCAGGACGGTTACAAGACCGGTATCATCGATCTCACCATGGGCGAGATGGGAACCCGCGGGACACCGAAAACGCGTGCAGCCGAAGCGGCCGCGGCCGCCGAGGTGATGGGTGTGGATGTGAGATTGAACGCTGGGTTACCCGATGCCGGGATTCACAACACAGATGAGTCGAGACGAGTACTGGTCTCTATGATCCGGCAGCTCAGACCGAGTGTAGTGATCCTGCCGTTTCCCGTCGGGCGTCACCCCGATCATCGTATCGGCTCCGAGCTGGGGAGGGATGCATGTTTCCTGTCCGGCTTGAAGAACTACCCTGCAGATGGCAAGGCACACAAGCCCGAGAAGATCCTCTACGCGCTGGCCTACAGAGAGGACCCGATCAAGCCATCTTTCGTTGTCGACATATCCGACGAGTTCGACGCGAAGTTACAATCGATCAAGTGTTACGCGTCGCAATTCGACGCCGTCGACTCGGCGGGCGAGATTTTCCCCACAGGGCAACACCTTTACGACTTGGTGCAGACGCAGAACGCGCACTACGGCAGTCTGATTCGTGCTGCCTACGGTGAACCCTTCATGACGCACGAGACCGTACGCATCGACGATGTGGTTACAATGGGAGTGCGGTCGATCTAGAACTGTTTTAACCTCAGAGTCGGATGACCACCTGCAGGTCACCGTTCATCCCTCTGCTGTCCGACCCGCTTTGCTAAGAGGCGCCCGGCGCGAAACGCGTCAGCTAGGGCCAGCGGCACTTGAGCCTCGGCCTGAACTACTTGCGCCCGCATCTCTTGAGTTCTAGCCGTCATCTCCTGTTCCTGTGCGACAGCCATAGCGCGCCGTTTCTCGGCCTCGGCCTGCGCGATGCGCTTGTCGGCTTCAGCTTGATCGGTTTGCAGCTGAGCACCGATGTTCTTGCCCACGTCCACGTCGGCGACGTCGATTGAGAGAATCTCATAGGCAGTTCCGGCGTCCAGCCCCTTGCTGAGCACCGTTTCAGTAATGTGGGCGGGGTTCTCGAGCACGGCCTTGTGAGAATCGGACGAACCAATTGTCGAGACGATCCCTTCTCCAACCCGAGCCAAGATGGTCTCTTCACCCGCGCCACCGACGAGGCGCTCGATGTTCGCCCGCACAGTCACGCGTGCAACCGCCATCAACTGAATGCCGTCCTTGGCCATGGCCGCGACTTTCGGGGTCTCGATTACCTTAGGATTCACAGAGACCTTGACCGCCTCGAGGACGTCCCGTCCGGCGAGGTCGATAGCAGCCGCAATCGGGAACTGAAGTGCGATGCCTGCCTTGTCCGCCGAGATCAGCGCTTGTGTTACGCGACCGACGCTGCCACCCGCCAAGTAGTGCGCTTCCAGTTCGTTGACATGCAAATGGAGTCCGGCCTTCGTTGCGGCAATCAGGGGACGAATGATGGCCGGTGGACTGACCTTCCGGAGGCGCATGCCAACCAGGGTCCCCATCCCGAGACGCACACCCGAGAACCATGCCTCGATCCAGAGTCGTACCGGAATGAAGGAGAACAACACCCCGACGAAGACAACGCCCAGGAGAAGTAACACTGGTAGGAGCCAGGTGAGTTGGGTCAGGTCATTCATTATGCGTTCCTCTTCTCCTCAGTCGATTGCGCCGCACCCGTGTCTCCGTACCAGTGGCTGCCTCGCAGCGAAGCAGACGTGCCTCGATGCTCGAAAGCAAGCCTCCCACCACACCCTGTCAAGTTTCCTCTCAAGCCAGAGTCTTGGGCGTAGCCGGTACGAACGGCCTCAGTGATGAGTCGGCAGGTTGACCTACGAAGCGCGCGCCTTGGCATCCCTGAACCGTCTCCATACTCACCCCATGACCACTCGAACCTGGTGTTCTCGACCATCGGCCGTGAGTGGCACCAGTGTGTTGCTCGTGTCTGATTGCAGCTGTACGTCATCGAGAGTAATGCCGGAGACACCGCGTGATACGTGACTCTGGTTCTCGACCGTGATGTGATATACGGCAGTGTGGTAGCGGTATGTGATCTGGAAACGCTCCCATTCCTTGGGGATACACGGATCAATCCGCAGCGTCTCTCCCTGTTTGTGAAATCCGAGGATCCACTCCAAGCCTGCTCGATAGAGCCAGCCCGCGGCTCCGGTATACCAAGTCCAACCGCCACGCCCGACGTGGGGAGGCTGTGAGTAGACATCGGCCGGTACGGCGTACGGTTCAACCTTGTATCGCAGCACGTCAGCTCGAGTGCTCGCGTGGCGTATCGGATTCAGCAGGTTGAAGAGCTCAACGGCCGTGTTGCCGTCACCTAGCTCCGCGAAAGCAGCCACCGACCAGATTGCGGCGTGGGTGTATTGCCCGCCG
The DNA here is from genome assembly GCA_039584755.1 of Gemmatimonadota bacterium. Taxonomy (GTDB): domain Bacteria; phylum Gemmatimonadota; class Gemmatimonadetes; order Gemmatimonadales; family GWC2-71-9. The sequence continues at coordinate 4,300 of JBDGXD010000312.1, forward strand.
TTCTCTCGAATGCCCGGCACGTACCCTTTGATGTATCCCGGATCGTGTGATGTCCGGTCGAATGGTGGGGTGAAGAGCTGCACCACCTGGTCTTCCCGATTCACCAATCTTCGTTCCACCGACTCCATGGCCCGACGAGCGCGTTCCTCGTTGCCGGCGCCGGACAGCACTGCCCACGACTGTGCTATCGAATCGATCTGGCATTCGTCGCTCTCAGCCGATCCGATTGGTGTGCCGTCGTCGAAGAACGCACGCCGATACCACTCGCCGTCCCACGCTTCGCGCTCGATCGATGACTCGAGTGCAGCAGCCACTTCGCGCCAGCTCACAACACGTTCTGTTTCGCTGCGGCGCTCCGCAACCCGTGCAAATTCCTTCAGGTTGAGCAGCAGGAACCAGCCGAGCCACACGCTCTCACCGCGGCCCTCCCAACCAACTCGGTTCATGCCGTCGTTCCAGTCGCCTGCGCCCATCAGGGGAAGGCCATGTGCTCCCAGTTCGAGGCTGCAATCGAGGGCCCGAGCGCAGTGTTCGTATAGTGTTGCGACCTCGTCTGATCGGGTCGGCTCGAAATAGGCCTCCTGCTCGTTCTCTTCCAAGTCAGCGCCGTCGAGCCACGGGATCTCCTCGTCGAGTACGGCCCGATCCTCAGTGGTCCTGAGGTAATGCGACACGGCATACGGCAGCCACAGTCTGTCGTCCGAGATTCGAGTTCGCACCCCACGGCCGGTCGGTGGATGCCACCAGTGCTGTACGTCTCCCGCTCGGAACTGCCGGGCCGCGGCGCAAAGTAGGTGTTCGCGCACCAACTCGGGTTCAGTCAACACCAGAGAGAGAACGTCCTG
>JBDGXD010000313.1:0-5141 GCA_039584755.1 Gemmatimonadota bacterium
CGCAACGCCGTCACCGGATCAACCTTCATCGCCCGCCTCGCCGGCACATAACACGACACCAGCCCTGTCAGCGCCAACAACGCTCCCACCCCCACGTATGTAGCAACATCTGTTGGTGCGACACCAAACAGCAGGCTCTCGAGGAATCGCGATAGACCAAAGGCACCCAGTGCGCCGACACAGATGCCGACGACCGTCGGGATCATACCTTGGGACACGATCTGTCTGATCACCGTGCCGCCAGTTGCGCCGAGTGCTACTCGTATGCCTATCTCTGAGGTGCGGCGTGTCACCACGTAGGATTGCACCCCGTAGATGCCGGCAAGCGCCAACACGAGCGCGAGACCAGCGAATACCAGTAGCAACATCATGTTGAACCTGCGGTCTGCCACGGAGCTGCTGACCATGTCCTCGAAGCTGCGGATGTTTGCTATCGGCAAGTTGGGATCCAGCTCCGCCAACATGGGACGCAACGTTGACACCAACGCAAGCGGGTCGCCCGCGGTGTGCACCACGAAGCTGGGATGCCAGCTGGCGCCGCCGTACGGGATATAGACCGCGAGCGTCGGATCGTCCTCCAACCCGCGTTCACGCATGTCGCTGACGACGCCAATAACCTCGGCCGGCAAGTCGTTCTGGCCGGCCCACAACAGCGCCTGGTGTCCGACCGGATCTTGATCGGGCCACAACAAGGTGGCCAACCGCTCACTGATAACGACCTGCCACGGCTCACCAACGATGTCGCCTTCCGTGAACGTTCTTCCCTTTAGTAGTGGGATTCCCAGTGTCTTGAAGTAATCATCCGTAATGAGTCGCCAACTTGCCCACGGTACCGACTCGGCCATCTCGTCTGCGCGGTCCGCCGGCAGGATGCCCATGCCGGTGCTTCCCCGCGAGAGCGGTGGAATGTGAACCGCCGCGGCGTTGGTGACCTGTGGCACGCCCTCGATGCGGTCAATGAACTGATTGATCAGATTACTGCCGCGCATTCCTTCGTCATATGTGGGTGGCAGCGTTACGGAGAAGAAGAGCCGGTTCTCGGATTGGAATCCGCGATCGACACGTGACAACTCGCCGAAACTTCTCAATAACAAACCTGCACCAACCAGCAACATCAGCGACAAGGCAACTTCAACACCCACCAGTACGCTGCGGAGACGCTGTTGCACCCTGCTGCCGGTCGCACTGCGGTCGCCTTCACGCAGCGCAGTGAGCAGCCCGGAGTATGAGACCTGGAACGCCGGTACCAGGCCAGCTATGACGCCTGAAAGTAGTCCTACCACAAGAGTGAATCCCAGCACCCAACCATTGAGGCTCACCTCGGCCAGTCGTGGAATACCGCCCGGGTCCAACGATCGCACCAACCGAATCGCGCCTACCGCCAGGAACAGACCGAGGGCTGCTCCCATCACTCCCAGTGTGAGTGACTCGGCGAGCAACTGCTGACTTATGCGGCCGCGACTGGCTCCCAATGCTGCCCTCACGGCTGTTTCACGTTGCCGCGCGGTGGCGCGGGCCAGCAGCAAGTTCGCCAGGTTCACGCAGGCAATTAGCAGCAGGAACCCGACAGCGCCCAACAGTACCCACAGAGCCCGTCGCACATTGTCGCTTGCGATCCATTCGCTAGCTGGGTCCAGCCTCATGCCGATGCGCCCCTGTGTCTGCAATTCCGGATATTGTTGGCTCAATCTCCCCGCAACGGCTTCCAGGTCCGCACGCGCGGCATCAACTGAAACACCGGGCTTCAGGCGAGCGATGGTGCCGAGTATGAAGTTGCCGCGATTGGCCTCGGGGTTGCGGACCATTGGAATGAACACCTGGGCACGGTTGAGCCAAGGTTCACCGGGTGGCAGCACACCCACCACCGTGTAGTTCTCATCGTCGAGTGTGAGTGTCTGGCCGACGATGGCGGGGTCGCCGGAGAATCGCGTTCTCCAGAACTCGTAATTCAGCAGCGCGACCCTGTTTTCGTTGCCCGGTTCATCTTCATCCAGCGAGAACGTGCGGCCGACAACTGGGTACACCTGGAGTATCCGGAAGAAGCCCGCCGAGACCATGGAACCACGCACACGCTCGGGGAAACCGGTGCCAGTCAGGTTCAGGTCGGTGCCGGTTACCGCTCCCATGTCTTCCAGCGTGCGATTCTGTTCTCTGTAGTCTCTGAAGTTGGGCCGCGATAGCGACACCGCATCCCACCCGCGGTCTGGTCTCGTCTCGAAGACCTGTACGAGTTGGTCCGGGTTACCGAACGGAAGCGGTTGGAGCAAGACCGCATAGACCACGCTGAAGATTGCCGTGTTGGCCCCAATGCCCAGTGCCAAGGTCAGCAGCGCAATGAGTGCGAACCCGGGAGTCTTCGCCAGACCGCGCAGCGAGTGCTTTATGTCAATCAATGTTGTGGTCATGAATCGATCGTCTCTCTGACGCGTGATCATGTGGGATGGAGAGACACGCAGCGTTCTGCTACCGGCGGAACGCAATACGTGACTCCAGTACCAAGCGTGCGCTGCCAACCAGCCGCGATTTGGCAAGATGTGTTCGGCGAATTCCTCGTCTATGTCACCGATGATGTACTCACGCCCCTCGTGACGCAGGGTGAGCCGCAACAATAGACGGCCTAGCAGTGGACTGGGATTACGGCTCACGTGATCAACCCTGTCGGGTCGCCGGTTCTTGTGCTGTGAGATCGGCCAACTTGGGTCTCAAGCCCTTGGCCATCTCGTGCAGTGCCCCGTACGACCGTGTCAAGGTCTCGGCTCCAAGACGTTCGATGCGGTAGTACTTCTTGCGCTTGCCGCCACGCCGGGGAGTGGGATCGCCAGTGGTCGAGGAGACAAAGCCACGGGCCTCGAGTCGCTCCATCGCCGTGTAGACGGCTCCCGAAGACACAGATCGTCCGGTGCGGGACTCTATCTCTCGTCGGATTGTCACGCCGTACGCATCATCACCTAGCCGCACAAGTGCAAACAGCAGCAGTTGCTCGAACTCCCCTAGACGAGTGGTCATGGTAGATCGCCGTTGTTGGTGTTGTTAATAACTACGCTGTGAGTTTTATGGGGGTTTCAAGGAAGGGGAGCGGAGAGCAGGGAGCAGGGAGCGGACGTCTCAAACTCTAGCTCCCAACGTCGTTGAACAACGATCGGAGTTTGAGTACCCTGTACCCTGTACCCTGTACTCTTTCCGCTCCCAGCTCCCTGCTCAGATCGAGCCCATCATTCTTCCCGCAACGCCACCATTGGGCTGACTCGACTCGCCCTCCTTGCCGGCAACAGAGAAGCGGCCGCCGCCGCCAAAACCAGGACAATCACGACACCACCATAGGTGATGGGATCTGTTGGCGTAATGCCGAAAACGATCGACTCGAACACGCGCGACAACGCAAAGCTGCCGACGAGTCCCACGCCGATACCGGCAATCGAAAGCATCAAGCCTTCACGCATGATCTGGGTGAGCACGCTGCTGCCCTTGGCGCCCAGCGCCATGCGCAAGCCGATTTCGCGAGTACGCTGGGATACGGCGTAGGAGATCACGCCGTAAACCCCCACGGCTGCGAGGAACAGCGCCATCAATCCGAACACGGTGAGTAACGTCATGACAAATCGCTGGCCACCCACGGAGCCAGCGAGGATCTGATCCATGGTGCGGACGTTAGAGATGGGGATGCTGCTGTCCAACTCCGCCATTAGGCTTCTGATCGGTCCCATGAGCGGTGTCGGATCGCTTTCAGATCGGACGGCGATGGTCGTAGACAGGGGTGAAGCGTAGGCCGAAACGTAAGCCTGGGCGTGAGGTACGTACCAACGTGGCCGCGGATCTTGACTCGGACCGCGGTGGCGCACGTCCTTCACTATCCCGATGACTTCGATCCAGGGCCAATCTGCCGAGAAGACCTTCATGCGTTTACCGATGGCGTCTTGGCCCGGCCAGTGCTTCTGCGCCATTGCCTCACTGATGACCACGACCGGTGGCGATTCGGGGTCGTCTTGCTGGGTGAACAGGCGACCACGCACCAACGTCATGCCGAGTGCATCGAAGTACTCCGGAGTAACACGCTGTACCAGATCCGCTGGTGCCTCACCGATATTGGCTACAGGCTGGCCCTCGATGATGATGGACCAGTTGTTGGTTCCACCGGTCATGGGCAGCGACTGCACCGCCGCGGCTGAGCGTACTCCGGGCATCGCGTTCATGTGCTGCAACAACTGAGTGTAGTAGGCGACCCGCTTGGGCCCCGTGTCGTATCTACTGGACGATGGATTGATGCGGAACGTGAGTATGTTTTCCGTCTCGAAGCCCTTGTCGACGTTGTACATGTTGATCACGCTGCGCAGCATCAGCCCGGAACCTGTCACCAGTATGACGGCCAACATGACCTGGGCCGCGACCAACGTGCGACGCAGCGCATGTCCTGACCCACTGCCGACACGCGAACCGCCTCCTTCCTTCAACACCTCCTGCACGTCTTGCCGCGTCGCTTGCATGGCAGGTATCACTCCGAAGAGCAGGCCGGTTGCAACGGCAACCACCAGGGAGAAGCCAAGTACGGTGACGTCGATACCGATCTCATTCAGACGTGGCACGGCGCTGGGCGCCATGGCGAGCAACGAGTCCACACCGACTACTGCAACTCCCAATCCGGCCACACCGCCCAACGCAGCTAGTAGGAAGCTTTCCGTGAGCAGCTGACGCGTTACTCTACCGCCTGATGCGCCAATGGCGGCACGAATCGCAATCTCACGCCTACGTGTTTCGCCTCGTGCCAGCAACAGATTTGCCACGTTGACGCAAGCCGTGAGCAACACGAAGCCGACCGCGGCCAACAAGATGTAGAGCGCAGTTTTCACTCCGCCGACCACGGAGTCTTGGAACGACTGCAGCTGGACACGGTATCCGGTGTTGGGATAGTACTCGGGATAGTCTTCAGTGGAACGCGCCGCGAGAACCTTCACCTCGCTGCGTGCTTGCTCGAGAGCCGTTCCCGGTGCAAGACGAGCGATTGTGGGAAGGTAGTGGTTGTTGCGCGCCCACGGGTTCTCCCTGTCGAGCTGAAGTTGGGAGTAGGCGTCAACCCCGGGTCTGGGGAATTCGAAGCCCGCTGGCATCACGCCAATGATGGTTACGGGTCGATCGGCCACGATCAT
>JBDGXD010000314.1:0-6350 GCA_039584755.1 Gemmatimonadota bacterium
CCGCAGCATCCCGTCAAGAAGTGACGGTATCGCCCACCGCACTTCGTCGATGGCGTCCAGCAATTCTGTCGCGCTCTGCCACCGTCGCCTCGGGTTCTTCTGGAGGCAAAGCATCACGAGTTCGGCGTTGCCGGAACAGGTCTGCCGGACAGGCTTCTCACGTTTGGGCGGCTCTAGGTCGAGGGCATCGTGCCGGATCTCATGTACTTGTGCCCAGCGCTCCAAGTGTCGCTTGCGGTCACGCTCCCAACTCGCGGTTCAGGAATGCCCTAGCCACCGTCCACTCGCGCTTGACCGTGGCAGGTGATATTCCAATGGCCTCGCCGGTTTCTTCAACTGACATACCCGCAAAAAACCGGCACTCAACCACGCGTGCCTGCCTTTCACTCAGTCGTTCGAGCTTGGTGAGTGCCTCGTCCAGGGCGAGTATTTCGGCCGGCCTGTCTTGTGCGGCTAGGATCACGTTGTCAATGGGTACGTGCTCTGCACCGGAACCGCGTTTCTCCGCCTTTTTCATTCGAGCATAGCTGATGAGGATCCTGCGCATGGACTGTGCGCAAGCGCCGAAGAAGTGCGACCTGCCGCGCCAATCGATGTGCTCAAGCTGAACCAGCTTGAGGTATGCCTCATGCACCAACGCCGTGGGCGTGAGAGTGTGGCCCACCCGCTCCTGCCGTAGTTGGTTCTCTGCGAGTTGGCGTAGCTGCCCGTACACGATCGGTAACAGACGATCTAGCGCGCTGCGGTCGCCTTCACTCAGCTCAACTAGAACTTTGGTTACTTCAGAGGTCATAGATCTCCAGTGCTCGTCAGCTCCTGACAGGTCCCGGAATTGGAGGAAGCAACAATTAACGTAGCGTGCAAAGAAGCACCAGCCCGGAATGGCTGCAAAGACAGGAGTTGTTCGATGCCGGACCGGATCACGCGGCACATTATATTGGTTCACTGGAGTCCGACCGAGGTAACATTGCAGCACGGACGTGCTGCCGGAGAATGAGGCGCCCTGCGGTTGTTTCGCCGGGTGGGTGGCTCCGCGGCAGAGGACCAAAGCGGTGTCCAGCTGGTACACTTGCGACTGCCGTTCGAACGTTAGGAGCCAGGGATTGCGCTGGATCCGGTCTAGGATTGGACCAATTCGGTTGAAGGGAAGGAGCAGCAAGCCATGACCAAGCAGATCGCCCAACTCAAAGCCGAGCTAAAGGAGCACGGTCTTAAGGGGCTGGTAAAACGCCGTGGTTGGCGTCTGGTCCTCGCTGTGTTCGTGGCGTATCTGATCAGGGACTTGGTGCTCTACGTTTTGATTCCTCTGGCCGTCTATTGGGGCGTGGGTCAAATAGCCAGGTAGACGCGTGGTCGTACTGCCACGCGCCTACGCTTCCTACGCATCGATCAGAACATCGCCGCCACCATCCCCATCAACACGGCGGTTACCAATACCAAGATCAACCAGCCGACTAGGCAGACGCCGACGGCTCTCCAAGTACTCGTGTAGTCGAGCGCCTGTCTCACTGCCACGACCATCGCTGCGAGCATCCATACACTGACGACGAACCCGATTATAGAACCCAGACCCGGTATGATCGTCAGGATGCGAAGTAGCCCGGGCGATGCTGCGAAGCCAGTGGTGCGTAACAGCTGTCCGACGTCGGCCTCGGTCTGTGGCTGCGGTAGCAGTTTCGTGCCAATCAGATACGTGAGGAAGGCCCAGATAAACCAGGCGGCCAAAGCCATGAGTGCCCCTGCGATGCCCGCGAGGATTCCTTCCCCTGTGCCGAAGCCGGCGGCGATGCTCGACAGAAACACGATCGTCATCGCCTGGCCCATTGAACTCTTGTCCGCTTCGACTTCCTCGTACGTACGTGGGTTGAGACTCGCTGCCCCAACGATCCTCTCCGTGAAACTTGCCATAGCACATATCTCCCAAGCAGAAGGTATGAGATCGGAATGCTGTAAGAGTGCGGCCGGTTTACCTGTTCCGCTAGGGTACCTCCACTCCCTCACCTCACATAGCGATTCCGCTCATAGTCATTGAAGTCCTCCACCAGAACAGCTTTGAACTCCGCTTTGTGCATCAGTCGATACATGGGAATCAATTGCCCGGGGGGCAGCGGGCCCTGATCTCCCCTGCGGCGGCGGAACCGTGCCATGCGCTCGATGTATTGCTGGGTCTGGTCGGCGCTCATCGCCTGCAGATAGGGGTCCAAGTACCCCCAAGTGATGAGATTGTCGTTTGTCTCCGGCTCCATGATATAGCTGATCAGGTTCGATTTCGGCTGACCGGCCGGGATGAAGAAGGAGCCAGCTGGGAACTCCACCGTCTCGATTCGCTTCACGGCTTCGAGATTGTTGAGATAATGTCCCTGGAAATACCGCCCGTTGTCCATCTCGGTTGCGTAGTAAACCTCTACCTCCATGCTAGCCGGCTCTGCGAGCCGTTGCACCGCGATCTCATGATCCAACAGCAACGGGATCACCGAGGCTAACTGCGGTGGCAGCATGTAACCCCAGGGCCGGGTAGTTGTACGGGTGGGCTCGAACTTGGTGAAGACAGGCAGGGTGAGTAGCTCGTACTCGACCTCTTGCTGATCGCCACCCTGCTGCCCGCTTGATGGTTGTCCCCATTGTTTGTTGCGCCACACATCGGCTTCCATCTTCACGACCTGTTCGTAGTCGAGAACGATCTGATCGTCGTCGCTGTCGTTGGCGCCCAGCATCGTAGCCCGTTCCTTAGCGCCACGCACAACCTGGCGCAGCTCCTGCGGCTGTTCGCCTGCAAAACGGATCAACTCACGTTGGCCAATATATTGGCCGCGCACCTGATGTTCGTACCGTTCTTCCCTGGGGATAGGCACGACCTCTGTACCATCATTGATGACACGGTGCGAACTAGAGGGAGTCTCGAACAGAAAGTCCACGACATTAGCCAGACCCGAATAGACGTGCTGCTTGCGAGGCTCTACCGATGTCGGCCCCCAACCGGCCACTCCATCCACTCTGGTCGGTCCTGAATACCAGAAGCCGTCATAATCTTCCGCCCGCAAGGCGGCCCTGATACGCGGAGCTATGGCCTCGTTGGCGAGTTGCATGATCTCAGGGTCACCCGCTGGGTTCATGATGGTCTGATAGGTGAGAGTATACGGAGCTGCACCGCCGTGATGTGTGTCAACATGAATATCGGGCTGCCACTTGTGAATCACCTTGGTTACCAGAGCCTGGATTTCTTGTGACTCCAACTTCAAGTAGTCCCGGTTCATGTCGAAGTTCTGCTCGTTCTGCCGGCGTCGCTCTTCGGCTCCGTCGGGGTTGATCGTAGGGACGTTCAGTACGACAACCTCGTCGAGCAGCGGCCTGAGATCCCCGTGCAACAAATCGCGCATGATGATGAGGCTTGCTTCCTTACCAGCTACCTCACCTCCGTGCACGTTGTTCACGATCAGGACTACCGGCTTGTCGGAACCGATGAGGTCAGATGCCCGATAGACCGGGGGATTGGCCAGAATGCTCAGAACCACATCTCGACCCCTGAGAGTCTCGGTTATCTTCTGTACCTGCATCAGATCACTGCTTGCCTCCAACTCATGCACGAACTGCATCAGATCGTCGTACATGGTTGGGCCAGCTCGGAAATCAGTACGCTCGGCGGGTGTCCGCAAGACCTGTGCTGCCAGATCCAACGAGGTCATCGCCGTGAGTAGTACGGCAATGCTGATTGCGTTACGAAGCTTGAACATCAATGGATGCTCCATTCTGTGTCGGATAGATGTCGTTTCCCGTTGCCAAGGGACGATGTAATCTAAGGCGGGGAGCGGGACTAATCGAGATGCTCAGACGCACCTGCAACGGGCGCTTGACCGCCAACGAGGTGTTGGGGCATCGCGAGTTCGTGCTGACAAAACTGTATCGCAGCGCCTGATCAGGCTTCAGATGTGCGAATGCGACTGCACGGCAGAACGGGCGGATGAACGACCGATACTGCCGCACCGCGCTCATCTAGTGTAATTACGCCGTAGGATTGTAGCCCAGCGCCTTGCTCGTGGCGATGCCGTAGCGGGCGAATCCCGTTGCAAGCATGAGTGCGCACACCACTCCGTCGAGTACCGGCACTCCGAGCGCCTGCTGGATCCTCTTGTCTGTTCCCGAGAGTCCAGCGCAACCCAACACGATCACCTCTGCCAAGTCTTCTTCAACTGCCGCCTTTGCGAGATTGAGGAACAAGTCGTCATCCTCGAATCCTTCCTGTCCCTTCTCCGGTGCGCGTACTGATACCAACTGGTCTTGCAGGTGGTACTTTCGGGCTTGAACCAGTTTCCCGGGGATCGAATGCTGGTGCGTTGTGACCACAGAGAAACTGTGTCCCAACATGGTCGCGATCTTCATCGATGCTTCCCCGATACCCACAACAGGGCGGTCCGTCATCTCCTTGATCGCATCGATGTTGGGATCTGAGTGACATGCGATCACGAATGCATCTACGTCCCGCTCGTGCTCGCGTGCGAGTTGCATCATTCCGGGTGCCGTTTGGAGTTGATCTTGATATGTCTCTATGAATTGTGGGGCCCCAGGTGTCAGCCTTGATTCCACTGTGAATTCTCCAGCGGCATACGCCTCGGCGCTCCGCTGGATCGTAGCGGTCATTGCCGGGTCGCTGTTGGGATTGATGATGAGAATCCTCATCGCAGTCTCTTTCGGTTTCTAGTCAGGGCGGATTGTATCGCCGCGACGAAGATATTGCTTGCTGGCGTCAACTGCAGCCGTGGCATACTTGAGGCCACCTGTGATGTAATCTCTCATGAGTACCAGAAAGATCCCACTCAAGGCCAGCACCGCGATCAAGTTGGGAATGGCACACACACCCACCGCGATGTTGGCGAATATCCAGATTCTGTCAACGTCGGTCACGCCGGCGAATAAGACTGGCGGCACAAAGTACAACCATCGCACATGACGTGTCTTGTCGCGGCCAAAGAGGTTCACCGTTGCGGTCTCGAAGTAGACAAAGAACCCAATCTGTGTCGAAAGACAGAACGTGAGTATGCAAAACGATATGAGATTACTCGCGATCGCGGGTGGGAACACTGACGAGAACGCCGTGATCACCAGCTCAATCCCCGATTGGCCACTCGAAAGCACGCCGGTCGAGAGGATCGCAAACGACGTGATGGTACAGATCACGAAGGTGACGATGAAAACCTCGAAGGTTCCCCACATTCCTTGCTGCAACGGATGCTTGGTGTCTGCCGTTGCGTGCGCCATCGGGGCGGTGCCCATGCCTGCCTCGTTGGAGAACATGCCACGGGCCATACCTGTTTGTAGGGCCTGGAATACCGCCGCACCTGCGAACCCACCAACGGCTGGTGCTGGTGCAAAGGCATAACGGGCGATCTGACCGAACACGTTCGGTATCTCACGGTAGTTGACAACAAAGAGCACAATGCCACCCGCCACATAGACCAATGACATTAGCGGCACCAGGGCCTCGCTGACTCGGCCTATTCGCCTCAGTCCTCCGATTACCACAACAGCGGTCACCAGGATCATCGCTCCCGTCACTACGTAGGGGCTCACTCCGTACGTTACCAGGAAGGAGCGACCCACCGTGTGACCTTGGAGCAGAGAAGCGCTGAACAGCGCGTTGATGAAAATGCCGAGGCTGAACAACGTAGCGAGTAGCGGCCAATTCAATCCACGTCGGATGTAGTACATTGGGCCACCACGAATGCGTCCGGTTTCATCTATGTCACGATAGTGAACGGCTAGTGTGATCTCGGCTGTCTTGGTGATGGTGCTGAACAGCGCAAGGATCCACATCCAAAGGATCGCGCCCGGCCCGCCCACCGATAGTGCAGTCGCGATTCCCGCGATGCTTCCCATGCCAACGGTGCTTGCGAGCGCGGTAGAGGTTGCCTGCAGTGGCGTCATGCGGCCGCGTTTGGCGGCCACGTCAATCGGAGGCTCAGGTTCCTCGCGCTTCGCCAGCGAGCCGATCGTGGACCGGACAATGAAGCCGAGGCGCCGGACTTGGAACAGACGGGTGCGATACGATAGGTAGAGTGAGACAGCCGCAATGAATACGACTGTCCAGGGTCCCCATAGTAATCCATCCAGCCACTCTGCCGATCGCAACACCCACTCGATCATGAGAAGCCTCCGGCAATCTTGCGGATCTCCTCGATGGTCCCTTTCATTGCCTCAAAGGTCACCTGTGGTGAGATGGCAACAAACCGGAGAGCGGTCTGACCGTCAATCTCTGTGATAGAAGTGGTTCGTCTTCCCTCAGCGAGGATCACCGAGTAGATGTGCCGCTGCAGATCGTCGAGTCTCTCGGCAGAGACGTGTGCGGGGGCGGCGCG
>JBDGXD010000315.1:0-5120 GCA_039584755.1 Gemmatimonadota bacterium
GAAAAGCTGCTCGGTGTCTCTGCGACCGCCCGCAACTGGCGCACGGTGCTCAAAGTCTCGGAGATGGCTAGGGATCGCACCTGAACGCCGCTGCCTCCCAGGCACACCTCCGTGGAGGAGCAGCCGTCTCGGGCTCGCTCCAAGACAACCAACCCCTCATTCCCTACCCGGGAGCAGCCCTGCGACGGCTCTCCTCCACTCCGGTACCACGGATAGCTGCACTCTGCACTCTGCACTCTGCACTCTGTACCTGAATCTGGTCCTAGCTAGACATCTTCGGTCCCTGCATGTTATCGGCATCTCTCTTCGGTCGAGGACGGTCAAAGACGGCCTAGGATGGTCAAGGACGGTGTGATTTGAGATTGACGATTTGTGATATGCGATCTGCGATCTGTGGACTTGGCATCGTGCTGGCGATCTCGTTGAGCGGCTGTTCGGGCTCTCGCGGAACAACTTGGACTGCCGGTGAGCTAGAGCTGACCGTCGATGGCAGCGGTCACATCGTCAGGATGGTCGACGGCAACACGGGACGCGATCACCGCGCGGAGGATGTTGCGTCACCGTTGTTAGCAGTGCAGATCGATAGCGTTCTGCAACAACCGCTCGCGTTTGCCTGGAGCGGCGAAACCGGTCACGCAACGCTGGAATATCCGGGGGGCGTGATTGCTCAGGTCCGCGTTACTCCCAAACAGACTCACCTGGTCCTGGAATTGGTTGCCATCGATCCGGTCGAGTCAGTGGAACTGGTTGTGTGGGGCCCTTACGCGACCACGATTTCCGACACGATCGGTGAGACTGTTGGTGTTGTGCGCGACTCCGAGTTCGCCGTTGGCATTCAGGCGCTCAACATCAAGACGTTGGGTGGCTACCCTTGGCGTGACAACGACTTCCCACCGCAGATCGACCTGTTCGAGTCGGGTGACTACAGTGACCTGAGCGCCGAGGGCAAGCGTTACGTGCTCTATCGAGTGGAGGCGGCAAAGCCGGAGGACTTCGGCAGCACGCTGCAGGCCTACTGTCGCGACCGCAGCAGCGACAGGGTGATCGAGAACTGGAATCACGCTCGCTATGTGGCGCCGAGCTTCGACGACGGCGGTGTGGTGGGAAGCAAGATCGCGCTGTTTGGCAGCGCCACCGAACGCATTCTGGAGACGTTGGCAGCCATCGAAGTGGAGGAGGGACTACCGCATCCCACCATCGATGGTGAGTGGGGCAAGACCGCACGATCGGCGTCGGCAGCTTACATCATCCTCGACTTCAGTGAAGCCGATGTGGCCGACGCGATCGCTTGGACCAAGCGCGCCGGCCTGCGCTATCTGTATCATCCGGAGCCGTTCCGTACCTGGGGCCACTTCGGGTTGCGGAACGATCGATTTCCCAACGGCCGTGCAGGATTGCGGCGCGCCGTGGAACGGGCCGAAGCAGAGGGAGTGCTCGTCGGTGCGCACACGCTTTCGAATTTCATCACGACAAACGACCCGTACGTGACGCCGCTACCCGACCCGCGGCTGGCGCGGGTTGGAGCCAGTACACTGGTACGGGATACAGACGAACGACAGACGGAGATCGAGGTGGCGTCTCCCGAGTTCTTTGCACAGGATCGCAACAACAACCTGCACACGGTCGTGATCGGCGACGAGCTGGTCCAGTACCGCGCTGTCTCAGACCTGGCTCCCTGGATGCTACTCGATTGCGAGCGCGGTGCCTTTGGAACGACTGCAACGAGTCATCAGGTAAATGACGAGGTCGCGCTGTTGGCCGACCATGGCTACAACGTGTTCCTCACCGACGCTGAATTGAGCCAAGAGGTCGCCGGCAACATCGCCGATTTGTTCAATGAGACCGGGTTACGACAGATCTCATTCGACGGTGTAGAGGGGAATCAATCCACCGGGATGGGCAACTACGGTGAAATACTGTTCACCACCACGTGGTACAACAACCTCTCGAGCGAGATCCAGCGTCACCTGATCGTCGATGCCAGTCGGACCACGCACTTCTTCTGGCACATCTACACGCGGATGAACTGGGGTGAGCCGTGGTACGCCGGTTTCCGCGAGAGCCAGACAGAGTACCGCATGAAGAATCAACCCTACTTTCGGCGCAACCTCATGCCGGGGATGTTGGGTTGGTTCCGTATGACCGCCGAGACCACGATCGAGGACGTGCAGTGGATGCTGGCACGCTCGGCGGCGTTCGACGCCGGTTACGCATTCGTAACCAGTTATGAGGCGCTCGAGGGGAACGGCTTCAGCGACCGAATTCTGGACGCCATCGGCTTGTGGGAACGGGCTCGCATGGAGAACGTGTTCAGTGCCGAGCAGAAGCAGCGCATGGAGTCGGTGGAGTCGGAGTTTCACCTCAGTGCGAGCGGCGAGGGCTTCGAGTTGACTCAAGTGTTCCCGCAAATTGTGCGTCACCAGCGCGGCGTGCGTCAGCCGGGCGAGCCTGCAGCGACTTCGTCTTCATTCGACAACCCCGGACCGGAGCAGGTGTTGCACTGGATAATCTCGGCCGAAGACGGCGCGGTGTCCCAGCTCGAACTCACGATCGACAACGGCGCGACCGTTTCGCTACCCGGAAGACTCGAGCAGGGTTGGTCGCTGCGGTATGAGGGAGGCAGTGCTGTGGTGCTGCTCAACGCCGAAAACCAGCGGGTGAGTGCCGTGCCGGTTGCAGAATCCACCTTTCGCATCGCACCCGGGCGACACAGCGTGTTGCTGGACGGTCAACTGTTCCCTGATGATGCAGCCAAAGCCCGCTTGGAGCTGCGGCCCAGCGGTTGATTCCGATGTGACGGTTGAGGCTGTGGATTGGGGTGGCGCCCTGGAGCATCGCTCCGAGGGAGCGAGCAACGGCCTCATGCTTATCCGGATAGCTTTGCCAGCCAGCGAGAGCAATTGAGCCGAAGGCTAACTCACGGGCAACTCGAACCAGAAGGTCGAGCCCTTACCTACTTGGCTCTCGACACCGATGGAGCCGGAGTGGGCTTCGACGGCCAGTTTGCAGAAGTTGAGGCCTATGCCGGTGGAGGCTTTCCGGGCCTTCTGGATGGTACCGACCTGCCCGAACTTGTTGAAAATCTGCTCGCGACAGTCCTCGGGAATGCCCGGCCCGGAGTCCGACACCGACATGCGAACGCGCCCATTCCGACGGCGGATGTCCACAGATACAGGTTCCTTCTCTGGTGAATAGTCTAACGCATTGCTCACCAGGTTTTCGATTACTCGCTGGATCACTTCCCGGTCGCACGACGCGGCTGTGACTTGGCCCGGCTCCTCTTTCTTGACAGAGACACGGCTCGACCGGTTGCCCACAGTCGCCAGAGCAGCTAGCACGAGTTCACTCAGATCGACTGTTCCCAGGTTCAAGGGCATCTCGCTCGACTCCAGTCGGCTCACGTCGAGCATCGAGTTGACCATCTTGATCAGTCGTTTCGTACTCTCCTTGGCGTCAACAACACACTGGACTGCCTCGCCATCCAATTGGTCCCGCACGTCCATCTCAGCCACTTCCAGGTTCATACGTCTGGAGGGGCGGAGCCCACTCGGCGAACTGCAGCATCCTAGGAGACCCGCTGTTGGCCGTCGTTGCTGTAGTCGCGTCGTCGTCGCTGGTCGCGACGGTTGTCCTTTCGGTGACGAGCTTTGGATTTCCGCCCTTGGCAAATGACGGTGCCGTATCGATGGGCGCCGTGGAGTCACTACAGGCGGACAGCGCCAGCGCGGCAACCAGAGCTATACCCACCCACGCGACACGCAGCGATTGCTTTTCAAGCATCATTCGCTCCTGATTTCAACTGTTGACGTAATCGCATCCAGGGTGATCATGCACACGGCACCTACTCCATCCACGAGACGGCGTAGCCGGAAAAGTGCTCCAACTCAGCCCTGAACCAGCGCTCACTCAACGACTGCTCCCCAGGCATCCTGTACCAGGGATAGCCCGGCCCCTGCTGCCACCACATACCCAGCAAGTTGCTCTCTATGTAGGAGTCTTCCTTGGTCACGTAGCCGTCGCCGTCGTAGTCACCATTCGCTCCGGTATACCACACCTGCAGCACCGCAGGATCGTCATCGTCGAACTCCAAACCCGAGGGCTCGTAATGAGCAACCATGTCCGTCGGGTCGATCGTGATCGTGATCTGCACCGAATCGCCGTGCTCGTACTCCTCGCCGTTCGGCCCCTCGTCCAGTGCACCGGCTGGAACGGTGAACCGCAGATAGGGAGAAGTGATCGTCTTACTGTAGCTGGCGTCCCAGGCGAGGCTCAACGTCTGGTATTCCTGCACGTAGTTGATTTGCACCGCGCGGTCCTGACCCTTCACCGCCCAGAAACTCACCTGGTAGTTGTCCAGTTGATATCCACCGGATGAACCCACCGCCGCGGCCTGCAACACCTGCATCTCAGGCGTTCCACCCACCACCGTGAACTGCTGCGGGGTATCTGCCATCGCCCACTTCACGTGATGCAACTGCGTTTGCGGCACAACCGCCGCCTCCGCGAGCCCCTCGTCGAACGAAGGCCCGGTGCCTTCCGTGCACGCCAACGCCAGCGATCCGACTAACAGCGTAACAACCGTGACTTTGCGAGACATTTCCACTCTCTCCCCATGTTGCGTTGTGACCGAGCCCCATCCCACCGTGGCCCAATTCGATTGACTGCCCCTGCTGGAGCAGGAACCGTTCCCGTTGGACAGCGTCAGTTAACACGTTGATATTAAAGAGGTTATGGCATGCAACCTTCGCCACGCTGGGTCAGATCGACCCATGCCTGGGGGTTGTATGGAGCCAGGCGGGTTCCAACGAGATCTCGCCAAACGAGCGGGTGGCCACCTACGAGGCAGGGCCCCAGTGCTCGTTCGGCACTGGGGCCCTGCTACTTGTCAACTAACATGAACGTCGGTTAGAAGAACCACGCAACGGAGTAGTTCGAGAAGTGGTGGACGTCGATCCAGATCTGATGGCCCGCATGGTCGACCACCGTCTCCTGCACGGTCCAATCGGACCCCACGGACGGTTGATACCACACTCTGAGATCTGCCACATCCCGCTCGCCCAGATCCATGAACTTGGTGCTGAACCTGAGCAGCGCCGGCCTGTTACCGAGAAACGTTGATC
>JBDGXD010000316.1:0-5109 GCA_039584755.1 Gemmatimonadota bacterium
GACCACGGCAGGTGCATTGATACCGCTGGTGCTGCAGAGGCTGGGGATCGATCCCGCCGTTGCGAGTTCGGTGTTTGTGACTGCCCTGACGGACGTTGTCGGATTCTTTCTACTACTGGGCCTCGCAGCCGCCTTCTTGCTTCCGACACTGTGAAACTTGCGGGCTTCCTCCCGGTCTCGCGAACTTTGAGCCGTGGAGACTGACAGGTTGTTACAGGGTATCAGGGACCGGAAGATACCTGCGCTGGCCAAGGCCATCTCGATGGTCGAGAACGCGAGTGAGGGCTACGAGACCTTGCTCTCGGAGTTGCATCCTGCGATCGGTACGGCCCATCGGATCGGTATCACGGGGCCGCCTGGGGCTGGAAAGTCCACGCTGGTAGAGGTGCTCATTCAGGGCTACAGGGCACGCGATGAGAGAGTTGCCGTTGTGGCCGTCGATCCCACGAGTCCGTTCAGTGGTGGCGCACTGCTGGGCGATCGCATCCGTATGGAATCGGTGACTCTGGATCCTGGTGTGTACATTCGGTCGATGGCAGCCCGCGGTGCATTGGGTGGTTTGGCCACGACAACCACCGAAGTCTGTGATGTGCTCGACGCATTTGGGTTCGATCGGATCTTGATAGAGACGGTGGGTGTCGGTCAATCGGAGCTGAAGATAGCCGCGAGTGCGGATACGTCGGTGCTGGTCTTGGTGCCTGAGTCGGGTGATGGTGTCCAGGTTCTCAAGGCCGGGGTGATGGAGATCGCCGATATTTTTGTAGTCAACAAGGCGGACCGACCGGGAGCAGAGCGGCTGGTGCAGGAGATCGATGTGATGCTGGGTCTCCGCAGCGGTAACGCCTATCGTCAGATCAAGCCGCATCACTCGACGCTCGAGATGGGCACGATGCCGCGTACGGAATCGAGCGAGGAAACCGGTTGGTCACCTCCCACCCTCACGACGGTAGCAGTACATGGAACGGGTGTGGCAGAGCTGATTGACGCGATAGAGCGGCATCAAGACCAATTGAGTGAAACCGGCGAGCTGGAGATCCGCAGGCGAGAGCGACTGATGCGTCACACCCGCGAGGTCGTGGATCGCAGTCTCAGCGTCATGGCGTGGCAGGAAAGCGGAGGGGAGCGGATCCTCGAGGAAGGATTGGACGGTGTGATGAAGGGAGAAGTGAGTCCCTACCGGTTGGCGCAGCGAATCGTCGCCGGAATACAACGAGGCGGTGTACCAGATGAGTGAAGACAAGGCCAACGAGAAGTGGCGTGAGCTGTACGAGGCGGCAAGCAAGCGCAATGTCGATTTCGTCACGCAGAGTTCGGCTGAAGTCGATCCACTGTACACGCCGTTCTCCTTTGCGGGATTCGATGCTACCCAACAGCTGAGTTACCCGGGCGACTTCCCGTATACCAGAGGCATCCATCCCACAATGTACCGGGGTCGGCTCTGGACCATGCGTCAATTCTCCGGGTTCGGGACGGCCGAAGACACCAACGAGCGCTACAAGTTCCTGTTGGAACGGGGACAGACCGGGTTGTCGGTGGCTTTCGATTTTCCGACGCTCATGGGATATGACTCCGACAGTTCCCGTTCCGAAGGAGAGGTGGGCAAGTGTGGCGTGGCCATTTCGTCACTGGCCGACATGGAGACGCTGTTTGACGGGATCCCCATGGATAAGGTGTCCACCTCAATGACCATCAATGGCCCGGCAGCGATGCTGTTCTGCTTCTATGTTGCTGCGGCCGAGCGTCAGGGAGCAGACATCTCTCAACTGCGGGGAACGGTCCAGAACGATATCCTGAAAGAGTATCAGGCTCAGCACGCCTGGGTGTTCCCGGTGGAGCCGGCGCTGAAGATCATTGTCGACATGTTCGAGTGGGCCACAGAACACACGCCACAATGGAATACGATCTCGATCAGTGGCTACCACATTCGCGAAGCAGGTGCGACCGCGGTTCAGGAACTCGCCTTCACATTGGCCAACGGCTTCGAGTATGTGGAACGGGGCCTGGCTGCCGGGCTGAATTTGGACGACTTCGCGCCGAGGCTTTCCTTCTTCTGGGACGTGCACAACGACTTCTTTGAGGAAATCGCCAAAATGCGGGCGGCGCGCCGCATATGGGCACGACATATGCGTGAACGTTATGGTGCCAAGACTCCCCGTTCGGAGATGATGCGATTTCACTGTCAGACGGCTGGCGTCTCACTCACCGCACAGCAGCCGATGAACAACGTCGTTCGAGTCGCCTATCAGGCAATGGCGGCGGCATTGTCAGGGGCTCAGTCGTTGCACACCAACTCACTGGATGAGACGATGGCGTTGCCTACCGAGGACGCCGTGAAGTTGGCTCTGCGTACGCAGCAGATACTGGCCTACGAGACCGGCATTGCCAACGTGATAGATCCGCTGGGTGGATCGTACTTTGTCGAGGCAATGACCGACAGAATGGAGCGAGAGGCGGAAGACCTGTTCGACCAGATCGGCAAGCTCGGGGGTGTGGTGCGTGGTATCGAGTCAGGTTGGTTCCAGCGGCAGATCGCCCAGAGCGCGCTGCGCTTCCAGCATGAGGTGGAACAACATCGCAGGGTGGTTGTGGGTGTGAACGATTTCATCGATCAAGACGGGCAAGAGCTGGAGATTCTCCAGGTGAGTGAGGCAGCCGACTCAACCCAAAGGGCACGACTCGCATCTCTGAGGGCGACTCGGGACGGCGATCGAGTCGAGGAATGTCTGACCGCGCTGCGGGAGGCGGCGGAACGTGACGAGAATGTGATACCTCCCATGCTCGATTGTGCGAGAAGTTACTGCACTCTCTACGAAATCAGGCACGCGCTCGAAGCCGTGTATGGCGCGTACCGTGAACCCATCTTCTTCTAGCAGTATTGGAGACACACGATATCATGACTGTGACTGCACAACGAACCGAACTCCCGACACTACATGAGATTCTCGATCGGATCGCAGCAGTAGGCACGACCGATCACTGGGTGGTTTCGTGCTATCTGAAGCTGGAGCCGAGGGACAGAAGCCGCGGCAAGTACACGATCAAACTCAAGAACAGAATCAAGGAACGTCTTGCCTGGCTCGACAAAATCGGTGTGTCGCGCGCGGAACGAGAAGTCGTAGGGCGCGATCTGGACCGGGTTCGCAAACACTTGGACGATTCTTCCAATCTGCCGACCGGGCGTGGTGTAGCCATATTTGCCTGCGAGCCACTGAATCTGTTCGAGGCGGTCTCACTGCCCAACGTGTTCCGCTCGCGGCTTGCCATCGATCGATCTCCGTTGGTGCGGGAACTAGCCGCACTCGACGATGAGTTCGGCCTCGTCATTTGCGCGGCTTATGGCAGAACCAGCGCCCGTTTCTTCAGGGTCACGGCGTTCGGAATCGAAGAGCTGTCCGGCATCGTGGCGGGCGAAACAACGCGAGCCGGTCGGTTTCACGGCGGGCGGTCCCAACAGGCAGGTGCCGGGGAGCACAACTACCAGCGCAGGATCGAGCAAGAGAAAGACAGGCATTACGCCGACATTGCCGACCGCCTATTCGAGCTCTCACGGGGGGAGGGAGTACGTGGTGTGGTGTTGGCCGGCAACGGCCAGGTAGCCAACGAGTTGACGCCTCACTTGCACCCCTACGTGAAGAAGGCCGTGTTGGGGACCGCCAAAGTGAATCCCAAGTCGGCAGCACAGAGTGAGGTACGGGAGTCGGTCCTCGCTGTGCGGCGACAAAGAGAGCGACAGTGGGAAGCCGATCACGCACGTGACCTACGGGAGGGTCTCGGGACGGGGTGGGCGGTGAATGGGCTGGAGCAAACGCTGAGAGCGTTGTCGCACGGGCAGGTCCGCACGTTGCTGGTGGATCCGACAGCTGCCGAGGGCGGATTCCGTTGCACCGCGACGGGTCGTCTCACCACGGATGAAGCCGGCTGTGAGAACGAAGGAGATGCGGGAACGCTGCCGGATATAGTCGATGAGGCAATCGAGGAGGCTTTGCATCAGGGTGCGCAGGTGGACGTGATCGAGGACGAAGTGGCGCGCGCCGAGGTGAAGGGTCTGGCCGCATTACTGCGGTTTAGAGGCGACTGAGCGTAGCGATAACTTGTTTCGAGTAGTGGACTTGGCTAGCTTCACCGCACCATGGTAGCTGGTTCCCAAGAGCCCGCCACAGGGCGAACGAGCCGTCGGATCCGAATCCTGATTGGCAAGCCCGGTCTGGATGGACACGATCGTGGTGCCAAGGTCGTTGCCGCAGGGCTACGTGATGCAGGGATGGAGGTGGTGTATACCGGCCTCCACCAGACCCCCGAGATGATCGCGACCGCCGCCGTCCAGGAGGATGTGGACGTGGTGGGTCTTTCAATTCTGTCAGGAGCGCATCTGACGCTCTTCCCCCGCGTAAAGGAACTCCTTTCCAGCCAGGGACGGGATGATGTTCTGATTGTAGGTGGTGGGATCATTCCGCAAGAGGACATCGTAAAGTTGGAATCTCAAGGGGTTGCAAGGCTCTTCGGACCCGGCACGTCTACCGAGGAAATAGTGGATTTCATTACCACGTGGTTCGAAAGCCGAACAGTCTAAAGCCAGAGGCTTCACATATCACATTCTAATCGACTGCGCCAACTCACTGAAGAGTATCGGGAGCTAGCACAGCGCCTGGAACTCGGTGGCGGTGCAGAAAAGATCAAACGTCAACACGACCAGGGTAAGCTGACGGCGCGGGAACGCGTCGAGTTACTGGTCGACTCCGACGCTCCCTGGCTCGAAGTGGGTCTGCTGGTTGCCTACGACAGTTACGACGGTGCCGCCCCCGGTGCCGGGGTCATCACGGGTGTGGGTGTGGTGGCGGGACGAGAAGTGGTTGTCGTGGCAAACGACGCCACCGTAAAGGCTGGCGCGTGGTGGCCGGAGACCATCAAGAAGATGCTGCGGGCCCAAGAGATCGCCATGCGGCAGAGGATTCCGATCGTGTACCTGGTTGACTCGGCCGGAGTCAATCTGCCGTATCAGGAAGGGGTCTTTCCGGGGCAGTACGGTGCAGCGCGAATCTTCTACTACAACTCGATCATGCGCCGCTACCTCCACGTACCCCAGATAAGTGCCGTGATGGGACAGTGCGT
>JBDGXD010000317.1:0-5093 GCA_039584755.1 Gemmatimonadota bacterium
TTTCTCGAGTTCCAAGGCCGAAAAAAGGCTCGCATTCTGGCTTTGCCAGTCAATCGTGCGGTAGGGGTATCCCAGCTGTTCCTCGATCTCTCTCCCAACACGAGTGGCTTCCCAGCTGTCCCTCAGCCTTACCTCCAGACCCGACACCGCATCGCCTAACTGCGCGAAGGTCTGAGCCGTCGAGAGCGATATGACAGCATACGCGTTGTCGTACTCGTACATGCCCGTCTCGAAATGGCCGGTGACCTCGAATGTCCAGAATCTCGAGACGAAAGCTCCCACCGAGGGGCTGAACGTGGCACCTACGGGCGAGACGACTACCACCGTATCTCCAGCATATGCCACCATTCTCTCGCCCAATCGCCTGCCGAGCAAAATCGCTCCCATCACATCGTCCCTAGTCGGCTCAAACGACAGGTCACCCTCGAGAAAGCGCCGCGGCAAGGATGTGACCGCTACAGCACCGGTGTCGGTTTCAATCCCCAGTATATAGGCGCCTTCGTGCCAATCGGCACCAGCTGATAGCAAACCCTGAGTGATGACGAATGGCGCGGCAGCCACCACATCCGGGTGCTGCGATACCTTCTCCAACACCTGCTCCCAGTCATCCAAACGAATGCCTCGTCCGTAGGTGCTGACACGAAGGTGCGGCGTCGCCACCAGAATCTTCTCACGAAGCTCGTTCACCAAGCCATTCATCACGCCCGTAACGACAATCAGAGCGGCTACACCTACTGTAACTCCGCCCATCGCAATCAATGTGATCAGCGATACCATCTTGGACGAACGACGGCTCCGCAGATACCTACCTGCAATCTTCACGTCGAGCCGGCTCATGACTCGGGCCTCAACATGGGGAAGAGAATGACATCCCTAATCGACGGCGATTCTGTCAGCAACATTACGAGGCGGTCAACGCCTATGCCGCAGCCACCAGTCGGTGGCATGCCGTATTCCAACGCCCGGATATAGTCCTCGTCGATTTGGTGCGCTTCTTCATCTCCCGCGGCTCTTGCCTCACTCTGCGCCTCAAACCGCCCCCGTTGGTCGTCGGGATCGTTGAGCTCGCTGAAAGCGTTGGCCAGTTCCCTCCCTTGAACGAACAACTCAAACCGTTCGGCAAGCGAGGGATCACCGCGTTTCGGTTTGGCTAGTGGTGAAATCTCTATCGGGTAGTCCACCACAAAAGTCGGTTGCGTGAGTTGTGGCTCGACGAAATGCTTGAACAGCTCATCGAACAACTTCGTACGTGGAATGCTATCGATGTTTTCTATGTCCCGGTTTGCCAACGTTGCTCTCAAGACTGCATCTTCAGCCGTACTCAGATCGACTCCCGCGTGTTCCCTTACGAGTTCCACATAACTCACTCGTGACCATGGAGGCCGAAAATCAAGCGGCGTTCCGAAGCGTTCGATTTGCGACTTCCCAAACAACTCAACGACGATCCCGTGGAGCATCTCTTCTACCAGTTCCATGATGTCTGAATAGTCAGCGTAGGCCTGATAGAACTCGAGCATGGTGAACTCGGGGTTGTGGTCTCGGTCTATGCCCTCGTTCCGGAAGTCCTTGCCAAGCTCGTAGACCTTGTCCAACCCTCCGACTATGCAGCGTTTGAGGTAGAGTTCGGTCGCAATCCGCAGATAGACATCCGAGTCCAGTGCGTTGTAATGAGTAACAAAGGGCCTTGCCAGAGCTCCGCCGTAGAGAGGCTGGAGTGCCGGCGTCTCCACTTCGACGTATCCCTTGGAATCCAAGAACTGTCGCAAGAGGGTGACCATTCGAGCCCGCAGCCTGAACATCTCACGGGTTTGCGCGTTCACCGCGAGATCGGCATAGCGTTCACGGTAGCGCGTTTCTGTGTGAGCCAATCCCGCATGCTGAATACCGGCGGAATCCTCCTTCCCCATCGGAAGAGGGCGTAATGCCTTGCTCAACAGCGTGAGGCTCTGCACCCGCACGGTGATTTCGCCCGTCTTGGTGGTGAACATGACCCCCGCGACACCAATGTGATCACCCAGATCCATCAACTTCAACAACTCGTAGGTTTCGTCACCAACCTCATCCCGCCGGGCGAAGAATTGGACCTTGGCAGCATGGTCAGCCATGTGTCCAAACGTTGTCTTGCCGTGAGCCCGCAGTGCCACTATGCGACCTGCAAGGCTTACATGCAGATCCTTATCGGGGACGTAACCGTCCACGGCTTCCTTGATCGTATGAGTCCTATTGTACCCGTAGGCGAACGGCGCCACGCCTGACTCGCGGAGTGCCGCGAGTTTCTCACGTCGGGCCTCTTCTACAAACGATCGCGTCGCCAGACTCACGCTGCTCTGCTCCCGAACCTCTTCAGATAAGCTTCGATGAAAGCACCGATGTCACCGTCCATGACTGATCGAACGTCGGATACCTTCATCTCGGTTCGATGATCGTTGACCATCGTATACGGTTGAAAGATGTACGAACGAATCTGGTTGCCCCAGCTGATGTCAGTCTTTGATGCTTCCACTTCCGCGCGAGCCTTGTCACGCTCTTCAATCGCTCGCTGATACAGCGCCGCTCTGAGCATCTTCATGGCAGTTGCCCTGTTCTTGAACTGGCTGCGCTCCTGTTGGCAAGAGACGACGAGCCCGGTCGGGGTGTGCCGCAACCGCACCGCTGACGATGTCTTGTTGACGTGCTGCCCGCCGGCCCCGGAAGCGCGAAACACCTCCAACTCGATGTCCTCGTCGCGCAAATCCACCTCGACGCTATCATCAACGGCGGGATAGACAAACACCGACGCAAATGACGTGTGTCTCCGTGATTGAGCATCGAACGGAGATATCCGCACCAGTCGGTGTACCCCTTTCTCTGCCTTGAGATACCCGTACGCGAATTCGCCACTGATCTCTATCGAAACCGATTTTATTCCCGCTTCCTCACCGGCCAGAAGATCCAGCACCTTTACGCCGAATCCCTGCCGCTCAGACCATCTCGTGTACATCCGCATGAGCATCTCCGCCCAGTCCTGCGACTCCGTACCCCCTGCACCCGGGTGGATCGTCAACAGCGCCGCTCGGGCGTCGTCGGGACCTTGCAGCATGTTCTGCAGTTCAAGGTGCTCCAGCTCTGCCAAGAGTTTCCCTGCCTCTTCGGCGAGGCCCTGCTGCAACTCCGGATCCGGCTCCTCTGCGTTCAACTGAACGAGTTCAAGAGCTTCCTTTGTCCGCGACGTCAGGTCGGCGTGGGGTTCAACCCAGCGTTTGAGCTGGCGAATCTCGTCCACATTCGCTCTAGCCTGGTCGGAATTGTCCCAGAACCCTGGAGCTGTCATGGACGACTCGAGTTGTGCTAGGCGGGCTTTTTTCGATTCGAGGTCAAAGATGACCTCGTAGTTCGGCGAGTCTCTCTTCAACCTCTGCGAGCCGGGCTTGGACTTCGTCTGCCATCTATGCTCCTGCTTTGGCCATTACGCGATTCGAGCCGTCCGCCCGGGCCTGGGGAGAACGGCTCATCCGATGCCAAATATAGGCCATGCAGTGACTTAACACCACCCTAGAAAACCTGGCGACCCCCGGCGAGTATGTCATTCAAGGCCTCGGTGAAGAAATCCGTTGAGTTTGCCAGATCCTCTCCCACCTGCTGCACGTATTCTTCCCAACTCTTCTTGATTTCCTCGTCAAAAGTGTCCTTGAGATTACCCGCCTCGAGGGCATCCTGCCGCTTCTTCGGCTGATACACGATCATGTCCGAGACCAGAGCACGGGCCAGTCGCCGAGCCTTCTGCTTGGGATCCTTGGACAGGAATGGGTTCACCGGCCGCTTCACCGACGCAGCCTGAGACGTCTCGATCGGCTGGGCGGGTACGATGTCCGGCTTTGTGTGTATCACAGGAGCCCCGGTTTCCTGCGGCGCGACAGGGAACGGTGGAGTCCGAACCGGCATCCCCGGAGTTGGCCGGAACACGGGGGCGCTCGGTCGCATCGGACTGCTTCTGGTGGCTGAAGGCTCCGCGACCGAATTGCTGCCGGGTGGCATGAACGGCCGGGAGAAGCGCGGTTTGGCTACGGCTTCGCGCTCAGAGACTGACGCAGGATCGATAGCCGGCGTTGGTTGGGTCGCTTCCGGGTCCAAACCGGTCACGGTTTCAGCCTCCGGTTCCTCTTCCGCTATCGCCGCATCCGTCTCTTCCCCCTCGCCAGGCAGATCCGGCACGTCCGGCATATCGGCAGCGGCCTCGACCGGTTTATCTGCCGACTCCCGCTCCAACGGAAATGCTATAACGTTCGGCTCGGGCGAGGCCTCGGATGACACCGCTTCCTCCACCTCATCCGATATCTCGAAAACCGGAGCCACGACTTCCAGCTCGGCCGGCGAAACCGGGCCTATTGGAGCAGATGAGCCGGTGGCCACTCCGTCAGTTGGTTCGCTGTGCGCTTCCAGCGCCTCAGGAGCTGCTGTCTCGGCCGGCGAGGCCTCGATCGGTTCAGCTACCTCAGATGGCATCTTGGTTCCGGCTGCTGCACCCTCTGCTGCAGCCAAACCCGTTTCAGCCGGACGCGTTAGCTGATCAGCTGAGGTCCGTTGCGAAACCAAGAAAACCGCACCACAAGTAGCACACGAAGCTCGCACACCTTCCGCGGGTACCTTCGCAGGGTCAACGCGATATAGCGTCTCGCACGAGGGGCAGCGTACGTTCATGCAATGATCTCCATCTTACTCGCAATCATTGACCGCGCTCCGCGTCACGGCGACGGTCTACCACGAATACCGAACCAGGCAAAGTCTTGGCGTACATCTTCATTTCTGTTGCTGTCTCGCTCACCTCAGCCGGATGGCTAAAACCTCTGTGCTCGTTAGTAACGATGCCAATCGACAGCGTCATCAACGGAACGCGATGCAGGTGACCACGTCTGTCCTTCCCAAAGAAGTACCCAGCCCTTTGGTCCTGCAAGCTGTACTGATAGGGGATCAGAGTGTCGAACACCGCAATGATCTCGCTGCAAACGTCCTGTACCCTCTCGAGTGGCAAGATCACTATGAAATCGTCGCCACCGATGTGCCCAACGAACCCGTCTCGATGACACAGCCCCTTGACGACGTCTCGTAAGATCCTG
>JBDGXD010000318.1:0-5091 GCA_039584755.1 Gemmatimonadota bacterium
ATGCCGCTCTACAATGCCCAGTACGTCAATCGAGTGCAGGGCGTGAAGGACAGCCTCGGTGTCAGAACGAAGCTGGACAAGGATGCGTTGGACTTTCTGGGTGACTTTCAGGATGACGACATTTTCCAGAGCCTGCATTTCCTACCGCTCTATTTTCCCACATCCAGTCCGGAACGGATGCTGAGAGCATTGGCGGCGGTTGCAGACCGGGACATTTCCGACACCAGCATCGTCGGCCCCGATACGCGAACTGGACTGCGCTGGGCGGCGGCCACCTTCCGCAGTGGCGACCAACGCAAGGTGCTGGGACGGTTCGTCGAAGCGCTAGAGGAAGAGTGGGAGAAGTTCTACAAGGAGTATTGGGAGAGTCAGATCCGAGACCCCGGGCTCCAGGGCGAGAAGCAACGCCGCTGGGATCAGGTGATAGCTCCGGCGGTGGACGGTTTTCTTTCGGGTGAGCGACTCAGGGCAGGGAGGATATTCGTCTCTCCCGCGTTGGGCCCGGAGGGACGCATGCTCAGAGGCAACGCGTTCCAAGGCATCGAGCACGCTGTGGCCGTCTGGTCACCCGAACCCGCCGACACCATGATCAGTCTTTTTTCGGCGGTGCGTGAGTTGTGTTTCGCTGTCGTGAACGATGGGGCGGCGGCTGTGCGATGTGGGGCCATGTTGTTGCAGCAGAACGCGCCGGAGCTCGTGCCGGAATACCAGCGCGTCTTCGTGAATGCGGTGGGCGGTGATACTTCGGCGGCTTCCCTGGCGGAGTCGTTCGCGGAGTCGTTCGTGGTCGCCGGTCAGGTCGTGGAGCAGCTCGAGGAAAACCTCGAGCCCGAGCCGGCGGCGACAGCAGCCGAGAGCGAGGAGTACGAGCCGCCGATCACATCCTGGGTCGTACGGCCACGCGCACACGTGGATCTCTGGTTCCATAGTATGGCGGTGATACAGGCCGACCAGCCGGGTCCGCTGGGTCTCTACAGCGCTGACTATGCCAGAAGGATCCGTGAAGTGAAGCAGGAACTCGGGATCTATCCCACGCCACTCGACGAGCTGGCGGAGGGATTCAGAGAGGACATCGGTGAGGCGGGTGAGCTGGACGGAGTGCACTTCGTCCCGTTGTGGTTCCCGCGTGCCGATCCCGAGCAGATGCTCGAGGCGCTGGCGGCGGTCGCCAATCAGGACTACAGGGATCCCGCGGCGAGAGCCGCGGGCATGGGAACCGGCATGCAGCAGATGGTCTTCACGTTCGACAAGGGAGGCGAGCGGAGCCTGCTCCGACGACTGGTCGAGGCTGTCAGATCGGAGTGGGAGCTGTTCTACCGCGACTATTGGCAGGACGGGGAGACGCTCCGGGCCGCGCGTTACGATGCGATTCAGGAGATGTGGGACAATCTCTTCGCCGAAAAGCTAGCACCTTATCTGGAGAACCGTAGGTTGACGGGAGGCCTGATCGTACCGTCACCGGCGATCGGTCCCGAAGGCCGCATCGTCGAGCTGGATGACTACAATCCGCAGGACCAGATCGTTTCGGTACAGCTTCCGTTGGACACCGAGACCCCCGATGCATCGGTCTTTGCCTTTCTCAAGGAACTGTGCTTCCTGTTGATAGACGATCGCAGGCTGATAAGCTTTATATCTGAGGACGCGGTCACCGTCAACGATCTCGGTGATGGTCAACGGGGCGAATTGGAAGACTTGCGTCGCACGGCGGCGGTGCGTTGTGGCGCCTACATCATGGAGTTCCATGCACCGGTCTATGCCGCCCGCTACCGCAGGGTGTTCCTGGACGCGGTGGGCGCCGAGGAGAGTTCGACTGTGGCTGCATTCGAACGGGTCTATTTTCTACCGCCTGAGGTAGAGGAAGTTGTACGAGAGCAAGTCCGGCGACGATAGCCGAATCTTCCCCCCCGGAAGATGGCGACAAGTACGGTATCCGGAGGCTCGGTTGCCCGAAGCTCGCGTATCCTTCAGGGGTGGTACGGGCGTGTCTGTCGCGCTGCACGGGTTGCTCGTATTGATCATCATCTGGACTGGGATTGCGGCTGCAAACAGACTGGCCGGGACCGGTCCCGGATCGGGTCCTGCCGGTGGTGGCGGTGGCGGTACCGGTTCCGTGACGTACGTAGAAATTCCCGCTTTCATAGGTCAGACACAGGGAGTCAGGGCACCAGACCCCGATGTAAACGGTGTGGAATTTCGCATGTTGCGTACCGAGGTGAAGGAGATTGCGAGACCCCTGCAGAAGGAGAGGTTCCCGCAGCCGATGGCTCGGGTAGCTCCCGCCGTCTGGCGCGGACGCGGCGGCGGTTCCGAGAGAAGTACCGGGGCAGGCCCGGGCTCGGGTGGAGGAGTCGGATCGGGTCAGGGGACAGGCATCGGAAGTAACGCCGGTCCTGGAACGGGTGGTGGTCGTGGTGCCGTCCTGGCGCCGGAGCCCCGAGCGGTCATCTACCCAGTGACGGAACCGCCCCCATCGGTCAGTGGGGTCCAACTGCTGATCCACTTCTGGGTTGACGCCCGTGGCAAGGTCACCAAGGTTCTGATTGAACCGGATCTAGCTGAAAACACTTACACTCGTGAGCTGAGGGAAAGCTTGTACCAGTGGATCTTCTATCCGGCGCGCACCGCGGAGGGGAGAGCAACCGAAGGGGAACTGGTGGTTCCTCATGTCCCATAGTCGCGGCTGCTCACGTCGCTCTTTTTTCGAGTAGCTGATTCAAGTCCAGTTGATATTCTGACATCAAAATGGTGAAGCAGGCACCGCCTACCATCTTACACCTGTGAAGATGACGCTATCTAAGACCAAGAGCTTGAGTTGTGCCACCTTAGCTGCGGCTACGTTGCTGGGAACACCTGGTGTGGACCGGAACGTCGAGTTCGTAACCGAGGGAGTCGGATGGGTAGTGTTGTCCGAACCTCATGTGGATTTGTGGTATCACGGCTTGGCCGTGGTTGGATTCGGTGAGAATGCTGACGTTGATATATACAACCCGGGTTACCTCGAGCGGGTGCGCCGCATCAAGGAGGAACTCGGTGTCTACCCGACGTCGCTGGATCGCGCTGCGGAAGAGATGAAAGAGGGGCTCGACGCTGATCGCGTGTTTCAGAACCTGCATTTCCTGCCACTGTACTTCCCGACGGCTACACCAGAGCAGATGCTCCGGGGACTAAATGCGATCACCAACCAAGATGCTTCCGACTCGGGCGCCGCCGCATCGGAAACGGGAGGGGGACTCGGGTTCGCGGTTGCTGCATTTGCCAACGAAGACCAGCGCCGCACACTGGGAAGGTTCGTGCGAGCATTAGAGGAGGAGTGGACATCGTTCTTCCAGGACTACTGGTCCGATTCGTTGGCCGTAGGGGAAGAGCTACAGGGTCAGATCCAGACCGGTTGGGATGAGAATGTTGCAGGACCACTCGACGAGTTCCTGGGTAGGCACGACCTCGACTCGGGTCGGATCTTTGTGTCCGCTGTATTGGGTCCGGTGGGCCGTTCCGTTGAACAGGATCGTGAGCGTGGCCGGGAGAACGCCGTTGCGGTTTGGACTCAATCTGGTGTAGACCCGACCATCAGTGTCAGCGCAGCGGTGCGCGAGATGTGCATGGCTCTGGTCGATGGCCGCGTGGTCAACGTTGGCACCAGGAGTGGTCGCAGTCCCATGAGCGTTGTAGGTAGTGCATCCGCTAGATGTGGCGCTCTGCTGTTCGAGAAGCACAATCCCGATTTCCTGACATCTTATCAGCGAGCATTTCTCAGTGCCGCCGGCGAAGCAACAACCGAGGCTGAGCTTGCGTCGGACTTTGAGGATGCGTTTCCGATTAACTCCGGTGTCATGGATATTCTTCGCTCCGACATCGACCCCGCTGTAGGGCGCGCTGCCGAGTCACGACAACCCCGTTGGTCTGTACGGTCGCGACCGCAGGTGGATCTTTGGTACCACGGACTCGCGACCATCGGTGCCGAACGCGAAGAACTCGTACCCCCCTACAATCGCGACTACGCCGAGGAGATTCGTCAGGCAAAGCGGGAACGGGGGGTGGCTGCCACACGGTTGGATTCGCTGACTGACTACTTCAGGTCAGAGTTCGGTTCTAAGAGAGAATTGCAGTTCTTTGATCAACTACCACTCTACTTTCAGGACGCCACCCCCGAGCAGATGTTGACGGCACTGAGGGCGGTCGCCGACCGTCAGGTCTATCGCAGGGATAAGGTGAGCCCTGAGGCCTTGGCTGGAGCGGCGGTGGTAGCACAGATCTTCACCAGGGCGAACCTGCGGCGAGTGTTGAAGCGATACGTCGAGGCCCTGGAGGAAGAGTGGCAAATATTCTACAGGGAGTATTGGGACCAGACGACAGCAGCCAACTCGGGTCGCAGATCCGATCTGGATGAATTCTGGGCTACGAGCGTGGCGCCGCGGTTGGACGACTTCCTTGCCGAACGGTGGTTGGATGCAGGAACGATACTGGTTTCCCCGGCAGTAGGTCCTGATGGCCGGTTATTCATAGGAGATCCCGACAATAGAGAAGACAATCAGGTCGTGGTTTGGTCACCCACGGGATCGAGTTCGCGTCAACCTGCATACCACGTGATCAAAGAGGTATGCCATTCAGTTGTAACGGCAGCATTGGATGAGCTGGTCGATGAAAACAGGCAGACCCGGCCACTGCGGATGACGGCCGCGGTACGCTGTGGTGCGCTGGTGCTGGACAAGTACGCTCCCATACTCTCAGCGGGATATCGTCGCGCCATGATGGAAGGTGTGGGTGTAGCGGG
Source organism: Gemmatimonadota bacterium (assembly GCA_039584755.1). Taxonomy (GTDB): domain Bacteria; phylum Gemmatimonadota; class Gemmatimonadetes; order Gemmatimonadales; family GWC2-71-9. Next base: position 4,772 of record JBDGXD010000318.1, read on the forward strand.
CAGTGCCACGGTGCGGCGTTTCGAGCAGCAGTTCGCTCTGGAGCCAGAGATCCTCACGGCACTGATTGACGAAATAGGCCGCTGACCGACCTACTTACCTCCGCCCAGCGCACATTCGTTCTTCCCGATTTCCAATTCCTCTGCTTGTGCCTCGTCTAGCTGCAGCAACCCCACGTTGACAGCCTTGATCTTGCGGTAGGCTTCAGGAAACGACCCCGACCGGTTGCCAACCCAATCGCGGAAGCTGTTGCTGTCGGCAATCGTCAGTGGCTCATTCTCCGTAGCCAATTTCCCGAACGGCGCACCGATAGAACGGTCCC
>JBDGXD010000319.1:0-5077 GCA_039584755.1 Gemmatimonadota bacterium
CAGAGAGCGTGCACTCATAGAGTTCATCAAGCATGTGTGCGAGATCGCACGCGGCAAGGCGTACTTCACCAACAGTGTCACGTTGGGACAGTACATCTTGATGGATTTCATGAGGAGGAAGACGCGGCGGGTGCGATAATCATCGAAGGACAACACAGACTAGACGAGCCCTGCGGGCTACGTGAGGTTGCCAAGCTACAGAAGCCGGTGTTACAAACTAGCGTCCTTCCCTTAGATGGTCGAATGCCGACCCATCATCGAACATCTGATCATCTAGCCAACGATCGATTACGCTCCGGCGAAAACGCCATTCCTTGCCCAGCTTTGCGGCGGGAATGCGCTTCTCCTGAGCCCACTTATAGATCGTTTGTGGTTTTAGACGTAGGTATGAAGCAACTTCCTCTATCGTGAGGATCTCGTTGTCGAGATAGGATTCGGATCTTCTACGATCGTTCACCTTCCCGAGTTGTCCTCACCCGTGTCTGCGGGCGTCAACAGATGCTCGATCACCCCGGCCTCATCTCCTGGACCTTCCGGCTCGCTGGGTTGATCCTCACCCTCGAGCAGTCTGTTCACAGAATAGACAATCGCCGCGTAGAAGTTTCCTTCATAGCTACGGAACACTCTGAAGGGCTCACCACGATCGCCGAGAAACGGTCTCAGATTCCAAGCCATTTGAATCCCCACGAACGCGAACAGCACCGCCCAGACCCGCATGATCGTGAGGGCCTTCCTGGGATATACGCCCCGCTGCTCGCACACGATGGCCAGTCCTTCGTGTAGCGCGTACATACCGAACAGCCCGGCTACGAGCACAGCCAGCACATGAAGCAGTTGCAGGAAGTAGTAGTTGGCGCCGGTGATCAGAAAGAAGACCGCGACTGGTACAAAGGCTGCCAGTAGGATTGCGGTCAGCGACAACGCCGCCAGCACCAGAACCAGTACCTGCATGAATCGCAGCCGAGAGCCCACGAGGATCTGCACCACGTAGAACGCCGGAAAACAGATGACCAACGTTGCCAGTACCAGTACCGGTAGCTTGATGCCGGAGGAAAGTGCCTGTGGGACACCAACATATGCCCCCGCTGCCAGGCCATAGAACGCCGTGAGAAAAACCAGAGTGCCAAGGGCGTACCACAGCTTGCGCTTGAGATCCACGCCCTCCACAACCTCGGTGAACAGCCGCTCCCTGTCCGACAGCAAACTGGTGAGGAACTCCTGGTAGTCGGACGACGCCTGCGAACCCGACCTATCGTCTATCTGTGACATGATGGCCCTCCGGCGAGGACAGAGGGAGGATATTTGTCTATGTAATGCTGTATTTTACTGTTTGATGGTGTTTATTGCAACTTTTGGATATATGGAGTATCTCTTCGAGAGCGTTCAGGGCCCGTCGGCGGAGGGACCGTAAATGCCGGGTAGCTTGAGTCCTGCCTGCCTCATCAGCACGGTCATCTGGCCACGATGATGGATCTGGTGGTGCAGCAGCACCATCAAGGTCGTACCGTTCTTCCACTGCATGCCATAGACTTCGTGGCACTCCGCCATGGTCTCGTCTGTCCAGTTCTCGGCGATCGCCTCGCTCAGGTTGCGGGCTGCACCCCAATAGTTCTCTCGTATCGCAACCGCATTTTCCGGTTGGGGAACCGCCTTCCCCGGAGCGTGGAAGCGGAGACCTGTCTTCTCTGCGATCTCGTACAATGCCGTTGTCACGTGCCAGGCCAGTTCACCCAACGTCCGGTGCCCCGGGGCGACACTCTGCGACAATGCGTCGTCGCTGATCATTTCCAGCAGCCGGGTAGTCTGAGCCGATTCGAGTTCCCATGTCCGTAGAAATTCGTGCACTCGTGTGAACACAGCTACCTCCCGCAGAACGCGGTGGACAATGAGTCGACCATCATAATGAACCGTAGCATGACATCATCGCAACTCGACTTGTGCAAGTGCGCTCCGTATTTTCACTGACCCAACGTGCAGCAACTCGAACTGCGGGAGCGAGAATCCACCGTGTTTGACAACGTATTCGAGACCGTCAATTCAGGCTTCGCCCAGGCCCTCTATGAAGACTACCTCCGGGACCCTGCCTCCGTACCCGAGGAGTGGCGGGAGTTGTTTGACAATGGGTTGATGGGTTTAGCGAGAGGAGAAGGAAAAGAAGGAGAAGAGGGGGAAGAGGGAGAAGGAGAGGAAGGAGGGGAAGCAGATGAGGTCAGCCAGTCTCTTTCCTCCCCTTCCCCTGCTTCCCCTCCTCAATCCGGCTCTCCTGAGCCGATAGCCGGCCCCGCCCTACGTCTATTGCAGAACATGGAGGCCAGCCTCTCGATACCGACGGCGACTTCCTTTCGCGATCTGAACGTCGGTCGTCTGTGGGACATCCGGGCCGTGCTCAATCGGGAGCTGTCATCGCGAGAGATCAAGCTCTCGTTCACCCACCTCATAGGTTGGGCAATCGTGCGCGCTGTGTTGAAGCACCCTGTGATGGGATATGCGGTTGTTCAACAAGACGGCACGCCTCATCGCGTGGAGCACGGTGCGGTGAATCTCGGCCTTGCGGTGGACGCGACAGGCAGGGACGGCAAACGCAAACTGATGGTTCCGGTAGTCAGGCAGGCCAATCAACTGACGTTCCGCAAGTTCTACGACGAATACGAGCGGCTGGTTACTGGAGCCCGTGACGGGAAGCTCATGCCAGATGAGTACATGGGAGCCAACTTGACCCTCACGAATCCCGGCACGCTCGGTACGGTTGCCTCGGTCCCGCGTCTCATGCTGGGGCAGGGTTCCATTCTCGCCACTGGAGCAATTCGCACCGTGGCCGGCGATCGCACGATGACGATCACCAGCACCTACGATCACCGGATAATCCAGGGCGCTGAATCGGGGCTGTTTCTTCGCGAGATCGATTTGTTGCTGCAAGGACAGGAAGAGTTCTACGAGCAAGTGGCGGTGGGCATGGGAGTGAAAGGGAGTGTGGGCGGAGTAGTGGAGAAAGAAGGCCGGGAATCGACACCGGCTGCCCCCACTGCCCCCACTGCCCCTCCTGGCGTGGGTGCCGGGGCGGAAGGTAGAGATCTCCTCACCCACATCGCGTCAGCCATGTCACTGGTCAGTGCATATCGAACCAACGGATACCTGAACGCCAAGCTGGATCCACTCGGCACTGACCCAATCGGTGATCCCGCGTTGCATCCCAAGTCCGTGGGTTTGACACCGGAGATCATGCGGCGGATTCCAGCAGCAGTGCTGGGAGTATATGTGGAGGGTGACACCTTGGCTGATGCGCTGCCGCACTTGCAGGAGATGTACTGCGGGACAATCGCATACGAGATCGAGCACATCGCCAATCACAGAGAACGTGTTTGGCTGCGGCAGGTCATCGAATCTGGTGTTCACCGTCGACTGATCACCAGCGATCGCAAACTCCGCACCCTCAACAGCCTGATACGAGCAACGGCATTGGAGGAGTTTCTCCACCGCACGTACCTGGGACAAAAACGGTTCGGCCTCGAGGGTCTGGAAATGCTGGTCCCGGTGCTGGAAAAGGCGATCGAACTTGCGGTCGAGCAGGGAGCACAAGAGGTCGTCATGGGTATGGCGCACAGAGGACGGCTCAACGTGCTAACACACATACTCGGTGTCCCCTACGAATCTCTCCTCTCCGAATTCGAGGGAGGTCACGACACACACGACACGCTAGCGACCAGTCGGGGAACAGGCGACGTCAAATACCACTATGGTGCCAGTGGGGTTTTCGAGTGCCTCCACGGGCAGACGGCCGATGTGATTCTCATGCCCAACCCCAGCCATCTCGAGGCCGTGAATCCCGTGGTAGAGGGCCATGTACGTTCGTCACAGACAGACCGTTCCGGAAGTGCAATTCGTCACGCATCCAACCGGGTCGTGCCAATCCTGATGCATGGTGATGCCGCATTTGCAGGCCAGGGTGTGGTTGCCGAGACCCTGAATCTGGCCAGCCTGGCAGGCTACGACACCGGAGGGACTCTCCACATCATCACCAACAACCAGATCGGATTCACCACCGATCCCTCGGAGGCTCGATCTACTGATTTTGCCAGTGACCTCGCCAAGGGCTTTGACATCCCGATAATCCATGTGAACGCCGACGATCCCGAGGCGTGTTTGGCTGGTGTACAGCTCGCGATGATGTACCGGGAGAAATTCGACAAGGATTGCGTAATCGATCTGGTCGGTTACCGCCGTTACGGTCACAACGAGGGAGACGAACCACGATACACGCAGCCGATGATGTACGCCCGCATCGACCAGCACCCGCCCGTCAAAGACCTGTATGCCCGGGCACTGATTGCCGAGGGAGTCATAGCCGATCAGGACATTCAGCGGCAAACCGAGCTGGCATATGAGGATCTTCGTCAGGCGTATGAGCGAGCAAAGAACCGTGAAGAGCCGGAATCAGTGCCTGTACCGATGTGGTTGAGCGGGGAATGGGCTGCCGTGGCCGAACCAGAGACCAAGGTGTCCGCTGCGGTACTGCGTGATCTAAACGCCCAGTTGACCTACATACCAGCTGGATTCAACGTGAACCGTAAATTGCTGCGGTTGCTCGACCGCCGGGGAACCGCATTCGAGAACAATGGGCCGATAGACTGGGCACATGCTGAGGTGCTGGCTCTGAGTTCGCTGCTGATAGAGCGCACTCCACTTCGACTCGTCGGGCAGGACACTGCCCGAGGCACCTTCAGTCAAAGGCACCTGACCCTACACGACTCTGAAACTGGCTACCCGTACACACCGATTCAGTCTCTCAAGGACGCCACTGCGCCATTAGAGCTGCACAACAGTCCGTTGTCCGAATATGCGGCGTTGGGATTCGAGTACGGTTACAGTGTGGCTGCCCCGGAGACGCTGGTGATGTGGGAAGCCCAGTTCGGGGATTTCGCCAACAGCGCGGAAGTGATAATCGATCAGTTCGTGATCGCCGGCCTGGCCAAGTGGGGCGAGACATCACGACTTGTGTTGTTGCTGCCGCATGGGTACGAGGGGCAGGGACCGGAGCACTCGAGCGCCCGACTGGAGCGTTATCTCGCACTTGGCGCTG
>JBDGXD010000320.1:0-5054 GCA_039584755.1 Gemmatimonadota bacterium
CATGGACGAGTTATCCGAGGAGGACAAGCTGATCGTTGCCAGGGCACGGCGCGTTCAGAAACTGCTCTCCCAACCACTTGCCGTGGCCGAAGAGTTCACCGGCACGCCGGGGCGGTACGTCAAGCTGGAAGACACGATCGAGGCGTTTGAGCAGGTCGTTGCCGGCGAGTTCGACCATCTACCCGAACAGGCCTTCTACATGGTGGGCGGTATCGAAGAGGTTGTGGAAAACGCCAAGAAGCTGGATGCGGAGTGATGCGGGTAACGATCATATCACCGGAGGAGTCGGTGTTTGACGGAGAAGCCACAGCCGTGGTGGCTCCGGCCTACGATGGAAAAGTTGGGATTCTCCCGCGGCACGCACCGTTCATGACCTTGCTGGGTGATGGCACGCTCACCTTGCGTCAGGGCGATGCCAGTCGCGAGTTTCACGTCAGGGGCGGGTTCCTCCAAGTCGTTGACGACACCGTGAATGTTGTTGCGGAATACACAGATGGAGAGATAAATGAGTCGTCGTAGCTCGGTACTAACTGTTGTCGTGCTGTTGCTCGCTGCCGGGTCGGCGGCTGCGCAGGAAACTGGTATGCCCGGGTTCTGGGCTCCCTATAGGGCCTTCGATCGCCACGAGCTGGGTGGCACGATAGCGTTCCCCGATCCGGGAACGGCGTTCGAGGGTTTCTACGGATTCGGTAGCGGTAAACTCGATATCGGGTTGCGTGGTGGCTTCTACGATCCGGGCGAATCGGGCGACACACGGATCCTCGTCGGGGTCCACGGTAGGCAGCGGGTGATCACTCACTCCGACGATTTCCCCATTGATGGCGCGGTAGTGCTCGGCATAGGTGCTCAACTTGTGTCTAATAATTCAGTCCTGCTGATCCCGGGAGGGCTTTCGCTGGGGCGGCGGTTCGAGTTGGAGGGCTCCGATGTGAGCATCGTTCCCTACGTGCAGCCGACGGTCTTCCTCGCGTTCAATAACGGCACGGACGTGCTGTTTGCGTTTGGCTTGGGCGCGGACTTCCGGTTGAGCAGGGTTTTGGATGCCAGGATTAGCGTGGGGCTAGGTGACGTGAATGGTCTTACGCTCGGTGCAGTTTGGGTGCATTGACAATGCCTCGGTCAAGTCGACTGGGCGCCTGTCTCGGCCACAAGATTCAGGTTCCCAGTCCGGGTATGTAGTCGGCTGAGATCTGATCCGCAGCTGGTTACGGGGCGCCCAATGGGCGCCTCGTTTTTTTTGCCCGTTTCCCGGATTACCGGCTCCCCGGGGTATGGGTTGTTGGGGGAGGTGGTCGCGATGCCGCGTTTCCGGTCACCGAGCTAATGGCGGTTGGGGGTGATGAGTGGCAGCAGGCCCTCCACCGTCCTTGCCGCCGCTCCTCGCTGCAGGGTCCGCCGGGCAGCCAGGCCGGCTGTAATGCGAGCGTCGCCTCGCTGGATCCAGTCGAGCCATGTTCTGCCGAGCTGTTCGGCAGCGTGTCCGCGAGACAGGACGGCCGCTCCTCCCTGCTCCACCAGTGCTGTGGCGTCAGCGGCGTTGCGGTAGTTGGGCCCCATGATCACCGGTAGTGAGTATGCGGCGGGTTCCGCCACGGAGTGGAGCCCGCCGCGCCCGAAACCGCCACCTACGTATGCCAGGTCGGCGACGGCGTACAGGTCGGCCAACAGTCCCGTGCCCGTGACGACAATGCAGGAACTCTCGGGCGGTGACGTTGCACCGGGCCAACGCTGCGGTGCAATCCCAATGCGGTGGGCTAGAGCGACCACCTCGTCGACTCTCCTTGGGGTCGGATCGTGAGGTACGACGATCAGCCGGACGGATACACCCGACCGCGACACGGCGGAGAATGCTTCCAGGACGACGATCTCGTCGTCCTGATGAGTGCTACCGGCCATCATGACATTGTCTGTTTGGTGCCATCCTAGGAGCATATCGAGCGGTCCCAAGTGAGGTACGCGGTCAAGTATCTGGTCATGGCGTGGATCGCCGGTCACCGTGACGGCGGACGGAGAAACGCCTAGCTCCAGCCACCTTTCAGCATCGGCGCGCGAGACCGCTCCTAGCCAACTGATGCTGTCGTGAAGCTGTCGAAACAGAGATCGTGCGGGTTGCCGCAGCCGCCTGCTGGAGGGTGAGACGGCGCCACCCGCGACGGCCACCGGAATGGCTCGATCCGCGAGCTGTGTCAGGAACTCGGGCCAGAGGTCGGCGCGGGAGAACAGTGCGAGCCCAGGCCGCAGTGAGTCCAGTACCGTTCGGATGGGTTTGGGTTCGTCGGGGGGCAGGTAGTCCGAAAAGTCCGCCCCGAAGGTGTCAGTCCAATTGGCAGCGGATGGTGAGGAGAAGCTGTGTACGATCTGGACATCGGGTATGGCGATCTTCAAACGGCCAATGACTGGTTGGATTGCGAGACCCTCACCGACGGATGCGGCGTGAACCCAAACGAGAGGCCCATCCGTACGCTGGGTTGAGGCCCAGCGTATCCAGCGGTCGATGGCTTCACGCCGGCCCGCGACACTCCGGGCCAGCTTGCCGTGCCCGAGAGGCAGGTGGTTCACTAGCCGTGCTGCGAGACGATAGCCCGGTATTGGCATACGGCTCAATGTTATAGGTTTGGGATCATGTCGCTACGAGAATACTGGAAGTCGAGTCGGCAGCCACGCTATAGCATACTGTTTGCCCTGCCTTTGTGGTTGCTGTACGAGGCACTGGCCGCCGCAATATCGGGATCGGCGTTTGCCGGTGTACGAAACGGGGCCGACATACTGTTCAAGACTCTGTTTGTAGCGTTGGGAGGCCGCACTGGGCTATTCGCGTTTGGCCTTCTGCTTTTGATCGTGGGCGGTTGGATCGTGTGGCGTGACCATCGTACGAACCGTGGCAAGCTCGACCTGCAGGTGTTCGGTGTGATGTTCGCGGAGAGCATTGTCTACGCACTGTTGTTGGGCAGCATCGTCTCCGCTCTCACTGCACTGCTGTTGCCAGGGCCCCTGTACACCTACCAGGAGGTACAAACCGTAGGGATCAGCAGGATCCCGCTCACCACACAGCTCGTCATCTCGCTCGGCGCGGGATTGTACGAGGAGCTGCTGTTCCGGGTATTGCTGGTGTGGGGGCTGCTGACGCTGGGGCTGAAGCTGGGCTGGCGCCGACCTGTGGCAGTGGCGGTGGGAGTCGTTGGGAGCGCGCTGATCTTCAGCGCTTTCCACTACATCGGGCCGCTGGGCGATCAGCTCACGCTTCCGTCGTTCACATGCCGCTTCTTGGCTGGTCTATTGCTGAGCGGGCTATATGTCGCGCGCGGCTTCGGTATCGTGGCGTGGACCCATGCGTTGTACGACGTGGGGGTCACCCTCTTGGGGAGTGCCTAGGTTCCTCCTGTCTTCGCCACCCATAACGAGTCCAGCAGCGGACGCCACACGTCCATTGGCTGCACTCCTTTAACCAGGATCTGCTCAATGATAAAAGAGGGTGTGCTACGCACCCCCCGACCGGCGACCGCCGTCGCCTCTGTTTCCACCAACCATCGTAGCCCACCCGTCTCGATGCAGCCGGTCAGCGAGTCGCGATCGAGCGTCGCCGAATCCGCCAACGTCATGAAGAAGTCCGCCGGCGTGGTCTGTGGTGACCAGGTTGCCTGAGTCCGGAACAGCAGGTCGTGGATAGGCCAGAACCGGTCCTGTAGGGCCGCACACATTGCGAACTCGTGAGCCGCGGCCGCGTTCGGGTGCAGCTGTATCAGGGGAAGGTTGACGAATACGATCTGCATCTTGCCGGTCGCTATGTACTCCCGGTCGAGCTGAGGGAAGATCTCTTGTGCAAAGACCCCGCAGTAGGGGCACTGGAAATCACTTATTTCGTACAGAGTGAGGGGAGCGGTAGGGTCGCCTTTCGTTCGCTGCCGGATCAGTGGATCGGGATCCTGCTGCGCAGCCGATTGGGCGGGAGACTGCTCGGCCGGGTCAATGACCGGAGGCTGGCCCTCGGTCTCATCCTGGGCTGCCAGGGTCAACGTGGCGACTGTGCCCAACAGCAGCGCAATTCCGGTGACTTGGGCGAGTGGTGATACCGGCACGTCGTCCTCTTCTCCCTGTTGGGTGTCTCGCCTGTTCTCGGCCAGAATTGGCAGGTCAGTCGCTCGATCCTTGACGACTCTGACGGTGCCTAGTGCCTCCACCGATCAATGCTGTTCTCATCATATAGTGGCACCAGTGCCGGTCCTACTACGCTCAGGAACACCGGTACGTTCCAATAGCGTTCTCTGAACGGGTTTTCCGGATCTACCCAGCGGGCGATGAGCCACCAAGACCCGGTGGTCAAGGTGAAGCTGGCCACACCATCGCTATCGGTAACGCTGCGCACCAACTGCTTGCCCGACTGCTCCAGGGCAGAGTCAGCTACCTGGGGAAAAGGGGCGAACACCTGCCGCTCCCATCGTCTTAGAGAGTCGGCTGCGGCCGCGGCGCGGCTAGCCAGATCACGGTCATCCCCGACACGGTCCCTCAATGCACGGTCCCGCTCCACGGCACGCTGTGCTAGGCTCTGGTAGCTGCGGCGCAATCTTTCGTACGCCGCGGCGTAGCCCGGCGCAGCTGGCGACACCTGATTCAACGAATCCGCCAGGTGCTTGACACTGTCTCTCATGGTCAACCAGGCGGTCCCGACTTCCCGCAGCGCCTCGACGTTGGGTCGACGGTATGAGGCCATCTCGGCCTGCAGTTCGGGGAATTGCGGTCTCGGGATGTCGCTTGTGCCCTCCAATGAATCAAGTAGTCGATCGGGATCGAACGGGAAGGCGGCTATGTCGATTCCGACCAGCGGCTCCGCCTCCTGGAGCGAAACCTCGATTTGCAGATGGACCTCTCGTTCGGAACAGGCCGCCAGTCCTAGAGCTAAGGCGGCCGTGATCACCAGTCTTGGATACTCGGGGGTGTATCGCACGAGAACATTTTCCGCCTGGACAGAAGGTTGCAACCGCCGGCACGAATCGGGGTCCGCCTACGAGGTTCAAAAGCTAACTAGGCAGGGGGGGGAGAGGGGGCAGAGGCTCCTC
>JBDGXD010000321.1:0-5054 GCA_039584755.1 Gemmatimonadota bacterium
ACTGCATCGTCATGAACGCCCAGGGCTTGGAGAGCAGACCGAGTCCACTCGATTCAATCTCGTTCGAGGTCGCCGGGGCCGTGGTGAAGATCTGCTATGGACGTCCATCGGCCAAAGGGCGCACCATGATCGGCGGAGATGCAGCCCCTTACGGAAGCCTCTGGCGTACTGGTGCGAACGAGCCCAGCATGATTCACACCTCGACTGCGCTGAGTGTGGCGGGGGTGGAAATCGAACCGGGTTCGTACTCGTTGTACACGATTCCGGGTGAGAAGACTTGGCAGGTGATCGTAAACCGCTCGATCACGCAGTGGGGCCATGAGGGCCGCTACACAGACGAGATCAAGGGCCAAGAGGTTGGGCGCGGCACAGTGCCCAGTGAGCGGATGGACGACCACGTGGAGACGTTTACGCTACGTGCCGAATCGACGGCCGATGGTGTGACTTTGCTGCTCGAGTGGGAAAACACGAGGGTCATGGTCCCGATCAAGCCCGCCAGCTAGTCCCGTAGCCGCGGTCAAGTGGTGGCCGGCACGGCCTGGGCTGTTGAGCGCCTGGCCCGCCGGGCCACCGCGACCGCCGCGTAGTGATCCCGGTCACTGTGGATTGATTGTCGTTGTTGCAACTAGAGGTGTCGGATCTGTCCGATCACTGAGTGACGGCAACGTCGGTTGCTTACCGCAATCATGCGGTTTGCGGCCGTTTCAGTCCACGCGGGAGTCAGGATGTTGGAAGGATCGCCCAGCAGGAACTTCAGAATCATAGCGTTAGCCACGCTCACGGCTTGCATTGCAGCCAGTTCACTCGAGGCGCAGCGAATCTCGCTCGTTCCCGATATCGGGGTTTACATCCCAACACAGGATCTGATTGACGTTGCCAACGGTGGAACGCTGCAACAGCAGATCAGCCTTTCTGTGGGTGGTAAGCTCGACATCTGGTTCGGCAGTCGAGTAGGTATCCAAGCAACGGGAACGTATGCTCCGTCGCAGTTGTCGCTAACAGTCTCAGAGCTGGGTGTTGCCCCTGTGCAAGAAGATGCCAACATCTTCATGGGCAGCGGTAGACTCATGCTTTACCTGATTCCACCGACCAGTCCGGTGTCATTCCTCATCAATGGCGGGGTGGGTATGGTGAGCCGCAGTGGTGCCGCATATGCCACCCTCGATGACAAGACTGACATAGGCGGGACGGTGGGTGCGACAATCGGGTTCCATCTGGGGAGGATCGTACAGCTACGTCTCTCGGGAGAGGGTTACATCTACAATCCCAGTTTCTACGATCAGACAGAGGTGGAAGGTAGGACTCAAAAAGACATCAATCTGTCGTTTGGATTTGGGATCCCACTCCTGGGCCTAGGCTCAGGCTAGGACTCAGTCCCGGTATCCCGTATCCTCGGTGCCCGTGCTCTGGGATGCCAGAGGCGGGGCGAAGGCCAGGGCAACGGGATATCGGGACAATCTCCTCGCTCCGCTTTCAGTTGTCGGAGCGAGCTAGCGACCCGCCGCCTCCCGCGGCGGATCACCGTACAGCTGCTCGCCCTCGATCAGGTCATTTCAAATCCGCTCTCTTCGAGCTTGTGCTCGTGTTCCTTGGCACTTTCGCCCGCCTCGTCTTCGACCACGCGACCGTCGAACAGGTGGATAGTACGATCGGCGTACTCAGCATACCGCGGATCGTGAGTCACCATGCAGATGGTAGCTCCTTCGCGATGCAGATCGCGTAGGAGCTGCATGACAGCCTCACCGTTGGTCGAGTCGAGGTTTCCTGTAGGCTCGTCAGCCAGGAGAATGGCTGGGTCACCGGCCACGGAACGTGCGACAGCCACACGCTGTTGCTGACCGCCTGAGAGCTGTGACGGGTAATGCTTCATGCGGTGGGACATTCCCACCTTTTCCAATGCTTCCTGCACCCGTTTCTTGCGCTCTGCCGACGGCATGTCGCGGTAGGTGAGCGGTAGCTCCACGTTCTCGTACACGGTGAGATCGCCAATCAGGTTGAAAGCCTGAAAGATGAATCCGATCTGCCGGTTTCTTATCCGCGCCCGTTGTGAGGCAGAGATGTTTGCAACCGGCGTCCCAGCCAGGCTGTACCTGCCGTCGCTTGGCGTATCGAGCAGACCGAGGATCGACAACAACGTGGTCTTGCCGCAACCCGAAGGACCGGCAATTGAGACGTACTCACCCTCGCGGATCTCGAGATGGATGTCGGCGAGAGCATGCGTTTCCACTTCCTCTGTGTAGAAAACCTTCTTCACACCCTCGAGCTTGATCAACCCGCCGTTTTGTTGCTCCATAGTGTTCTCCATCTGGCGTCCCATGGTCATCGCACTAGCCGCGAATGCGCACCCGATCGTACGCGTCCCATTGAGACATGTCTGTTAGGATCACGACGTCTCCGACTTGGAGACCGTCAACGATCTCGATGTGATTTACGGAGCTCCGGCCCAGTCTGACGTTTATGCGCTCCGCGTGACTTCCCCCATCCACCAACTTGAATAGACCTACCGTGTTGTAAGCTTGCCCATATGCCGGGCGACCGACGAAGAAGACGTCCTCCAGCCGCTCGATCTCGATGATTCCTTCAACGGCCAATCCTGGACGGGCACTGCGCGGCAGGTTTGCTGGCAGCGCTACATCCACTACGACTACTCCACCCTGTGCAGCCGGATCGATTCTAACGACTTGGCCCTGTATCGTATCGGTGCGTGTATCGACCAGAGCATCCTGTCCCAGTGCCACGTTTGTCGCCTGCGTCTGAGGGATTCTGAGTTCTGCCTTCAGTCGCTCCGGCACAACCACACGGGCCAAGGTCTGGCCGTTCATGACCCACTGACCCTCCTCCAGGTCCATCTCCTGCAGAACACCGTTGATCCCGGCGCGAACCTGCATCGATGCGATGCGCTGTATTTGGAAAGCCACAATGCCGCTCAGGCGCTCGATCTGATCTTGCTGCACCCGGAGCTGTGGCTCCTCGGACTCACTCATTATCTCGAGCCGCCGGATCTCGAGGCCCAAACGAATCTCGAATTCCTCAGCCCGATCGCGAGCATTCTGCAGCTCCGTGTCTGAGACGAAGCCCTCTCCCTTCTTCGCTAGTTCTTCCAAATCCTCGACGTTTCTGCCTGCCTCGCGTCGCTGAGTGCGCACTTGGGCAATGAGACTCTCTTGGTTGAGCTGCTGCGTCTGGAGATTGCTCCTCAACATGACCAACTGCTGTTGCGCAGCAGATAGCTGACGCTCCGACTCGAGAAGCTCCAACTGAACGTCGGGGTTGCTCAGCTCTACCAGGATCATATCAGCAGTGACCGGGGTCCCGGGCTGCACCAACTTGCGCTCCACCCGTCCCTGCACTTGGGCCGGTATCCACCGTATCTGCTCGGGGACTAGGTTTCCCGGTCCGGACACGCGTATCAACATCAGACCCTGCTCGACGGTGTCCATCCAGATGGTCGCGCCGTCAACTGCTGGTGCTGCCGGTTTCAGCCGTGACAGGCCAAAAGTCGTGAGCACGATTGCCGCCAGCGCGATGCCCGCGGGCAGGTACTTCTTTCGTTTTGGTGGTGGTTCTCTAGCGATATCCAAGGACCAGCGCTCCTAAGCCTTACCGGCTCATACATCTATTGGACGATTGACGTTTGCAGTTGGTTTCATCGCAACCGGTATGCCACCTCCTCCAGCTGGCATAACTGTCTGGCAATTATGCAGTTACGGTTGGCACGTGTGGCTGCTGCTTACTCGCTTCATGTCCGTTTGTGGGATGTTCCATCCCATCACCGAACAGTGCCTTGCGCCTGCGGCCGGACTCGAAGAACAGCATGAGTAGGACGACGCTAGCACCACTGACCGCTAGTTTCACCACCGCCGGGGCGTCAGAGGCTGAGAGAAAACCCTCGATCACACCGGCCAGGAGTAGCAAGCTCGCTGCAGCTCCCACCAGGCGCGCCGCCAGCCTACCACGCAGCAGCAATGCATCCCTGCGGACCATATCTCCTGGAGCAATGATGGCACGCGCCACCAACAGGCCAGCTCCGCCCGCGATGAAGATGGCGGTCAGCTCGAGCACTCCGTGACCGGCAACGAACGTCAAGATCCAACCGGTCAGTCCGTAGTTGGCGAAAAGACCCACAACGGCACCGAAGAACAGACCGTTGAAGACCAGGACGAGCACGGTCCCAACTCCGGCGGTGACCCCAAAAGCAAATGCGGCAAACGCAACTTGAACATTGTTCGCGATGATGCCGGTGGCCATCAGTGGCAGGTACGGTGACGGAGTCTCGGCATAGCCCAGTCCTTCGGCCTGCTGCCGCTGACCAGCTTCCGCGCGAGCAAGCATGCCGGATGGCATGATCTCCTCCGCCAACGCCGGCCGCTCGCGTATGAGGGCATATCCCACGACACCGGGGATTGCGAAGATGAGAAATGCTGCGAGAACGTAACCTCGGGCCTGCAACACAGCCGCAGGCAGCTGGGATAGCAGCACATCGTGCCACCGGGTTGGCTTGCTTCGTCGCATTCCATACAAGACGTGGTGACCTGCGGCGACCACGCGCTCGAGGTACTCGGTCACCCTGGGATCAACTGCGTAGGTTCGGGCTCTTGCAAGGTCCGCGGCGATTTCGCGGTACTCAGCCGCGAACTCGACTACGTCGGTTCCCGCCGCGTCGCCCAACCCTCGTCGCTGCAGCTTCACGGCACGGGCTCTGACTGACTCCCACTTTTCCGTCCGCTGAGCCACAAACCGATGTGCCACCGCCGATCGTTCTGGGCCTCCGGTCTGCTGCCGCGCTACCGTTGGACTCTGTCGTTTCACCAACTCCGCTGTATAGAGTTCCGTAAGGGCTTGTTCTGGAGCCGCCACTCGTTGCGGGAGTCGCTCCTGAAAACGTCTGGTCAGTTCGTCGACGAATCGGCGTTTCACCGTCGGTTCTAGCGTGTCGATGCGATCTACCACTCTGCCAAGTAGATCGAATTCAGCTTCCGTTAGTACTGGTGGCGCCATGTCAGGCTCTAAGGTCGGCAGACCGTGTGACGGTGCGGGTGCAATCTCCTCCGGTT
>JBDGXD010000322.1:0-5046 GCA_039584755.1 Gemmatimonadota bacterium
CGCAGCCGTGTGACCTTGGGGCCTTGTTGCATTGCCCCGGTTCGGATCTTGGGGCCACCCAGGTCCATGGCGACGCGGCAGTTGCGGCCCGTCTTCTTCCTGGCGCGATCGACGTTCTCGATCATCTGAGCCCAAACCTGCGGATCGTCGTGGGCACAGTTGATGCGCGCGGCGTTCATGCCCGCGTGGACCAGAGCGTGTACGAACTTGGCATCCGACGCCGCCTCCGAAGGCATGGTCACCATGATCCGAATGGCGGCGCCCTTCATCTTCTTGCCGAGCAGCCGCGTGGTGTTCTTCTTGATCTGCTTCTCACCCTTCTTGATCGAGATGACCGCCTTGCGATGCCGCGCGGATGGTTTGCCGGCAAGCGCCTTGAGAACGGTCCGCACCGCCAACAGGCTAGCCATCACGTGGCTTTCTATGCCCTGCAACCGCGATAGCCCCAACTCACCCAGCTGGCCCTGCAGTTTGCGGATGTCGTGGCTTCTGAGCGCCAGATAGTGCACCAGGTTCGCGGCAGCTCTTCTGTTCTTGGGATGCACTTGGTCGATGAACGGCCCGTACTGTTCCTCCAGCTCTTGGGCAACGGCCCTCAGCCGGTCGACCTCAGAGATCAGATCCCGTATTTCGGTGTTCGTGACTTTCATGAGGCCCTGTTTCCGAGTACTTGCTCATGGTTGTACCGACCCCGGAGCATAACGCAATCACGCCTCAAGGATAACACCACCGGGGCCTCTACCAAGTCCGCTCCACGCTTGATCCCATTTCGTTGTATAATTCGCCCGCCGCGCTGCCGATTCCCTCAATCTACGGAGCCCCTTTGCGACCGGTCATACGCCAAGCAACCCTCGCGATCTACCTCACCGTGGTTCTAGTCGGGACCCTGGCACCGCTATCCGGCAGTGCCTTCGACAAGGTGTCGGCGTTCGACAAGCTAGTGCACCTGGCCATGTTCGGCGGCATGGCGTTCTTGCTGATGCTGTCGTTCAACCCACCGCGGAAGGAAAACTTCCTGAAAGCAGTGGTTCTAGCTTCAGTGTTGGCCGGCGGTGTGGAGCTGGTTCAGGGAATCCTGCCGTTTCGCAGCGCCGAGTGGTGGGATTTCGTGGCCGGCGCAGCGGGCACAGTTGTAGGCGCATTGGTTGCACTGGCCTTCGTTCCCAAGACCAGCCAGTAGCACTCTCGGTTGGCACTTCGCTCCAGCTGTCCTATCTTCTGACCGATCATATGAGTCATAGCGACCAACCACGAGGCGGGAATGCCGTCCAAAACGAAAAAGAAGAGACCCGGCGCCAAACAATCCACGGGAATGTCGTCCAAAACGAAGAAGAAAAAGACCGACGTCAGACAATCCAGTGCTATTGATACCAAGCCTCACAAGCTGACCAAGCCGGCATACGAAAAGGACCTGGCTCGACTGCAGCTCGAGCTGGTCAAGCTGCAAGACTGGATCAAGCACGAGAAGCTCAAGGTGGTGGTGATCTTCGAAGGGCGCGACGCCGCCGGGAAGGGCGGCGTGATCAAACGCATCACCGAACGCGTCAGTCCCCGTATCTGTAGAGTCGTTGCGCTACCGGCACCGACCGAACGGGAAAAGACCCAGTGGTACTTCCAGCGCTACGTGCCACACCTGCCAGCCGCCGGCGAAATGGTATTGTTCGATCGCAGTTGGTACAACCGGGCCGGCGTGGAACGGGTCATGGGTTTCTGCACTCCCGAGGAGTACGAAGAGTTCCTGCGCTCGTGTCCCTCGTTCGAGCGCATGCTGGTCCGCTCCGGCATCATTCTGATCAAGTACTGGTTCTCGGTGAGCGACGAGGAACAGGAACGCCGCTTCCAAGCTCGCATCAAGGACCCCACCAAGCGCTGGAAGCTGAGTCCCATGGACCTGCAGTCCCGCAGCCGCTGGGTGGAGTACTCTAAAGCCAAGGACGACATGTTCAGCTACACCGACATCAAGCAGGCACCCTGGTACGTGGTCAATGGCGACAACAAGAGAAGAGCACGACTGAATTGCATCAGTCACTTGCTGACCGCGATCCCGTACGACGATGTGGGCTACAAGAAGATCAAGCTGCCGGCCCGAACCAGCGGCGAAGGCTATGTCCGCCCACCGATGGAAGATCAGACGTTCGTACCGGAGATCTTTTAAGCGGAGTTTCCAGGAGCCGATCAAAAAGAACAGGACGAGTAGCCCGGCTACCCGTCCTGTCTCGTTTCGCTAGCGACACCGGCCGCTAGAACACATCCAAGTCCTTGGCCGAGACGACCGCGCCCTGGTATCCGGCCCTGATCTCTGCCAAGAGCTCCTCATCCGTCGCCCCCCAGTACAACTGATGGTACAGCACCAGCAGTCCCGGCCGTGCCCGTGCGGCCAACTCAGCGAGTTGCACGGTGGAAGTGTGCGAGTTGGCGTGATAGCGCTGCCACACCGAATCACGCCGTTCGAACCCGGCTTGCGAGTACACCTCGTGAACCAGGATGTCGCAACCGTTACACTGCTCCACCACCGATTCACCGGGAACCGCGTCACCCGAAATCACGATCACCTTGTCGGCCGTCTCGAATCGATAGCCAAACGACTGCTGCCACGACCCATGCAGCACCCCAAACGCGGTCACTCGCACATTGCCGTCTTCATACACCAACCCCGGCTCGATCTCGTGCACCTCGACCCGGTAACCCAAAGGATTCGCCGGCTCCAAGCCATCGAGTCTGACCCCGATGTCAGCGGCGTACGCGGCCGAAATGTGCTCGACCATGTTCTTCACACCGACAGGACCGTACAGCTGCAACGGCGTGTCGCGCTCCAACACCCACGGTGTGAAGATCAAATCGGGTAGACCGAGTGTGTGGTCGGAATGGAGATGAGTGATGAACACATGACCCAAGTTGGGCGGCCGCAGTCCAGTGATGCCTTCGTCGCGCGCCGCCGTGGCACGCCGCACGATACCGGGTCCCGCATCGACCAGATAGGGCGTCCCGTTTACGACCACGGCTAGTGCTGACCCCGACCTGTCCGGCTCGGCGTTGGGCGTGCCGGTTCCCAACATGACTAGATGAGTACCAGTACCGTAGTCGCTGTCCGCTGCAGGCTCCGAGTCGGCAGAACCACAAGCAACGGCCAGCATTACAACCACCGGCAACAAGCCGTACCGCATACGTACACTCCCGATTGAGACCGACGTATCCGCCGGGGAATTCGCGTCCGCCGGTTCACGGTTCACTTCTCGAGAAACCGCGCAACCGCCTGCTTGAAGTCCGGTGTGGACCGAGCCACCGCGTTCACCTTGGCGCCGAGCGCGATGGCTTGCTCGAAACTGCGGCCTTCGACCTCGTAGAGCTGTCGCTTGATCAGGGCTATGGCCGAAGGACTGGACTCAGCCATGCCAGCGACGATCTCTCCCACTGCTGCCTCGAACCCATCCGCCGGCACCACCCGCGATACGAGTCCGACCTGCAACGCTTCCGTTGCGGTCAACACGTGTCCTGTGCCCACCAAGTCATACGCGACCTTTTCTCCGACGGCGCGGTGCAGCATGGCGATCACCATGGCCGGCACAAACCCGCGTCTGACCTCGGGGTAACCGAATGACGCGGCCGAGTGAGCCAACACCAGGTCACACGCCGTTGCCAAGCCACATCCGCCGGCCAACGCGCGGCCCTCCACTACCGCCACCACCGACTTGGGCAACTTTCGCATGGTCACAAAGACGTCACCCAACCGCTGCGCGTGTGCCGCGTTGTCGTCGGGAGTCTGGTCAACCGACTCGAGCAGCTCCGCCAGGTCGGCACCGGCGCAGAAGTCCTTCCCCGCCCCACGTACAACCACGACCTTGACCTCCGCATCCAGTTCGGCCCGTTCGAGCTGTTGTTGTAGCGCGCCCACCATTGGTGAATCGAGCGCGTTGCGCTTCTCAGGACGGTTGAGTGTCAGCGTGAGCACTCCACCGCTCAAATCCGTCAACACCCGCTCAGCCGACACGAAAACCTCGTGGTACCGGGATCTCCATGCGCAACAGTGCGGTCGACAGTACCTTGCCCTGTGCGTCTGTCTTGAGCGAAAGTGTGCCACCCTTACCCAATGCTTCGTGCAACAAGAAGTTCAACGCGTTGAGGTTGGGAAGTTCGTAGCGCACGACCTTGCCCTTGATCAAACCACGGAAGTGACGTGCCACCCTGGCAACCGTCACCTCCCGTTTGAGTAACGGGTAGTACTCTGGCTGGAGAGCGATCAGACCGATGTTGGCGGTGTCACCCTTGTCACCACTGCGGGCGTGGGCCAGCTGCACCAAAGCAACTCGCCTGGCAGGCCGCCGTGCCCGCTTGGCCGAACGCTTGCGTGTTGTTGCCATCTAGCTAAGCCGTCACGCTTCCAGGATCTCCACTCTCGCTTCAATCTCGCTCTTCGATATCAGCGCCGGCCAGTAGGCTACGATCTCCTCGACTTTTGGCCTGCCACCTGCAAAACCGGTCACACTCGGCGGGCCGTTCAAGATCAGGGGAGCAATCTCCCGACTGAACCGTTCCACCGGTGCCCGTTGCTTCGCTCGCACGCCAACCCGCAACTGCACCTCCGGAATGTCACTGCGTGCTGGACCCGAAAGCTTCCCATGTACGGCATCGACACCCACCATCTCGGTGAGAATCTCATCGAAAGTGAGACCAAGCCCCTCGAGTCGCTGCCGTAGGATGCGGTCTGCTCTCTTCGCCTTCTTGAGTGCATCGGGCCAAGCATACACCAGAGTCCCCACTGCCTTGTATCCCCAGGAATATGAGATCGAGACCTTGAGGAAGTCAGTAGCAGCACCGCCGCTCACACCTGTGACCTTCACTCGATCCTTTCCAGCACGCTGCAGTCGAATCGACGTGAAGTCGACGGTGCAGTCGGGAGTGATGTAGTTGTGCGGGTCACCCATTTCATACAAGAGCTGCTCGGTAACACTGGCCACACTCACTCTGCCACCGGTGCCCTCGTGTTTGGTTACGACAAACTGACCGTCGGGCGAGACCTCTACGATGGGATAACCCGGATCCTCCATG
>JBDGXD010000323.1:0-5020 GCA_039584755.1 Gemmatimonadota bacterium
AGGAACGCAATCGTGCGGAGAGGGGCATCACGCTGCTGCGAAGACACATAGGGATGCGCGATCGCATTAGCACCGACCGGCTCCTAGAGAACATATTGGATGAATCGGGTTACGCGGCGCACCTCGCGCTGCTGGCCGATGACCAAGCTATCGCCAACGTGAGGAAGCTGATCCGTATCGCGCGCGGCATGCGCAGTCGAGGACTGGGTGATTTCCTGCGAACCATTGAAGATGCACGCGACCGGCGTGAGAGGATTGGTGATGCGCCGCTCTACGGTCAACGAGATGACGTAGTCACCATCACATCGATCCATTCGGCCAAGGGGTTGGAGTGGCCGGTGGTGTTCTGGTGTGACACTGTTCGCAAGACCACGATGCGTTACGCACCCGACCCGCTGCGGGCGCGTGATCGCATCATGTTGCGTGATCCTGCAATCGATCATCAACGCGACGAGAGCGACGGTTGGAAGGGTCTCAAAGACGCGATCGATCGGGAGGAATCGGCCGAAGATCGACGCGAGTGGTATGTGGCAATGACGCGCGCCATGGAGCGGTTGATTGTGTGTGGCCTACCTCTGGGCCAACGAGAGAAACCCAGAACGGACACGATTGCAGGAGTGCTCTGGTCGGTGATGCCCGAGTTTGTTGCAGAGGACGGTGCGGGGTTCGTCTATCAGGGGAGCAACGCTGTCGAGCATCGGGGTGTCGTGCGGTTTGCCGATCCCGCTCCGGTGGTGACGGCGCGAGTTGAAAGCGAATCTGCCGAAGAGATTCCGGTGCTAGACACGGGGATTCTCACGGCACCAAGGGAACCGGCGCCAGTCGTCGCCGGCAGTATGCGTCACTCCGCCACTGAGATGTTGACGCACGCGCGGTGCGAGCGACGGCATTGGTTCAAGTACGTGATGGGCTTGCGCGAACCGCCCATGACGCGTGACTCGAAGGAGTTCATCGACGCCGTGACACGAGGACTGATCGTGCACGACGTGTTGGAGCGATTGCGTGAGGAGGACGAGCTGGATGTCTTGCTCGAGGACGCGATCGGCCGGTGGGATGAAGAGGCGCCACCGCCCGAGTCGGTCGAGGGCTCACGCTATCGCAATCACTTACGGGAGGAGGTCGAGTCGGTCGCCCAGCATCGCGACTATCGTGCGATCGCCGACCTCGCCAATGCACAACGTGAACTCGGGTTCCTGCACGTCGCCGGCCCAGAACACTTCTATCAAGGCAAGATCGACATGGCCGCGGTCGAGTTCGACGGCTATGCGTTGCTAGACGTGAAGACGAACCAGGGGCATGCCAAGACGGCCGCACGCAAAGCCGAGCAATATGCTCCGCAACGAGACGTTTACGTCGCCTCAGCCGAAGGGATATCAAACAGACAAGTCGGCCGGTTCGCATTCCAATTCTCCCGAGCGAAGGTGCAGGTGTCGCTATCGGTGACCCACGGGATGCGCGCCGAGATCGAACTCGCCCTCGCTCGACGACTCGAGCGAGTAGGGCGGGATGACCCGGGTCTCACCGAACACTCGTGGGAGTGCAAGTGGTGTGGATATCAAAAAGTGGGGTGGTGTGAGGGGGTTGGGCCGCGACCGAACGCGGCAGAGGCTGGTTAGCCGGAGCGGTCAGCCTGGGGCACGTTGCAGGTGCTTGCGGACTCGGAGCCAGGCCCCTATCACGATCGCGGGCGGCATGATGAAGATCAACACAACCCATACCCAAGTCGGTGTGAACGCGAACAGCGGGTTTGGAGAGATGATCGCCCAGATGAAGCCCCCCACTTGCACCAGCGCTAGGCCCAAGCCGGCAGGTAGCCCCATGTGCCCGCCGATCCACGCCGCAACGTAGCCCGCCACCAAGCCAACTGCCGCACTGTAGAACAGCCTCGCGATCAGTACCTGCGTTTCGCTACTGAGTGCAAAGTACGTCGTTCTGTCTGCGGGGATCGATCCATGCAAACTGAACACGAGAAGGAACTCGATTGCTTGAACCAACGCGTACGCCATTATCATGCCCACGAGGATCGCGAGTACGAAGCGGAGTTGCTGTACAGCGTCTTGGGATGCCGGCATCGGTGACGCTCTGGTGAGGGACCATGCAATAATAGCACCTTGCTGGCGCGACCAAGTCATCAGGGGTATTGTTGGAACGCTACGGACAATTGAGGTTCCTTAAGTGACTCTTGGCCGGAACCGTCGCGTCGTGATCTGGTGAGCGACGAGGTGGTTTGCGGAGCAAGCTTGCTGACAGCATCTGAATCGAAGGCCGCCATGGAGACGCACAACCGCAGGCCCACTTTCGACGAGATCGACACGTACGGAGTCACGCACACCGGTCTCGTACGCAAAAAGAACGAGGACCATTTCTTCACCGGATCGGTATCCAGTGGGATCATGGTCGACTGGAGTAGCCTGCCTTCAGATACGGAGCAGATTCTGGAGCCAGAGCGGTTTGCTTCGCTGGCCATGGTTGCCGACGGAGTGGGAAGTACGGGAGGCGGTGAAGCGGCGGCCCGAATCGCTTTGCAGACAGTCAGAAAGCACGTGGTTCAAGGGTTCCACGAAGCCCTGGCTGAGGAAGCTGCGGACCAGGAGGCGTTTATTCGGCTGCTGTCAGACGCGGCGTTGGCGTCTCACGAAAAGCTGCTCGAGCATGCCAGCCAAGATCCTGAGCACACGCGCTACGCCACGACGCTCACACTTTTTCTTGGCCTGTGGCCACATGCCTACCTGCTGCAGGTCGGTGACAGCCGCTGCTATCTCTTCCGTGATGGGCAGCTCACGCAGATCTCGCGCGACCAGACAATGGCCCAGGAACTGCTCGACAAGGGTGTGCTGACGGTGACAAAGGCGCACGAGACCAAATGGGCACACGTGCTCTCCAGTTCAATCGGCGGCCAGCAGGCTGCTCCGGTGGTCTCCAGAATCGTTCGCAAATGGGGGACAGTGGTCCTGCTGTGCAGCGATGGTCTCACGAAGCACGTATCGGAAGAAAGAATTGCTGAGCGGCTGGCTAATTTGACCAACTCCCGTCAGACGTGTGCGGACCTGCTGCAAGACGTCTTGGATGACGGCGCCACCGACAACGTGACAATCATTGTGGGGAGAACCATCCCCGCGGGGTGAGCCTACACTTGGGTGGGGTAGGGCGAAGGCATCAACGAGGTCATAAACCCCGTCACCTGGCCATCCTCACCGTACACTGCCACAGCACGTGCAGTGCAGGCCTTGTAAGAACCGTCCTTGCAGCGTACGCGTACATCGATCGGATCGTAGGTGCCGGTCTCGTTGAGCTGTGCCACAGCTTCTGAGGCCATCCCTATATCATCTGGGTGGATGAACGACATCGGGCCTCTGATGGTCACTTCTTTCGAACTCCAACCGAACAGCGTTTCTGCTCCGGCCGATACCCACCGGGCCTGCAGATCGGGGCTGATGTGATAAAGGGCCAGAGGCAGCACGCCGATCATGGCTGCCAGGCCGTCACGCACGGCGATGGTTGTCTCTGTGACGCCGAGAACACGGTTTACCCAATAGACTACATCGTGGATCGGGATAACATCCGCTCCGTCGGACAGGTTTTGCGCCACACGTCTTCGGAACGCTCGTAGGTCGGTGATCAGGCTACGCAACTGGTTGGCTGTCTTGTCGCTGTCGCTGCCGGTCAGTCTGTCGGCCAACGTGCTCGGCCTCGTTCCATCGAGCTGCTCCAAAACGTTCTCAACTCGACGACGCTCGCCGCGGGACGGTGGCTCACGCTGCAGCCAGCGAAACAGGGTCGATGGATGCAGCCGCAGCTGCTGGGCAAGCGCAGCCTTGGTGACGTGAGCGGCGCGAAGCCGTGCGTCGATATCGCTTCCCCAATCGGAGAGCGCGTGCTTTCGGCTGGTAGGCATCAACTGGTCCAGAGCAAGAGTGTTCGGTCCATTGCACATATAGCATGATGTTGCATGTGTCAATCTGATGTTGCAAACACCGAAGGTCAATGCTGACGTCGGAGTTGAGTTGTTGACAGAGCTAGGACCGGCCATATCTTCGCGCAAAGTCGGCTATGCCGGCGGCCATTCAGGACGTAGGTGATCACTGTCACAATGTTGCAGCGATATCGTTGCTATCGTTTCAAGGTCAACCGTTGGACTTGAATCGACGATCTTGCGAGGTGATACCCATGGCTGCAATCCAGGCGTGTTCCTTCTGCCGCATATGTCCGCCGTGGAGGCCGAAGAAATAGCAGTGTTCAGTTGAACCCACGAGGTGACGCCGCGTGTTCAAGCCGCCAGATGATGAGGCGATGAAGGCAGCAGCAGATCTCTGCCGACAGCACATCGTGAACGAGGTGAGGGAGTTGATCGAGTTGGCGGTAACGATGCAGGCGCGAGCGGGACTGGGCGAAATACCAGACGATGTAAGCCAAAAGCGGTTTCGGGATGCACAGGAGCATCTGCTCGAGGCGGTGCAACTGGGCATGGCGAACGGTCTCTCACGGTTGGATGTCCATTCGACCATAACGGATGCTGCTCGAGGCGAGCGGACCACGGAAGAGGCGCGGTTGGTGTTGTACAAGGTTATCAAGTCAATCGGAGGAACCTAGCGCTCCCGTCCCCGCCGCTCCCCCAAGCCTTCCCCACCACCAGACAGTCCCTTATAGTTGGTCCCTTATGTCAGATCAACTAGAGCGCCTGAAGAGAGCCCTGCAGGGCCAATACGCCGTCGCGCGCGTCCTTGGTTCCGGAGGGATGGCGACTGTGTACCTTGCGCGCGATCTCAAGCATCGTCGCCCAGTCGCGATCAAGGTGTTGCGGCCGGAACTGGCCGCGGCGCTGGGACCGGAGCGATTTCTGCGAGAGATCGAGATCTCAGCCAATCTCGACCATCCTCACATCTTGCCGTTATACGACTCCGGTGAGGTGGGGGGGTTCCTCTATTACGTGATGCCCCTCGTCGAGGGCGAGTCGTTGCGCGACAGGCTAACGCGCGAGAAGCAGCTGCCGGTGGACGACGCGCTGGCGATCGCACGCGAG
>JBDGXD010000324.1:0-5015 GCA_039584755.1 Gemmatimonadota bacterium
CGCACTCTAGTCGGGGTCCTCTCTGCTTTTCTCAGTCGCTGGCGGACGGGAGACCCGGCTCAGCCGTCTTCTCCGGGTCCCAGTGCAGCAGAATACGCCAGCGCCCTCGAGCGAGCGGACGCAGCCGAACTCGCCAGGCAGGAGGCTGAGGCGGCCGACGCAGCCAAGACGGCTTTCCTCGCGCATATGGTGCACGAGCTGCGGACACCGATGAGTGCCGTCATCGGCATGGCCGAGCTGCTGCAGATTACGGAACTGAGTGACCGTCAGCGCAGGATGGTGAGAACCATCCAGACCAGCACGGAGAACCTCACCGACCTGGTGAACGACGTGTTGGACTTCTCCAAGATCGAATCCGGCAAACTCGAGTTGGAGCACACGTCGTTCGACCTGCGGACTTGTATCGAGGACTGCCTCGATCTGTTCGCCGCCAAGGCGGCCGAGAAGGGGATCGCATTGGCGTGCGAGATCGACGATGCGACCCCGGGTAGGCTCACGGCTGACTCAACGCGTATCCGGCAAGTACTGGTGAACCTGCTGGGCAACGCCATCAAGTTCACCGAATCGGGCGAGGTCGTCGTGTCGGTCACATCCCGCCCGACGGAAGGCGAGCGCTTGGAGATACAGTTTGCGGTGCGGGACACGGGCATCGGTATCCCCGCGGACCGGATCGAGGCCATCTTCGACAGCTACACCCAGGCTGATGAGTCCACCACCCGTCGCTATGGTGGCACCGGACTGGGCCTGCCAATCAGCCGGCAGTTGTGCCAGCTCATGGGCGGTGGCATGCGGGTCGAGAGTCGAGTCGGTGCAGGATCGACCTTCTACTTCACGATCCGCTGCGAGAGCAACGAGGGGCACGACAGCAGTCCTCGCGGCGTGCAGCAACAGCTGAGTGGCAAGCGGTTGGTCGTGGTCGATGACAACCCCACCGTGTGCCGGCTATTGACGGAGCAGGCTCGCGCGTGGGGCATGGAGGTGACGGCGGCGCAGACCGGAGCAGAGTGCCTGCAGCGCTTGCGTGACGGTGAGCGATTCGACGTTGCCATTCTCGGTCGTCGCCTGGCAGACACGGACGGTAGCGCGCTGGCGACGTCGATACAACGCTTGCTCAACGGTACGAGCCCGCAGTTGATTCAGCTGACCGATCCATACGCGAAAGGACCGGAGAGCTCGCCGGAGGCAAACGGGTCCTCGATCAATCAGTTCGCGGCCTACCTCGCCAAGCCAGTCAAGACACGGTCCTACTTCGAAACACTGAGCAAAGCTCTCTCTCAGCGTTCGGTCGAGATTCGAGAGCAGAATCCAGCTGACGGCCCGGTTCCCAGCGGGGATGAGAACGGTATGGACTCGGCTGCGCACGACCGCCGACCGCTGGGTGAGCGCGTGCCGCTGCGAATACTAGTGGCCGACGACGATGACAACGTTCGCAGCGTTGCCGTGCGTGCACTGGAACGCTTGGGGTATGAAGCAGATGCCGTCACCAACGGCCAAGAGGCGCTGGACGCGTTGGCGGCAGATACCTACGACGTCTTGCTCAGCGACGTCAACATGCCGGAGATGGACGGCCTGACAATGGGAACTCGGATTCGCCAGTTACGGCCGCTCGACCCGCGTCCGTACATCATCGCATCCACAGCTGGGAGCGACACCGTAGGCTTGGAACGATGCCTCGCCGCCGGCATGGATGACTACCTTGCCAAGCCATGGGAGTTGCAGATGCTCGTGGACGCTATCGAGCGCGCCGGCGCGGTGCTACGCGAACACGACGAGGCCGCAGCAGCAGCATAGCGCATCACCCCGCGCTGACGTATCCCCCCAACGGCTGACAACTGGGTCTGACTCTGCCATCCCCGATACCCAACGATCGACCGAAGCCGAACTAGACGCATGACCGACTCGATGTGTGTCAGGCCCAGCTCCTGGTGACAGATATCACAACGGGAACCAACCCGCTGTGATAGAATGACTTCTGACAGCCAAGCACTCGACAATCCGTGGAATTGAGGCCCGGCCGCGCTTCAGTGGACTCGCCTTTGGAGGTGTGGCCCCTCTCGACCTCCGGTGTAGACATGGAAGAGCTGATGACTTCAGAAGACCATTGGTACGCCCACCGGATCCCCGATGACTTCGTTGCAGCATCCGGCGATTCGATCTCGCGTATCTCCAGGATTGTCACCGAGAACTGGTGGCAACACGGGGCAGATGCGCTCGCACAACTCGTCGAGCCTTTGGCGGACATCCTGGAGCCACTGGCCAGCGAGGATGCAGTGATCACCAACAAGCAGCGCGAACAATGCACGACCGCGGTCCAACAGTGGCTGACCAGTCAAAAGGTCGATCTCTAGATGACGGTGTACAACGCGGACGGATCACGTCCCAAGTAGGGCAAGCGGCGGGCTGTCGCAGGAAAGTCTGCCTCGCGTCAACCTGAAACCACTAGTCGTCAATCGCAATCATCTTTTCCCCAGAGTGCTTCACAAGAGAGCATCAACTCGGTCCGGGGTACCCAACGTGCAAAGTGATCCCCTGCGTCTATCTGAGCAGCAAGTAGAGTACTAACAGGAATGCCATAGCAACAATCACCCACCAGCCGACCCGCGTGATGGTCTTGATCTGGGCAACCCCCTTGATACCGCGGTTGGTGTCGACCGCCCTGGTGAGTGCAAGACAGATGTACTCGAACGCGTTGAACAGGTCTTCGTCGTCCGCTATGACTCCGCGCTGCTTCATCTTGGGACTCACTTCATCTTCTATCGACTCAAAGAAGTCAGCACAGTCCAGTTGCCAGAACTGTTGGGTGTGGGCCATCAGCTCCACCGTCTCGACGTGGGCGAGTACGTCGTCGCGGGTGCTGACCGGCAGTAGCTCGCGCATGCCATCCATCGCCGCCTCGCGCTCAACGGCGGATTGCCGAGTCATCTTGTGACGAATGAACTCGCGCACCGTTCTGCCACGCACCTTGCTCTTCCAGCTAGCGACGTCCACCGGTTTGAATCCGGGATCCACACCCTCTAGTTCATCGGGCATGCTCACCTCCACTCCCCAAGATAACCGGCGGGTGAGCTGCAGCTATCGCTGTAGCTGCTGCGGTCGGCGTGCCGGCACGAGGCGCGGGCGGAACTACAAAAAAAGCGCCCTCCGATAACGGAGGACGCCTTGGCCAAAGTCTGCCCGGCCTCCTGCCTTGGCCCTTCGGGAGGCTGAGCACGCCGGGACAGCTTTCTGAAGCTCAATGTTGGCCGCTTGGACTTACCGCCGCGATGGCGCGCCGTGGCACTCTTCAAGACGGTTGCTGCCGTCCCAACGTATGGTCAATGTGTGGAGCGGTACCGCAGTTCGCAAGAGCGCGTCACCCAAACCGGTCTTACGCGGTTCGAGAGCATCTAGTCTAAATCGCCCCCAGCGCGATCTTGTACCCGGCCTGCAGATACAGCGTCCGGTTCTTGATGCTGCCTTCACCGGAGGCCGCGTTGACGTTGAGCAGGCCATGGTTGTAGGCAAAGTCCAGCAACACTGCACCTGGCCCCACCGCGATCTCAAACCCGCCCAGAAACATGAGGCCAAGATCGGCACCCTTGGTCTCGACACCGATCTCATCGCAGCCGACCCCTACCTGCACTCCACCGCTCTCTGCCCTGAGCCGACAGCCGACCTGGAACCCCAGAACGCCACCGGCCGCACCGTGCGCCTTTACCTTCCCCTCCAGGTCAGTCACTGCCTCGTACCTGGCGAGCACCGGGAATTCCAAGTAGTTGAACTGGAAGGTTACCGCCGCATCACCCTCGGTCACCTTGGCACCCTTCTGAGCGTAGAGCACCTCCAGCATCAGGCCAAGGTTGGGAGTTATCGCGGCCGAGAACCGTGCACCCAGATTGAAACCAGTTCGGAAATCGATGTCGTTTATCTCTGAGTCGTCCACGCTGAGGGTCGACAGGTTGACGCCCACCACAACGCCAGCTGCGATTTCCTGAGCCCGAACCGCCGTTCCACTACCCAAGGCCAATACACTCAGCAACGCCATGCCGGCCACTCTCATGCCATTCCCCCAGGTGCGGTGTTATTCGTTACTCGTAGGAAACTACAGCGATGCACCGCTGCAAGCCTCCGATAGCCGAACGAACTCGACTTGTACGCCGCCCGTCCTGCCTCCTCTGCCTTGAAGAGCCATCATCGGCTGCCCGGAACCTCGGTGATGAACGCAGTTCGATGGCACGGTTCGCACGTCACACGAAAGTGAGGACCCTCGGAACCGACACTCGGCACAGGACCTTCGACTTCAAGCTCGCTCTCGCAGCGGGGACAGAGCCACCGTTTGTTTGCCGTGCCGAGCAGGCCGCGGATCTGCCTTGCCTCGTCCGGAGAAAAGGTGGCAGGAGTGCCGGATTCGTCTCGCATGGATCCTCCTTGATACGGCCGCTGATTGACGCGGAAACTTGCGGATGAACACTGATGACGGCCGCTGATCGACGCGGAAACTTGCGGATGAACACTGACGGCCGCGGATTGACCCCGAAACTGGCAGATCAACGCAGATCAACCCTGTACTCTGCACTCTCTGTACCGTGTACCCTGTACTCTGTACTCTGTCTGTACCGTGTACCCTGTACTCTGTCTGTACCCTGTACCCTGTACCCTGTACCCTGTACCCTGCAATCTATCCCTCTGCCCCTATTTGCTAATTCGGATCTACAAACTTGCCCATGAACATGATTGTGCCCGACAGCCTCTCGCGGATCACGAACACGAACGGCCGGTCAACGATGAAGCTCATTGGCGCGCTAGTGGCACCGACACCCACGGATGTTGCAGCCGCTGCCTCGGTGCCTTCTTCGTTCACGTCGACGAACGTCTTGTGTTTCACTTCACTGATGAACAAACCACCGTCGCGGTGCATGCGGGTGAAGTCTGCGTCGGTATCGGAAAACGCGATTCCCATACCCAGCGCAGTCAGAGCGTCATTCAACTCAATCTCGTACTCCAGGGAGAACTTTGGAATAGACACACGGATTTCA
>JBDGXD010000325.1:0-4986 GCA_039584755.1 Gemmatimonadota bacterium
ATCAGCCACACCGTGTCTCCGCTGTCTGCACCGAGCGCCATCCTGACTCCGATATCTCGTGTACGTTGCGCCACCGAATACGAGATGGTGCCATAGATGCCGACCACGGCGAGGACCAAGGCACAGATTGCGAGAGCGGCCAACAGAACCATGTTGAAGCGCGGTGTAGCAACAGAGGTCACAAGCAGTTCGTCCATGCTGGACACATCGGTCAGCGGTAGCTGCGAGTCGATTCGGCGTGTCTCCTCTCTGACAGCTGCAGCAACGACACTCTTGTCGGCATCTGTATGAACCACTATGTGCATCTCCGACAGCGGAAGTTGCACGAACGGCACAAACAGCTCCGGTTTTGACGCTGAATGGAGAGCGTCGTGTCGAATGTCGCCCACTACACCCACGATCTCCATCGGCGGTACCATTGGCATCGTGATTACCTTGCCCAACGGGCTGGCACCGGGGAAGTAGCGGTCGGCGGTTGTCTGGTTGATGATTGCGACCACGCGACCATCGGAACCGTCGAGCTTGTCGAACAACCTTCCTTGTACCAACGGTATTCCCATCGTCCGGAAGTACCCCGGGAACGTGCCACGGTAGTCGGCCCTGGGGCGTTCGGTAGGCGAGACTGCGTCGAGTCCCTCGACCGAAAACGGTGCTTCGAATCCGGTCCCGAGTGGACTCAGCGGCAATTGGGTTACTCCACCCACCTCCTCAAATCCCGGAAGCTGCTCGAGCCTTTCTATGAGGGCAGTGAAGAATTGCCGTTGTTGCTCGAACTGAGGATAGCGCGATTGAGGAAGCGAAACGACTACGGCAACGATGTCATCTTTGCGGAATCCGGGATCGACGTTCGTGAGCTTGATAAAACTCCTCATCATCAAGCCGGCTCCCACCAACAACATCAGCGCAAGTGCCACTTCACCGGCAACCAGCAGATTGGTGAATCGTCGCGAGCGTCGTCCCACCGATGATCCGCGACCACCCTCCTGCAGCACCTCGGCCACGTTGGGACGCATGACCTTGAGTCCTGGTATGATTCCGAAAGCTACACCTGCCAGAAGTGACACCATCAGAGTGAATGCCAACACGGTCAAGTCGATGGAGATCCGTTCTGCACGGGGAATCTCTGGTGGCATTACTCGGCGCAGCACGTCGACGCCCCAATAGGCGATCAGCAGTCCGGCAATGCCGCCCGCGACCGCGAGCACCAGGCTTTCGGCTAGAGAGCGCTTGAGGAGTGACGCAGCTCCAGCTCCATGGGCCGAGCGAATCGCATAGTCTTTGATCGAGTCAGCGGATCGTGCTAGTAGCACATTTGTGATGTTGACGCACCCTATGAGTAGGACCAGGACAACGGCACCTGAGAGAAACCACACCGTCTGACGTACGTCACCGACCAACTGCTGGATCGCGGGGATGGCCGTCACACCCCAACCCTGCATGGACTCGGGATTCTCCTGGGCAATCTGTGTGGCGATTGCATCCATTTCCGACTGCACCTGCTGCTCGGTAACTCCGTCAGCGAGCCGGGCGATCGCGTTGTACATCCTGTGCGGACGTGACAGCAGTGCATTCAAGTCTAAGGTCAACGGTGACCACATCTGTACGTCCGGGTCGTCTGCCGGGAACGTGAAGCCCGAGGGCATCACTCCTACGACGGTATATGGCTCTCCATCGAGACTGATGCTGGTGCCGATGATTTCAGGGTCAGAACCGAAGTGGGTCGACCAGGAGGCGTTGCTGAGTACTGCCAGCCGTTCGTGTCCCGGTGTCGCTTCTTCGGGAGTGAACGTTCTCCCTAGTTGCGCTTCCATCCGGAGGACTCGAAACAAAGAGGGTGTCACGTCGTAACTGGCCACACGAACGGGTTCTTGGACCTCGGTCAGAGTGAAACCGCGGTAGCGATAGACCGCGATGTCCTGAAGCGTCCGCGATCGATCACGCCAATCGAGATAGGTCGCTCCAGACGTCTGCTGCTGATCGAGGCCCTGGCTGCCGTTGTTTTCCCACAGCATGACGAGCCGGTCGGAGTCCGGGTACTCCAACGGCCGCAAGATCACTCCGTTCAACACACTGAAGATTGCCGTGTTGGCTCCCACTGCGACTGCGAGCGTGACGACGACAACAGCCGTGAGGCCGGGCCTTACGGCAAGCGATCGGATAGCGTGCTTGAGGTCGTTCATATCAGCGTGGCATCACGTTGTCAGCGGGGCGCAGTCGTCGAAATGACCTCTAGTGCGTCACAGTCCCAGGCTGAAGCCAAATCCACCCATGATCATGAGGGTGTTCCATTTTCCTTCTTCACCGTCCGCGATATCTGAGAAGCCAAGATTGTAACGCACATCGATGGTGAACATCGCAATGTCGAGCGCTGCACCGATTGCCCCGGAGAACAACGCCGACTTGGTGTCAAAGTCGGTGCACTCCTGCGAAAGTGCGTCGATGGTCAGGCCACAGGAAGTCTCGAACGACAACACAGGGGCCACGTAGAGAAACGGTTTGACGATGACGCCAAAGTTGAAGCCGACCAGCAGCGGGACGTCGATGTAGCTCTGCTTTAGTTCACCATCGCTTCCTAGCGTGGTCTTTCTCTCTGCGTAGAGTACCTCGGGTTGAATCACTATCGATCCGAGGCCGATACCGGCATATGCGCCACCGACAAAGCCCCAGCCGGCTTCGGTATTGTCGACTTTTGCGAGATCGGAGCTTGCCGCACCGGCCTTCACACCCAGCCTGATGCCCTGGGCCTCCAGCGCCGAGGTAGTGAATGCCATAGCGATCGTGAGAATGAGAAAGCGACCCATCAGCTTAGACATGTATGCCTCCCTTTCAGTGGCGTTCCAAAAACAACGTATTACTGACGACCGGGCCCGTCAGCCGTGCCCTTACGCTAGCGATTGCGCAACTCTATCGGAATCGGGTTGTCAGGATCGGGGAGATCGTTGGTGACCGAGACGATCCACCAGCGACCATCCTGCTTGATCAACTGGAAGCTGTCTACCCCCTGTGTTGGCGGCCGTTCCCTCCCCGGTATTTGGGCCTCGTAAAGTACCCACACGTGGGCGATATCTCGGAAGACCGTCGATTTTATGCGGATTATCTCCTCGACGAAACCGGTCTGCTCGACATTGGACCGTTCGATGAAATTGACGAAGTCTTGTACGAATCCTTCCAGCGTAAACTGGGTCGACTCGGTGCGGGTTGTGCGTAGCACCACGATCGCTTCGTCCAGGAATAGAGACCGCACCTTGTCCCAATCGGGTGTAGTGCCGGCGTCGAAGGTTACCAAGTCGTACAGTTCGGTTACCACCCCCTCAGCAGTGGGTTCGGGAGCGTCACCTGAGGTTGGCGGCGCCTGAGCTGTGAGGGCGAGTGGCAAGCATAGGGTCCAGCAACAAACCATCAGCCTGACGAGACAGCGTGAATTGTCCATTGTTGCCATCCTGTTGGAGTGTCTCTTGCGATTCTACAAACATAGCTGAGTGTGAATCAACTGTGTGATGCTACGACCGTTGAATGCGAGCGATTCAGTCGTCGGGGGGTTATCTTCAGTCCGTCAGGAGACAACTACTCGCCGTCCAGTGAACTGACGGGTTAGCTCATGGATCCGGGTCCATTCATAGCACTGGCATTTGCCTCACCAGCCATAATCGCAGCGGTTGGCGGAATATGGCTCGGTTCGAGAGCCTTGCGTATCTGGAGTCAGAAGAAGGGGCGGGCAATCGAGGCGATCAACGAGTTAGCAGGCGAGATCGCCGAGATCCACGAGCGCCTCGACTTTCACGAGCGGCTACTGCAACAACGGCGGGATGCAAAGAGACTCGATGGTGAGTGATTGCGGGATGGGTTTGGTGCAGTGAGAAACGATCCCGCGCGCCCGCAACTTTTCGCTGCAGTCGATCTCGGGTCCAACAGCTTCCATATGATAGTCGCCCACCACGAGGACGGCCACTTCCGCGTAGTCGATCGCCTGCGTGAGATGGTTCGTCTGGCTGCCGGCGTGGCAGCACATGGTGACCTCACCCCTGAAGCGTGTAAGCGGGCACTGAAATGCCTGGCTCGGTTTGGGCAGAGGCTGAGTGGGATTCCGTCGGAGCGTGTACGCGCTCTTGGCACCAACACTCTACGCAGGGCTGCCAACCCGCGCGATTTCCTGACATCGGCTGAAGACGCACTGGGCCATCCAATCGAAGTCATATCGGGTCACGAAGAGGCCCGACTCATCTATCTGGGTGTCGCTCACGACTTGGCTCCAACCGGACGTCGCCTGGTGATTGACATCGGGGGTGGGAGTACGGAGTTCATCGTAGGTGAAGGACACTCTCCCGATCTGCTCGAAAGCGCTTCCATTGGCTGCGTCGGAATCACCGAGGCGTTCTTTGAGGCTGGTGAGATGACTCGCAAGCGGTTCAAGGAAGCGCAGACAGCGGCAGCACTCGAACTACGTCCGTTGAGAAAGGCATTCCGGGCTTACGGTTGGGAGGATGTAGTCGGTTCGTCCGGGACCATCCGCGCGGTCGCGAGCGTTTTGCGGGAGTCGGGTTGGACCCATGGGATCATCAACGAAGCCGGGCTCAAGAAACTCCGCAAGGAGTTGGAGCGAGCGGGTCACATCGATCACATCTCTTTCTCGGGTGTCTCCGCTGAGCGGCGCCCGGTCTTCCCCGGAGGAGTGGCAGTGCTGGATGCATGTTTCCGCAGTCTCGGTCTCGAGGAGATGCGGGTCAGTGATGCCGCCTTACGCGAGGGGGCCCTCTACGATCTCGTCGGTCGATCCAGACACGAAGATCCCAGGTCGGCAAGCGTGAAAGTCTTCGCACTCCGTTACCGCGTGGATTCCGGGCAGGCCGACCGGGTTCGTTCCACGGCACTCAACGGATTCGACCAGGTGGCAGAGTCCTGGAAACTGAATCCGGCGTACCGCGACATGCTGGGATGGGCAGCAGACCTGCACGAGGTGGGCTTGGCGATCTCACACGATCACTACCA
>JBDGXD010000326.1:0-4977 GCA_039584755.1 Gemmatimonadota bacterium
CATGAGCCAATGCATCAACCACGTCTCTCGGAATACGCACTGCCTCAGCAATCGGTAGCTCACCCTCTCTCGCCAGCTTGTCGCGCAGTGACTGGCCTTCCTCGTAGGGCATCACGTAATAGAGAAAGCCGTCAGCTTCACCCGAGTCGTAGAGTGGCAGAATGTGGGGGTGGTGCAGGTTGGCAGCGATCCTGATCTCGCGCAGAAAGCGGTCGGGACCGAGTGCTGCGGCAAGCTCAGGTCGGAGAACCTTGACCGCTACCTGACGACGATGCTTGAGGTCCTCGGCGAGATAGACGGTGGCCATCCCACCTGAACCAAGCTCTCGCTCGATCCGGTAGCGGTCAGCCAGCGCAGCCTTCAAACGTTCCAACAGGTCAGCCATGGACAGGCTCCCTGTGGTCCCAAGGTTCTAAGGTACGGTCTGGGGGGTGGGGGGGCCAGATATGAGCGTCTATTACGGCTAAGAGCCGCAATCGAGACTCGGATTGTTGTGGCTCAGCCGGGAAATCCACATAATGGGCCACGGCAAACCCCAGGTGCGGCGGGAACCGTGTCCCCTTTCCGTGGAGGTATCAATGTCGATCCACCGACGCATGCAACCAGCAGCAACAATCGGTGTAGTCGCTGTCCTATCGATGATCGTTGTGAGACCAGCCCATGGACAAGATTATGCGGACTTTGTGTGGCAACAACTACAAGATCAGTACGTCGCAGTGGCGACTTTGGGCGATTACGAATTGCGTAACTATATCATGGGTGCCATGACTGAGGACGC
This sequence comes from Gemmatimonadota bacterium, assembly GCA_039584755.1. GTDB lineage: Bacteria > Gemmatimonadota > Gemmatimonadetes > Gemmatimonadales > GWC2-71-9. Next base: position 779 of record JBDGXD010000326.1, read on the forward strand.
CACTGAGTCCTGGAGTTTCCCGCTATTTGCCGACACTGATTACGTCATCACCGGAGCATGCGATGTCGACTGTACCGACATCGACATCGTGGTGAAGGATGCCTATGGCAATGAGGTCAATGCTGATCGACTGTCTGACGATCAACCCATCGTTGAGTTCATGGCCAGCCAGCAGGGGGAATACACAGTCGAAATCAAGATGTTCAGTTGCGCGGTTGAGCCGTGTTACTTTGGCTTCGGCATCTTCCAACGATGACTAACAGAATCCCAGGGGTCTAAGTTAGGGTTTCGTGGGTGGTGTGGCCAGAGAGCCTGCTACTGCCGTTTGGGGACTTCATAGGCCGTTCGTTGGACATTCGATGCACCGAGGGCGAAACCCCGAACGCCGCGAGACGCTCGGGGCCGCAACGCTGGAAGCTAAAACTCGACCGACAACCCAAGCGCGAACGGCGCGGCCTTGTTCACGGACAGTCGGAAACCACCGTCAATCCTTTGGCTTGCAGCGCGGCCACGTCCGTGCAGCTCACGTTCGTGGACCAGAGAGAGATCACATCGCCCGCTCCGAGCCCTGGGTTGTCGAGCAATGGCTGGATGTCAGTGAGGTTTGGGTTGTAGCTGAGGTCCAGGTACGTCAGGCTCGCAAGTCCGCCCAGCGGACCGATGTCGGTGATTGAGTTGCTGAAGAGGTTGAGAGTCGTCAGGTTCGTGAGCGCACTCAGCGCGCTGATGTCGCTGATCGAGTTGTTGTAGAGATCGAGGCCCACCAGGCTCGTTAGCCCGCTCAGCGGTCCGATGTCGGTGATCGAGTTGTCGCTGAGGCCGAGGCCCGTCAGGCTCGTGAGCCCACTCAGCGGTCCGATGTCGGTGATCGAGTTTTCGCTGAGGCCGAGGCTCGTCAGGCTCGTGAGCCCGCTCAGCGGTCCGATGTCGGTGATCGAGTTGTGGTTGAGGTAGAGGTGCGCCAGGCTCGTGAGCCCGCTTAGCGCGCCGATGTCGCTGACAGAGTTGTTGTAGAGGCTGAGGCCCGTCAGGCTCGTGAGCCCGCTCAGCGGGCCGATGTCGCTGACAGAGTTGTTGCCGAGGTCTAGGTCCGTCACGTTCGTGAGATTCTGAATCCCCACCAGGCTCGTGATCCCGGCCTCGGCCAAGTCAGCAAACCCCGTCAGCCCAGATATCAGGCCGCAGGTGAGATCCTCCTGCGCGCCGACCGAGAGTGCAGTCCTAATCGCCGCCTCCAGGTTGGCATCCTCGAACGTCGTGATGGCTGTGTCGGGATGGTCACTGCACAACTCGCTGGGCTCGAGGACCAGCGGCACGGCTGGACCGCTAGGGTCGTCGTTTCCTCCGCAGCCCAGCGAGAGAAGAAGCGAGCCGATAACGAGCAACAGTACACGCTGGTTCATTCCTGAGTCGTCCTTACGAACGGCCTTCGAGAGGTCTCGTCGTCGGGCGGGCTTCTTGCTGCGGCGTCAAGCTGCGGCGTCTTACAACGGTGCCTGTCTGGCGATGGGGCCGTGAGGCCACCGGCGTATCACCGCCTCCCTCGAACTCGGCCAATGATATTGGGATCGACTTCGCCATCACCGTCACAGTCAAAAGCTCCGTTGTCCGCCACGATCTGACGGTTGCCCAGGTAGACGTTGGCACCAGTGGATTCTCCGAACACCACCCCATTCACTGCCCCTCGCCCAATTCCATTACCCACAAAGAGATTGTCGCAGGCCGCGTCTACAAATATTCCTGTTCCTTCAGTGTTGAGCCGGTTGGAGCGGAATGTGTTTGAGGACAATGGTTCAACATCACTCACGGCGCGTATACCGTTCACCATAGCGCCATCCACTTTGTTTCTCTCTACCTTAGTGCCTTCCGTAAACCTCACGGATATCCCGTTGTACCATGGACCGCTCACACGGTTGTTAGAAACCAAGACGCCAGAATGGCCGGATACCACTATACCACCAAGATGCTGAAGGGCCCCCATTGGTGACTCAATCGTTGTCACGAATGTATTGGCCGTCACACGGGCCGAGTCTGACATCACGTAAATGCCGGATACACTCAGAAAGATGTCGGAGACACAGTCGTTTCTGGTTACGGTAGCTCTCGGGGAGGCAAACAACAGTATACAGATCACCCCGCACGTCATACGGTTGTCAGAGATCCTGACGTCCTCCGAGGACTGCACTGCCAGCGTGTACCCCTCGCCTTCCGTGTTTTCCAACACCAGTCGCTCGATGGTTACTCCGTTTGCCTGGTAGACTAGGAGTCGTATTCCGGCTCCGAATCCAAACAGCCGCAATCCGGAACCTGGTGTAGCGCAGGTGAGTGTCACACCACTAGTCGTTATCATCACCTCTTCCGAACCGTGAACTTCTATCATTCCATCGATTGCAATGGTTTGATTCGGGCTTGCCGCTTCCAGTGCTGCTCGCAACGAAACTTCGTCACTCACAACGATGTCTGGGTTTCTCACACATCGTGCTTTCTTCCGAGATGCTCGGTGAAGATCCGCACTTGTGACTTCCGTAGGTGCAGCGGGCGCATCACCACAGGCTGTGGCGGCTAGAGCAATGCAGACAATGGCTAAGTTGCAGATCCTCATGGCGACCTCCGAACGTGTACTAACTTTAGGGTCGATGGTCCGATGGTCACGTCGTCTGGCGGGCGTCTTGCTGCGGTGTCTACTGCGGCGTCACGGTACGACGTCTACTACGGCATCCTACAACGGCGTCTGTCTGGCGGCGGGGCACAAAAGGCCACCGGCGTACTGTCTCCGCAGCACGGGTGGCCTTGAGGGCAGGCTCTAGTATGAGGTGTGGTACAGCGATTGGCTAGGGTTGCCTTATGGAGAAGCCCCGAGCGCCGCGAGACTCTCGGGGCTTGGTGTAACCAGATCGATTTGAAAACAGGACTACTTGTTCCCTCCCGTGATTGCGGTTTCCAGTCTCAATATCACCGCTTCTAGATCAACGATTCTCGCTCTCAGTTCTTCATTCTGCCGCTGCTGTTCCTTGATCGCTTCAGTAGAACGCAAGACCTGGACTGCTCCAATTCCGGGCGACATACTTGGGAGGGGTGAAAGGAAGTTCCTATACTGATGGCATGACCGGAGTGCTGCGGCATTCTTCGACAGCTTCCCTCAACGCAAGAACGTGAAGACATCATGAGACGACAACACCAAAGGCTACCTCGTACCGCGATGCGGAAAACTGGAAGTGTGCTGCTCTGGCTGGTGTTCCTGCTCATAACGCTTCCGCAGCCTGCGCAGGCCCAGTCTGCGCAGGAAGTCTGGATCGAGACGGAAGCCATGATACCCATGCGCGACGGCACGCACCTCTACACAATGATCTACAGTCCGAAGAACGCGACGGAGCCGCTGCCGATCCTTTTTGAACGCACGCCCTACGGCATCGGCGACCTGACGGGGATACCCTACGAGTTCGCCACCAGCTACAAAGAGTTGGCCGACGATGGCTATATCTTTGCCTTCCAGGACATCCGGGGGAAGTTCAAGTCTGAGGGCAAGTTTGTCATGTTGCGGTCGCCTCGGACGGGCCTTGAGAAGGTGGACGAGGGAACCGACACGCACGACACCATCGAATGGTTGCTGGAGAATGCGCCCAACAACAACGGCCGCGTCGGCATTCTTGGGATCTCCTACGGCGGTTGGCTTACCGTCATGGCGATGATCGAGCCTCGCCCTGCCGTCAAGGCCGTCTCGCCGCAAGCCTCTCCCTCGTCCCTGTTCCTCGGCGACGACTTCTTCCACAACGGCGCTTTTCGGCTCAGCCCCTCGTTCGGCTATGCCTATATGATGGAAACGTCGAAGGCGCTCAACCCCTACAACTACGACCAATACGACACATTCGAGTGGTACCTCGATCTGGGACCGCTCTCCAACGTCAATGACAAGTATATCCACGGCGTTTCGCCCTCGTGGAATGACTTTATGGCGCACCCCACGTACGACGAGTTCTGGCAACGACAGGAGGTATCGCATTACCTAAAGAGCGTCACGGTGCCGACGCTCAATGTGGCCGGATGGTGGGATGCCGAGGACTTCTACGGGCCGATGAAGATCTATGATGTCCTCGAACAATACGACACGAATCAGGTGAACTACCTGGCAGTCGGACCCTGGCGGCACGGCGGCTGGGCAGGCAACGGCAGCGAACTCGGCGCGCTGTCGTTCTCTCCCG
>JBDGXD010000327.1:0-4976 GCA_039584755.1 Gemmatimonadota bacterium
TGCGCGCCGCGACGGCACTAGACGTAAAGGGCGGTGATTACTACGGACCACATGGGATGAGGGAGATGCGCGGTCACCCTGTCAAAGTAGGAACCATAGACGCCGCAAAGAACACGGACGATGCGGCGCGGCTGTGGCAGGTGAGCGAAGAACTGACTGGTGTGCGCTACGAGCGCACTGTCGCGGCAAACTAACGCCTAGCGACGCACAGCAGCTGCGTCGTTTGCCCGATACTCATCTCGCAAGATGGAGAACATCGCCGCATCCTCGAATGCGCCAAACCTGTTGAGTGACTGTCGTAGAACGCCTTCGTGACACATGCCGATCTTCTCCATCACTCGGCCTGATGCGGGGTTCTTGGTCATGTGTCGAGCCTGAACTCGATTCAGCCCGAGTGTTTCGAAGCCGTACCGCAACATCGCGGTAGCAGCCTCAGTACAATATCCCTCATTCCAATACGGCTTTCCGATCCAGTAGCCCAGCTCGGCGGAGTGATGGGCCTGATTGAGGACGAGGCCTATGGCTCCTATCAGCGAGCCATGTGACTGAAGCTCAATCGCAACTGTCACGCCAGTGCCGTTCTTCAACGAATCCGCATGATTGGAGATCCACTCTTCCGCCACGCCCTCCTCGTAGGGGTGCGGAATGTTTGCGGTCATTTCCGCGACGTCCCGCTCGCCGGCAAGCTCTCTGACTCTTGCAGCGTCGTTCAGGTTGAAGGGCCGCAAGACCAAGCGATCGGTAGAGATGGTTGGTAGGTCGGTCATTGATCCTTCATCACCTGACTCATAGATGAACTGGCCAGTACATGTGCTTATCCTACACACCGCCCACGTCGTGGCGTTGGACAGGGCCAGTCAGACCGCTACATCACGGGATTCTGCCTAAATGGCGTACCGGCCATGACTCAGTACCCTCAACCAATGCCCGGCAGCTGACGCTCCCGCGTTGCCAACATGTCCCATGCAAGCTAAATGCTTGCAATGTAATGATTTATCTCGCAGACACCTGGCAGAGAACCGTCCAGAAGGCGCCGAATGTCGTCGATTTCACCCCTCGAATCGTCGATTCGCGACTTCAAAACGACGATTTGAAGCTTCCAAACGAAGCTCCAGGGTCTTCGAAACGACGATACGAAGCCTCGACACGACGATTGGAAGCTTCAACACGACGATTCCCGGCTTCAAGACTTCGACCTGCTGTCTGCGAAACGTTGATTCGACGCTTCAAGACATCGATTCGAAGCTTCAAACGCTCGATTCGGAGATTCAAAACCGTGCCAAAATGGCGGAAAACAGCCGCCACCATGGATCCGCACCGACCGAGCGGAATAGTCCCCAACACACCACAAACCTGAAAAGGAGGGTAGCACTATTGCCAGGTTCCCTAGCCGAGAGGCCGACGTAGCCGCACTGGCAGGCAACGTGATCGTCGGCCTCACCGAATCCGCCGACGATTTCCCGGCCCCACCGGTGCCTGCAGCAGACCTCAAGACCGCGCTCGACAGTTACCTCGCGACCCGCGACAAGGCGTCGGTTGCCGATGGTGCGGCGGCCGAAGCTCACGGCGAGAAGGACGACGCGCTTGAAGGCCTGGTCGACAGCCTGCGGGCGGACCTACGCTACGCCGAGGAGACCATGAAGCACGACGGCGAGAAACTGAGGAAGCTGGGCTGGGGCCCCCGCAGAGCCCCCAGTTCACTCGAAGCGCCGGGCCAGGTGCGCACATTAGAGCCGATGCGTCAGGGACCGGGCTGGCTGTACTTGGACTGGAAGGAACCGTCAGACGGCGGCGCCGTAGCTGCATACCGCGTCGAGTCACGCAAACAGATGGGCGGCGAATGGCAGCTCATCTCCATGACGATCGACTCTCAGGAAGTGCTCGCAGATCAGGAGCGCGGAGTGGACCTCGATTTCCAGGTGGTCGCCGTGAACCGAACCGGAAAGGGTGAGCCCAGTAACATTGTATCGGCGATGCTGTAGTCGCTGAGACTGGGTTGGCAGGCCCGTTAACCGGGCCTGCCGTCCACCTCGATCCGCAGCCAGTGCCGGACCAGCCGGCGGAAAGCGGGCAAAGACGGTCGAGGACAGACAGATGGAATTTCTGCTGTAGCCTCACCTGAACGGCGGCATGTTGTAGGGAAACCCGTGCAGCGCCGCCTGACCGTGCAGTGGCCAGTCGAACACGGCAAACGGGAGCGACAGTGCGATCAGGAGCGCACTGTACAACGCAAACACGAGCAACACATCCGTGCCACTCTTAGGCTTGTCTTTGCGCAAGACGAGTTGCATCGGTGCCGCTATGACCGCGAACACGCAGCGAGGCAGTGGTAGCAGAAAGGGAGTACGTTCTTCGTACTGCTGATACGCCTTTCCCTGCTGTCTCCGTAGCCGCACTTCTTCCAGCAGCGCCACGCACACAATCGCCACCGTGGCAATCAGCCAGGGAAGACTGCTCTCTACACTCCACTGGATGCGCGGGCCACGCAGCCGCGCCACGTAAATCATCAGGCCGTAGCTCCAGACTATCCATCCCAGATACTGCGGGTGTCTGGATAGCCTATAGATCAACCTCGACGCTAGGTATTCACCCCTAAAGCGGGACTGGAGCCACACACCGACTCCCAACGTAAACAGCGCGATACCGAACACCATGAGGCCGTAGATGAGCGGGACCCGGATATCAATGCCGCCCAGGGCGGGCAGGTAGACTGTCACCATGTACGGGACAAGAGAGATGTCCCCCAGCCTGAAGAGACTGGGTGCAAGTTCGACCAGCGGCATCCAGATGATACGTAGTAATCCGAGCCCCGCCAGCATCGACATGGTTAGCGCGAAGTGCCCGAAGACCGGCAGGAAGACCGCGACCGCCCCGAGCGATGAAATACCGCTGCGCTCGAACAGAAATCCAATCACGATGAGCGCGGCCACGAGGATCAAGCAACAGATCCCGATGATGCGGATGTGGTGCGAGTCGATGAAGTGCTCACTCAGGCCCGTTGCGTAGTCGAAATCCGGGCCTGTGGCATCACCTAGTTGTTCTATCAGGACCGAGCTCAGGGCGTGGGGCAGCTCAACGGTGGCGTAGGTCAGCGCCACCGCGAATATGACGGACAACAGCACAAGCACAACTGAGGGAGTGGTTGTTGGTTTCATCTCTCAACCTTGCAAACGGCCGAATCCGGTCCGGCTGTGTGTCACGATCCCAGACGCGGCGGACACGTGAGTTCCTTGCTCCAACTGTCAGGACGAATCACGCCGTGCCACTTGCACAAGCGGGTTGGGCCGGCCCCCTTGCAAAATCTATCCGCAACGGATATATCTATAACGGACATTTATCGACGAGTCGACACATGAACAAACTCGACCAGCAGGCCGCCCAGTTCATACCGCTCACGCCCGCGGTGTACCACATACTTCTCGCACTGGCAGACGAGGATAGACACGGACTCGGGATCATGCAGGACATGGAGGACCGGACCGGTGGCAAGGTGCTGCCCGGACCGGGAACACTGTATGGCACGATTAAGCGCCTGCTCGAAGCAGAGCTCATTCAGGAAGCACCGCGTGGCAAACACACGTCGGATGATCCCCGGCGCCGCTACTATCGACTCACCTCTCTCGGCCGCCAGGCCGCCGCGCTCGAGACTGAGCGACTGAGTACCCTCGTGCGAATAGCACAGGACAAGGCACTGCAACGGAGTGCTCGATGAAGAACGGCCGGGCTCAGGCACTCGTCGTACGGACGTACCGGTCAGCGCTGCGGCTCTATCCCGCGGAATTCCGCAAGTACTACAGCGGCGTAATGCTCGAGGCGTTTACCGATCGATATGACCGCGTCACTCAAGATGGGGGTGTGTGGGCCAAGACACGGTTCTATTTGTGGCTCATACGTGACATGTGTGTGTCACTCGTGCGAGAGCACATCACCAGCGCAGCTCGCAGGCTGCGCCAGAGCAGCGCCCGTCAGCCGGGCAGGGCCGCCATGATGGATGTCAGATATGCGCTCCGCAGCATGCGACGCTCGCCGGCCTTTACCTTAGTAGCGCTGGTTACGTTGGCGCTAGGTATCGGAGCCAACGTCGCGATGTTCAGTACTGCTCACTACGCCCTCGTCAGCTCCCTGCCCTTTGTCGACCCAGATCGATTGGTGGCGGGCCGCGCGACCTTCGATGGCAACCTGAACCCGTGGGCGGCCGGCGCGGACTACTTCGATTACAGAGACCGGGCCGAAGCATTCGAGAACATCGGCACCATCATGCCGTTCGGCCAAGAACACACTATAAGCGGCGGCGAAACACCGGAACGTGTAACAGGCACAGCCGTCTCGACCAACTTGTTTGCGACACTCGGCGTGAATCCCCAGATCGGACGGCACTTCGTTACTGAGGAAGGTCTGGCCGACGCACCGGATGTGGTGCTCATAAGTCACGCCTACTGGCAAAGCCGCTTCGGACAGAGTCCCGACGTACTCGGCGGGACACTGACAATCGACGCGCAGCCCTACACGGTGGTGGGGGTCATGCCACCGGGTTTCAGGTTCATGCCCGAGGTCGCTTTCTGGCGAGCCATGCGGCCCGATCGGGATGGTGCCTCCGAGCGCATATATCACAACTGGTATCTGGTAGGGCGACTCGCACCTGGAATTTCGATCGAACAGGCCCAGACCCAAGTAGACGTCATCTCGTCACAGCTCGAGGCGTCGTACCCGGAAACCAACGATGGCAAGGCCCTGCGACTCGAGGCGTTGCATTCCGTGCTGGTGGCAGACTATCGCACACGGTTGTATCTGCTAACCGCCGCTGTCGCCTTGGTACTGTTGATCGCCTGTGCGAACGTCACCGGTATGTTGTTGGCACGTGCACCGGCCCGCCGTGTGGAACTTTCGGTGCGAGCGGCGTTGGGAGCTTCACGTTCACGGCTGATCATGCAACTCCTCGCCGAGAACATCGTGCTTGCGGTGGCTGCAGGAGTGTT
>JBDGXD010000328.1:0-4934 GCA_039584755.1 Gemmatimonadota bacterium
TACACCGGCTCGGGACCGCTGGGTAGCGCCCTGGCCATGGACAAAGACATCGCGAAGCACCTGTTCAACGCAGCGGCGGTTCCCACTCCGGTCTGGCACTTGTGGCCTCTCACCGATGAGGAGGTCGCACAACTTGGATTCCCACTCATCGTAAAACCCTCCAAGGTCGGATCATCAGTCGGGTTGTCGGTCGTTCGGGCGCACGACGGATTGAAGCCGGCGGTACGTCAGGCGCAGCAGTACGATGATGAGATCATGGTGGAGCGGTTCGTTGAGGGACGGGAGTTCACGGTTGGTGTCCTCGGAGAGCGAGCGCTCGCTGTTGGCGAGATCATGCCGCAGCACGAGACGTTCGATTACGAATGCAAATACACGCCAGGCATGACTGCAGAGGTGTTCCCTGCAGAGATCCCTCAGGCGCAGGCTCGCGCGCTGCAAGACCTGGCAATCCGGGCTCACAGAGCCCTCAAGTTGCGAGACTTTTCCCGCATAGACTTCAGAGTGGACGGAACCGGTGTCCCCATGTGCCTGGAGGCCAATACACTCCCAGGCTTGACCAGGACGAGTCTACTGCCGCAATCGGCTGTAGCATGCGGGATTCCGTTCGGAGAGCTGTGCGAGGCAATCTGCTCGGAAGCCCTGCGGAGATCAGGGGAACAAAGCGGACCAGAGTCACGGTAGATTGAGATACATGCGGTACGAGATGCAGTACGACTCACCCCAGCGACCGTCACCGTTGTCGCTCACGCCATGGGTCAGGGGACTGATCATGGCGAACGCAGTGATCTATCTGCTGATGGTAACGGTGCTGACCGGTCCGTGGATCACGGACGTCGGTGCGTTCGACCCGTCGAGCGTGGTTACTCGGTGGTGGAGTTTTGGCAGCTACATGTTTCTACACGGTGGTTTCATGCACCTGGTCATGAACATGTTGCTGCTCTTCATATTCGGGCCCGCAGTTGAGAAACGGATGGGTGGGACGACCTTTGCTGCCTACTATTTCATCTGTGGCGTTGGAGGGGCGCTAACCCACTTTCTCATTCACCTGGCAGTGCATCAACTCCAGCCCATGTACGGTGCCTCCGCTGCCGTACTCGGCGTCGCCTTGGCGTTTGCAATGTTCTGGCCGAACGAGCCCATCCACATATTCCCGCTGCCAATGCCGATCAAGGTCAAGTGGATTGTTGGTTTCTTGGTAGTGGTGGACCTGCTAGCCGCACGTTCCGGGGCACAAGACGGCATTGCGCACTTCGCACATCTGGGCGGGTTCCTGTTCGGATATGTCTTCCTCAGGACCCTGGCGAATAAGCCGAACCGCTTCCAGCCGGCTGTGTCGCGTGACAACCAGACCAAAGGTCCCGTACGGCGGCGATTCAAGGAGCCTGTAGGAGCGATGCACCACGAGAGGAACAAACAACAGTCCGACGAGTCCACCGATTACGATGAGATTGACCGCGTACTTGACAAGATTTCGGAGACTGGGCTCGACAGTCTCACGTCGGATGAACGCCGTTTGCTCGATGAAGCAAGCCGCAAACTACGCAAGCATTAACAGACCGCCATGGCCGTTCTGAGCGTTCGACAAGGGGACATAACCACTTACGACGGCGACGCAATCGTCAACGCAGCCAACAACCAGCTGCAGCTGGGGGCGGGTGTGGCAGGTGCAATTCGGCGCGCCGGTGGCCCTTCAATTCAGCAGGAGTGTGACCGGCACGGTCCGATCCGTGTTGGGGAGGCCGCAATAACGGGCGGCGGCAATCTCGAGGCAAAGTGGGTGATCCACGCTGCTGCCATGGGTGACGAGCCAGTGTCCGAACACTCCATCAGGGAGAGCACGCTGGCTAGTCTCGCGCTCGCTGCAGAAGGCGGCATTCGTCGACTGGCATTTCCGGTGTTGGGATCGGGTGTAGCAGGCTTCGAGTTCAAGCAGGCAGCCGAAATAATGCGCGACGCGGTACGAGAATCGCCGCATTCGGCATCACTCGACGAGGTGGTATTCTACGGTTTTAGTTTCGATGATGCTGTCCAGCTGGAGCAGATACTACTGGCCTGACCTTCAAATCGAAGCTACTCTCCTGGTGCAGCCCTTGTCACAAAGCGCAAGCTTTCCCAAATTGTGTTCGCCTCCATGCTCATCAACCTCGTACCCGATTTCATGGCTGCGCTCGAGGCGGCCAACCCAATGGAGGCGTATCTCCGTTACACGGATGACCACCTACCCGTCCTCAGCGCATACTGGCACAACTACATTCTCGACCTCGACAGCCCTCACGCCGAAGACATAATGCGGCGCACGCTGGAGGCGGATAGACGCGATCTGCACGCGCTGCTTGGTGACGTCGACGTGGCGGGTATTGCGGAAGAGACGCTGCGGCGCTGTGAGGAATTGTTCGAGATCGACTCTCCGCTCGACGTCTATCTCATGGTCGGTGTGGGCGGCGCCAACGCAGGGGAATTGGTTGTGGGGGGAAAGGGGATCGCGTTTGTGTGCCTGGAGCACTTCACCGGCCGGGCCAACCCCGAAACACTGGGCCTCGGCCTCCGACCGGAGCTGCTACCACTCTGGATCGCACATGAGATCGCACACACGGTACGCTACGGCTCCGCCGATAGCCAAAGTGAGATGCGGCGAATCGTTCGAGAGATGAACGGCAACTACGACTATTGGGAGACTGGCAGTAGGGCGACGCTGCGTGAGCTCCTGGTGAACGAAGGTCTGGCAGTAGCAGCCTCCAAGAGAGCTGCCCCGGGGTTTGAGCCGTGGGACTACCTCGGCTACACCCGTCGCCAGTACCGGCGTCTCAGGGAACTAGAGGCCTTTCTCACCCATCACCTCCAAGGTGAGATGGAGAAGACGGGCTTGGGATTCCGCCTGCGGTATCTTTCAGGCGGAATGAGCGCGGCCCAACGACTCGTGGGTGGAAAGGTGATCCCAGAGCGTTCAGGCTACTACATCGGCCACAGAATGGTGGAGGCGCTGGTGGCATCACGCGGCATCGCACCTGCGCTGCGGGCAAGCGCCGATGAGTGCAGGGAACTGGAAGACCGGGCCGCCGGCAGAAGCGCTTGAACCATGTCGCCTGGCAGCGTCCCCGACTCCGAATCATCTGAGAAATCATCGTCCGAGCGTCGCTCCAACCACGCACTCCGCGAGGTCCTCGACGAACTGATCGAGCATGTGCGCGAGATCTCGCGCTCCCGAGATGAGCTGTCACAAAACAAAGTAGAATACGCCCAGGAACGACTCGAATGGCTGGCAGACGAAATCTGGCGCCTTACCATTGAAGGAGATCCGATGGAATAACCGCAACGTCTGCCCCCCCTGTCCCCTCTGCCCCTTCTTCTCTCCTGTCTCCTCACTTCACTTACCCACACAGAACGTCGTGAAGACCGCGTCCAGCACGTCGTCGGTCGTTACCACCCCTATGACGTCGTCCAGTGCCGCCACGGCAGCCCGCAAATGGGTTGCCGCCACCACCCCATCCAGGCCAGCTGACCGTGCATCACCGAAGGCCACCACCTCACCGTACGCCTGTTCCAGCGCGAGACGATGTCTCTCTCGCGTAATCAGCGGCTCTACATCCCCCAGCAAAGCGGTGCCCTCGAACGCAATTGCACCCAGCCTTCTTCGCAGTTCCGCCAGACCGGTGCCATCGTGTGACGAGACTCTGATCTCGTCCGCACTCGTCTCCTCGTGTCCTTTTCCAGCTACCAAGTCCCGTTTGGTGCGGACTACAACCACAGGCGCCTGCGCGTTAGAAACGAAATCCCTCTCCTCAATCGACAACTCTTCCTCTGTCTCTACACACAGTAGAATCACATCTGCGGCCGAGAGATATCGATGGCTCACTTCTATGCCGATGCGCTCGACGGTATCGTCACTCTCTCGCAAGCCGGCCGTGTCGATGAGGCGAAATGGGAAGCCCTCACAGGTGGCCGGAGCCTCTATCGCGTCCCGCGTTGTGCCGGGGATCTCCGTGACTATGGCGCGATCACGTCCCAGTAATGCATTGAACAGCGATGACTTGCCAACGTTGGGCCTGCCTGCGATGACGCAGATGGCTCCCGCTTGCAACCGTTCACCCTCGGGAGCGGTCGCGAGGAGACGGGCGATGGAATTGCTCAGGTCATTGATGAGCGCTTCAACCCGTTCCGGCGGTATCGGCCCGTTTTCCTCCTCAGGAAAGTCGATTTCGTAGCAGCACAGTGCCTCCAACTCGAGCACGGTTTCTCTCAGCGCCGCCACTCGCCGGGAAAGTCCCCGGTCCAGCTGGCTCAGAGCGGCCCGCCGCTGGGCTGGTGCGCTCGCGGCGGTTAGGTCTCCAATGGCTTCGGCTTGTAGCAGATCGAGCTTGCCGTTGACCAGTGCACGCCGGGTGAATTCACCGGGAGCGGCTCTTCGTCCCCCAGCGGCCAGTAGTGCGGCGAGGACCTCGGCAGGCACCAATACACCCCCGTGGGTCGAGATCTCCACCATGTCTTCACCGGTGTAGGACCCGGGGCCACGGTAGGCAACATACATGGCCTCGTCCAACTGCTCGCCACTACCAGGCTCAATCACGGTTGAAAGTCGAGCTCTGCGCACCGGATTGACTCTGAATGAACCCAACACAGCCGCGGCAACGTCGTGCGCACCCACACCTGACACCCTGATCAACGCGATCGCAGAGCGACCGGGCGGTGTTGCTAGGGCAACGATCACATCAGAGAGCATGAATACAAGAGTGAATCATGAGAGCTATCGCGAGGTGAGTGTGGTTGCGGCTGTCCTTCCCTGTCCCACGAACGGCCAAACCTAGCCCGACTTTTTGCCTACCCGCTTCAAACGCTTCTCCGAAATCATCCATTGCTGCGGTATGCTCGCGATGTTGCTCACTGCGTAGTAGAGATTGAGGCCCGCTGCGAACTTGAAGAACAGGACCGTCAGCATC
>JBDGXD010000329.1:0-8876 GCA_039584755.1 Gemmatimonadota bacterium
GATGACCATCAGGGAGATGCTATAGCGTTGCATCCGCTGGGCCATCACTGCAGGTGGTATGACGTGCTTGCGAGTGATGAATACTCCGGGTGCGGCCTCGACAGTCGGTCTTGGCATTTGTTACCCCTGTGAGATCGCCTCCAACTGTTGGGAAAACGGTCTCGAGTGTCAAGACCTAAGCCGACTCTCAGACAGATGAAGTGATCCTGCGAGGGCAGATTGGCAGCGCGTCTTCGGCCGCTACGAAGTCCGGCGGCAGGTTGAGCGCACACTCGACCGGATCGCAACAGGTGTGACACACGCGCTTGAAGGCCCGGAATCCATCGAGTTGCACCTCGGGTGAGAGAAACCCTGGTTTGATCGGTTCCTCCCGCAACAGATCGGTGCTCAGATACTTCTTGTTATCGTCTGCGAATACCGTTACCACGACAGCCTCACCACCGAGCTCGTCCAACACCTCGAGGGCTCCGAGGAAATTGGCGCCGGACGAGATCCCAACTGCGATGCCCAACTGTGCAGCCAGCTTCTGCGCCATGAGTATTGCGTCACCGTCATCGACGCGTACCACTTCGTCGAGCGAATTCAGATCCACAATCGCTGGTATGAACTCGTCTGAAATACCCTGGATGCGGTGCTTGCCGACCTTGTGTCCGGTGGAGAGAGTGGGCGAATTGGCTGGCTCGAGAGGATGGAGCTTGACCGCCGGGTGACGCTCCTTGAGGAAGCGTCCCACTCCCATGATGGTCCCACCGGTGCCAACGCCGGCTACGAACGCATCCGGCATCAGATTCCTAAACCTGAGTTGCCACCAGATCTCCGGGCCGGTGGCCTGTGCATGCGCTTCGATGTTGTCCTGATTGGAGAACTGGCGTGGCAGGAAGGCACCCTCAGTCGCACCCGCGAGTTGTTCGGCTTGCTCGATGGACCCGAGGAATCCGCCATCCTCCTTGCTCACCAGATCTATCTGTGCTCCCATGGAGCGAATCAGATTGACACGCTCGGCGCTCATCCAATCGGGCATGAAGATCTTTACTGGGTGACCCATCGCTCGACCCACCGCGGCGATCGATATTCCGGTGTTGCCGCTGGTGGCCTCGACAATCAGGTCCCCCGAGTTGAGCGACTCCTTCACGTATCCCTGTTCGATGATGTACAGCGCCATGCGGTCTTTGATGCTGCCCGTCATGTTGATGTTCTCGGCCTTGGCGTAGATCACCCGCTCTTTGCCGCGGTAGCTAAAATCAATAGCGAGCAGCGGTGTGTTTCCCACCAGCGACTTGAGGCCGAGTATCCTGCGGTGAATGACGGGGTGCACGACGGTTTCGTCCTCCGGTTGTGAGCGGGCGGTTGAATGTGACTGTACTGCGGTGAGCGATATCAGTCTAAGTTCATGTGAGATCGGCTCCAACGGAAGGGCAGGGGGCGGTTGTCCAGTCAGCGGCCCTGGACCTGCGCAGTGTATGCCTGAAGCCAAATAGGCAGTTAGATTATCCGCACTGGCGCCCGTAGCTCAGCTGGATAGAGCAACGGCCTTCTAAGCCGTGGGTCGCAGGTTCGAATCCTGCCGGGCGCGTTCCGCAAGTCGCTGTTCTGCCAGGCTATAGTCTTTAGCAGGAGCCCCTTGTTCACTTCTAGCTTGATCATAGCTAGGAAACCGAGCGCGCCGAAGATGAGTCCAACGGTCACCGCGATACCGTTGAACAACGGTTTCTTCTGGTTCTCTCGCAAACAAATCCATGGCAGCCCCCGCCGCTGCAACACGCCGATCAGAAACAGAAACCACCCACCGATACGAAGAAGAACCTTCAGAACTGACTTGCCTTTGGAGCTCTCTGGTGTCGGTTCAGTCATCGTCATCACCTGCGGGGTCCTGCTGTGTCCGGTCCCGTTGGTGAAGTTCGTGCCCGTCCTCTTCTTCTACAATGTCGGGCCGTTCGGCCTCACGAGGCCGTCACCTGGGACCGATTCCAAAGGCCACCACGGCATCCGGCCCGCCGACGCACCGCCGGCGTTTTCCCATAGGTGGATTGACGCAAAACCACACGCCCGGCAGCGGCTACAACACACCTGAAACCCAGACTACGTCTTAGACGTCTAGATATATAGGACCTAGCTATCTGGTCGGCGCCCAGGACTCCACACAAGGAGGAAAGCATGTTGGCAAGCAAGGCTCGGATTCCCGTGGTTGCCGCGGCATTCCTGGCGCTGCTGGCGGCGATGCCAGCGAGCGCCGCGGTGCCGACCGATCCCGGGGACGCGCTGGACACACCGCAGGGCACATCCCATGCGACCGTTGAGATCCTCAACAACCACTCGAGGGATGTGGAAGTCTACGCAGTCACCGAGGCAGGACGACGGTATCGCCTGGGCTTTGTGTCGTCCAGTTCAACCCGTACGTTCCAGTTGCCCGGCTGGCTGGTCGATGCAAGAACCCCGTTCCGCGTCAAGGTCTATTCCTTCGAGCACAGAGCCGGATCGGCCCTGGCGCATTACCTCGAGGGTGTGAAGACCAGGGTGCTCACGCCGAACGCAGGTGAGGAAATCACGCTTTCGCTCACGAGCATCCTATCGGAGTCGGCCATAATCCCCTGACCGGCAGATCTGGTGTGGCGCAGGCATGAGGCCCCTAGCTCACGCTGGGGGCTTCTCTCTGCCAGGGTAGTGCAAGGACCAGCAAGAGTGTCGCTAGCAGCGACTTGACGGTGCGCGTCCAAGTTTCCCTGGCAGAGGCTCGCCGTGGCGGACCCGTCACGCGACACCACTGTGAGTCTGACTCCCCACCTCCACGGGTACTCCGTCAATGCCGGGCGGCACTTCGTGTCCCAAGTGGCTCAGGATGAGTGGAAACACGTCCACCGTGCGCAGCGGCCCAATGGCTGGACGATTCATCGCAAGTAGACATCGCATGTGGTCTCTGACCAATCCCCCATGGCCCGAGTGATGTTCCGGGACCTCCCACGCCTGGCGAAGATCCGCGTGCTTTGTCGCAGAGATCGCAAGATCACCGGCACGGGGAGACCGGAACAGCTGGAGCAGCTGCACTGGGCTGTCAGGATAGCCGCCGTTGACACTTTCCCTGAGCCACTCACGTGCACTCCTGGTCACCGCTGCCGCCCCAAGCTCCAACACGTCGGCCGTTGTGGGATCGTAGCGGATGAATCCGTCGCCCTCATCCACTAGGCGTGCTTGCCCGTCGCAGGAGTACACTACCACGTCGGCACCCTCGACACCCGCGACTAGCGCGACGCCTTCTAACGAAGCTAGAAACTGCACTAGGTCGGCAGGAACATCCTGAACCTCACCCGCCTCGATTGCCGACAGCGGCCATCGACCTGTTCGCCGGATGCCTGGATGTAGGTACACCTGCGCGGAAGCATTGCCAGACACCATGACCGCCACTTTGGGATCACGGCGCCAGAGTACCGGGTGCCGTAGTGTCGCAAGACCGCGCTGTTCCAGAGCGGTTGCTACATCGGTATGTTGAAAGAGCCGGGTCATTCCATGGTCACTCACGAGCACGGCGAGATGGTCTCCCCCGAATCCACCTCGATTCACGTACTCCCCAATCGCCTTGTCGAAGTCCCTGTACAGCTTCAACACTCTTGGGTGGAGAGGATCGTAGGAGTGGGCGGTCCCGTCTACGGCCGGGAAGACCGCAAACACGAGACGGTGCGCCCGCCTTGCGATCCGAGCCAATTCGTGGCCAACCGCACGATCGAGGATCCCGTATGCTCGCGTGTAATGAGCAACACTGCCATACAGCATCCGCTGTAAGCGCACACGTTGACGAGAGGCTGGTAAGTGTCGAGTGAACGGCGAGCAGAGCGCGACACTGTCCGGCTCGACATCGAACAGGCTCAACACTCGGTTCGAAACATCTGAGCCCAGAAGATGAGCCTGATAGCCACAGTAGCTCCTCACATGAACACGGTCCCGCCACCATCCTCCAGCGTACCGTGAGGTGTCCAACCACCGGATACCCGGCAAGTTGCATGTACCTGGGTAGCAGCCTGTCAAGAAGGGGAGGTACGCCACACCGGTGGTGGAAGGGAAGGCGGTCGTCGCAGGTACTGCTCCACCTGGTTCGAGCACCTGCCGACTGATTGCCGGCAGGTCTCCAGCTTGTACCAGATGTTCGACTACGTCGGGCCGAGCGCCGTCCAGAATGATGAGCGTAGCTCTACGGTCATTGTGGCTCATCTATACTGCTCGACCTGTTCGCGAATCGTGCGCCACCATGCAACCACATATCGGAGCAATGCGTTTAGGGGAGACCAGACGGTACGCATGGTCCACCTCCCAAGGCTGTGTCATCGCACTACGGTCGGTGCCCCTTTGGTCTCGTCGGCGGGTGGGCGTCCTACGCGGCGTCCTGCTACGGCGGCGGGGCCAGGAAGGCCATCGATGCAAACCACGTCTCTTGTCACTCGTGAGCCACCTATCAACTGCGTGGTCGATAGTCTAGAGGGGCCGAGTCAAGCAGTAGTCAAGGGACCAGTTGGTCTAACAACATCGTCCGGTGGGCGTTTTGCTGCGGCGTCACACTGCGCCGTCTGAGACGGCGTCTGTCCGGCGGCGGGCCGTGAGGCCACCAGCGACAAATTGTGCCCCAGTCTAATCGGGTGCGGTCAATTATCAGTCAATTACCGGCGACTGGAGCCGGCAGCATCGCGGGCCTACTCGGGCAGCTGGAACTGTTGTTTGTACTGTGCCATGCAAGACGCATCGGGCGCGACCGACGGGTCCGCCACAAAAGCCATCATCATCTCCAGAGCGCATGTACCGGCGTCAACCGGAGAATGCGCCACACCCTCGAATACAAACAAATGACCATTGTCGAGACCGGCGACCAATTGCGCCGCTGTCTCACCCGGGATCACATGGTCCAACCGACCATTGAGGATGAGTGTGAAAAGAACAGAGACAGGCCATCCACCCAAGCCTGGTAACGATCCGGGATCCCATCCGACGACGCGGTGAAATCCTGAGATGTTGCCAGAACCACCGTATACCCCAGGGCGTAGCTGAATTTCCGCATGGGAAAGAATATCGCAGGGCTGTTCTGGATCGCGGAGAAGTCACCTTGATGGAACCGCTCGAGGGTATAGGGAATTTGCGTATTCGAGTACATGGCGGCAAACAACCAGGAGGACAACTTGTCACCGTTGAGGAGGAACGTTGTTTCCGATCCCTGATCGGGATATTTGACAACAAGTTCGACGGGCGTTGCGTTCAAGCCGTCTATGAGTCCGAAAAACCGGTCTTCTGCGTCGGGATACGCTGCCGCACACGAGTCATCGGCCGCGCACATGTCGAAATATCGCCTCAGGCTGCTTGCGGCATTGGGTAGCATATCCCGCAGGAGCATCGGACCATAGGGGACAGCGGCATTGAGCGACACGGAACGGAGACGCTCAGGATAGTCACGCATGACGTTCTGCGCCACCATGGTCCCTGCCGAAGACCCGAAGAGATTGAAGCGGTCATACCCGAGAGCACTCATGATGAAGGCGATGTCAGCGGCCGTTTCTTTGTTGTTGAAGGCCGCGAGGTCAATGCCCTCCGCAGCGAACCGATCGTGCGCTTTGCGCATGGCCTCGAGCAACACCTCGTTGGCCTCGGGGCCCCGTGCGTTTCTGGGGGCGAGGTCCAACTGTGCAGCAAAGACTTCCTCGGCAATGAGATTTGGATCCGAATGATAGAGTCCGCGCAATTCGATGATGACCACATCCCGCTGTGACAGCAATGTCTCCCCTAGAGGACCGGCCAGATCAGGAAAGAAGCCTTCGAAATTCGAATCGCCGGGTCCTCCGGTGTTGAGAACGATGGGATCGGGAGCGGCTTCCGGATTGGGGCTGCTGAATTGTGCCACCGCAATCTGGATCACAGGTCCCTCTGGTCTGTCGTGACGTTCCGGAACGCTGATGAAGGAACAGGAGACGTCCAGATTGGCAGCTGCTGCCTCTGGCAGTTCCACAGGGCAATCAATGGTTTGTGATTTGCCAATCTCTGGATTGGGAGGTGACTTGCAGTATTGCAGGGATACAAGCGATGCCACGAGTAAAAACAAGGCTACAAGGCGTTGTGTCCGCATAGTTCTTCTCAATCTGACGGTCGTTCGTGACAGGGACCCCGGGCCAGGTCGAGCGGGCATACTACTCGCTCGAACTCGTCCCGCCCCAGCAGCTCTAGCAATGCGGGGTAGTCTTCGGGCCAGAATGGCGGTTTGAGATCCATCCTAGGAGCCAACCAATTTCTCAAAAGCTTCAAGCTTCCGCAATGGCTCTAGGTCTGCATTGCTCCGCATGTGCTGGAAGTTGCTATAGCCGGCCTTGACAGCCTCCTGAAGCAACGCGAGGGCGCTCTCGTTGCGACCAGCCTTGGCTTCTAAGCACGCAAGGTCGTAGGTGATGTTTGGCTTAACGCGTCTCACTACGGCAATGTAGAGCAGTGCGAAGATGCCGCCTGTCATGCTGACGAGAAGGACAAGAAGAGGTAGCCAGGGGCCTGGCCGCAAGAGTAGGGCAATCAGCCCGCTGTCTTGTACGAGCACCGTGCGTACGACCTTGAAGGATGCTGTGGGGACTGTCGCCGACACGCCAGTGTATGCGATATCTCCGTATGCAATCACAGAGACAGAACTGTGCGGTGGGAGAGGCGGTAGTTCAGGAAGGATGATGACGGCCCTTTCTCCGCCTATCGACAGTGCGTTCTGCCAATCAGTCACTTCCTCCGCAGTTAGAAAGTCTGCAGTTAGCTCTAATCCCCAGCTCGCGTCTATGCGGTCGAGGCGTATTCGAACTCCCGGGATCTCGCGGGCTGTGCTGTTGGTAACCTCGACTCTTAGACGGCCAGGAAGGTCCAAGGTCGGCCAGCTGGATCTGGATCGAGTCGGGTCCAATGGGCCGGTACGCTGCAACTCTCGTAGGTGATAAGGATCGGGCGCACCGTCAGGAGCACTGGGTATACGCCTAAGAACTGACTTCGCCTCGCGAAGCCACTCTTCCAGCGCAGGGGGAACTAATGGTTCATCGGAAGTAACAGTGATTGTAAGATCGGTTGTCGACCGGTTGTACAGAAAGAAGGGCACAGCCACGACCCCCGCGAGGATCGCAACGATGGCAGCGAGTGCCTGGAGTTGGGACGAGTTGTGACCAAGCCAAGCCAAGAGTCGCTTCATCATAGTGTCAAGAAGCTCGCAGATCGGTTCTTTCATGGATTGAACTTGTGGAGGGCAACCTATAAATCTGCAGTCGCTCGGGGAACCGCACCAGTGCGAGAATGGGACATTGAGGGGCGATTTACTGCCGGCACCTAAGCGCGGCAGTACATCTCGCCGCCGTTCCGGCTACCTTGGAGGAGTGAAGCCGCGCACACCATCCATAAGCTCCGGAGCATTTTATGCTCAAGCTGGACGACACCGCATTGGTGGTCATTGACGTTCAAGGCAAGCTCGCGCAGCTCATGCACAGCAGGACGGAGCTCTTCAAGAACCTCCGCCTGATGATTCAGGGCGCGCAGGTACTCGGAATCCCGATTCTGTTGACCGAACAGTACCCCAAAGGATTGGGGCCCACAGTGCCGGAGGTGTCAGAGCTGCTGCCCGCTATCCCACCCATCGCCAAGAACGCGTTTAGTTGTTGCGGGGAACGCGCGTTCATGTTGGCCCTCGAGCCTTTGGGTCGCCGCCAGATTCTGCTGATGGGGATCGAGACCCATGTCTGCGTCCATCAGACTGCTCTGGATCTGCACGACGCCGGATACGAAGTGCAGGTGATTGCCGATGCCGTCTCCTCGAGAACGGCAGAGAACAGGCACATCGGGCTCGAGAAGATGCGGGATGCGGGCGTCGTGATCACCTCGACAGAGACGGCGCTCTTCGAGCTGATGAAGCTGGCCGAAGGACCGCAGTTCAAACAGATCTCGAAGCTGGTGAAGTAGTACGGGCCCAGCGATACGGGTCCGCGCCCTAGAAAGCACGAGGATAAGATGAAGTTACTTGTTTTTGGTTCAACCGGTGGCACAGGACGAGAGCTGCTGATCCAGGCTCTCGACCAGGACCATAGGGTTACGGCATATGCCCGTGATCCGGCTAAGATCGAGGACATACAGCATTCGCGCTTAACCGTTGTTCGTGGCGATGTGCTAGATGCGGTTACTGTAAAGAGCGCTGTAGCGGGACACGAAGGCATACTCGTGACCATTGGCACAGGCCCTTCGCGCACAACTCTTCGAGAGGAGGGAACACGAAACATCGTTGAGGCTATGCAGAGCACTGGTGTGAGACGTTTAATCTGTCAATCTTCGCTTGGCGTAGGAGATAGTCGAACCAACCTACCATTCTTTACCAAGTACATTATTGTGGGCATATTCCTTCGACATGCTTTCGCAGATCACGAACTTCAGGAAGCTGTCGTACGACAAAGCTCGTTGGATTGGACAGTTGTTCGCCCTCCTCACTTGAAGGACGGCCCGCGAACGGAAGTCTATCGGCACGGCTTTTCCACAACGGATAAGCGAATCAAAGGTTGGATCTCACGTGCCGATGTGGCCGACTTCATGTTAAAACAACTTGTTGACGACACGTACCTTCATCAGGCACCTGGTGTGTCATACTAGATTAGGTGCGACGCTGCCGAACAGGGCGATGAAGCCGACGGTCGCTCCCGTCACGTCCCTTGCAGGGCAAGGTCCGCGCCGTGCGCGCCCGCAGCTTATCGCCAGGACGTTGGACGCCACTTGTGTTCTGTAACGATGAGGTATCGACGTGAAAGCACCTGACGAGCAGGATTCGGTCTTAGCCCGATACATGGAGGGGCCAGCGCTACTTGAGCGTGCCCTTGCTGACCTCCACGACACTGAACTTGATGCCCCTC
>JBDGXD010000330.1:0-4897 GCA_039584755.1 Gemmatimonadota bacterium
GGTTTGAGGCGTGGGAAGACCAGGAAGAGATCTCGCAGAGGCGCTCCACCTCCCGGGTCTCGGACCCGGGGAAACAGTCGATTGAACTCGTCTAACGTGGATGCGTCGGTGGAGAGGGAGACATCGAGCCGTGATAGGTAAGTGCCCCGCTCGTCTACCGGTGTCTCCGAGTTGTTGACCAGGATTGCCACCCTGGTGGTCGCACGATCCAAGTCACGGGACCCAATCCGGTACACGTTGCGCATTTCGTAGGGAAAGGTCGGAACCTCGGTCCCGCGCCGCGGTTCGTAGATCAACTCGAGCGTGTCCAATACACCGTTGACCGCCGGAAACGTGCCGACAGTGTCCCCGGATGTGGTGACGTAGGATACCGCCAGGAAGTCCTGGGTTCCGACCCGAGTGTTCAGTGCGAACCAGGTTGCTGACGGATCGAGATAGTAGTCTACGCCTTCGATCATCAGTTCCCACGAGAATGGGCCCACCCTCTGTGGGCCATCTGTCCTCAGCGCGACCGCTTCTATGCCACCCAGGTTCGGGTTGTCTTGCTCCTGTCCTCGCTGCGCCCGCAACCGGTACACCCGGACAGCGGCAATCTGTTGATCCAAGGCGAGACTCGGCGGATTGATGTTCAGTATGTCCACCGCTGGATAGTCTGACAGGTCCACCGGATTGACCACGAAGAAGAACCGGCCTGCCTCGAAGTCCAGGTCTCGCGCCTCGAAATCCACGGGCGCTGTCGCGGCATCACCCACCGTGAACTCGCGCACGCGAACCGCAGAGCCTTTCTGTTGCGCAGCAATGGTGCGAAAGTTCAGAGCACCCAACTGCGCTTCCGCTTGGACGCCGAACGAATTTGAGGGAATACCGGTGGTGATGAAGCGCGATGGAGGGGCTTGGAACGTGACGGTCCCGATATCGACCCGCTTGAGGATCTCGTCCTCCAAGCCCTGGTAGTAGACAATGATATTGTTGTTGGCGTTGAATTCCCGTTCGGTATCGAAGTCGACATCGAGGTGGACTCGATCGCCTACAATGCCGCTCGATCGGACATCGAAGCGCGGCTGCAGAGTAGGTGTCGGAAACCCGCCGACACAACCGGAGGCCACATTGAAGGCGTCAGCCGCGGTACAGCGAGCGTTCTGCAATCGATCGAACACGAGCTCGATCCGGGCGTTGAGGTCCACTCCCAGGTCGGCGAAGTCGGTCAGCGATCCCAATGTTGGCTGCTGGCCGGGACCGACCTGCTGAGCGCCCGGCTGTGCTATTGCCTCCGGTCGGGGAATTGCCGGGACTGGTTCGGGTTGGGGCCCTAGCGACTGCAGCAACCATTGGTGACGGCGGCGCACCTGCTGCGCCAGAATCTCAGCTCGTACCCGCGACGCCCAGGATTCGGCCAAAACCTGTGGGCTGGTGCGGGGTGCGAGGATGCCGCCGGGCTGTAACGCCACCGGCAATCGTAGGCGGAGCGTGTCCGTGGAGAACCGCAGCCGCAGCTCGGGCCGGGCCGCGGCACCCGTTTGAGCCAGGAGTGTGCCGCCGGGCACCAAGAGAGCGGCGAAGGCAACCGCTACCGTTGCACGCGACACTTTGGCCCTGTGAGCGGGGTAAGCCTTGTTAGAGGTGAGCAGATAAAATATAATGGACGTCCCAAAGCGTTACAATTCAGTTAGTTACAACAACCGAGATAGCCACGGCCGCAGATGCGGATACTAAACCGATATTTGGTCAAACAGCATGCCGCCCCGTTCATCTTCTCACTGGCGGCGCTAACTGGCTTCATGTTACTCAACCAAATTGCGCGGCGACTCGAACAGTTGGTCGGCAAAGACCTCCCGTGGTCAATCATCATTGAGTTCTTCTTGCTCACTATCCCCTACCTCATCGCCATGACCATCTCGATGTCGGTGCTGGTAGCGGTGCTACACACGTTCAGCCGTTTGGCCCGTGACAGTGAGATCACGGCTTTTCGGGCCGGTGGCATATCGTTGGGTCAGCTCGTGCGTCCGGTGCTCGTCGCGGCCTCCCTGGTTGCACTGGTTGCGTTTCTGTTCGGCGACCAGGTTCTGCCCCGCACCAACCACCGACTTCGCACGCTCATGAGTGCCATCACTCGCACCAAGCCCACGTTTTCACTCAAGGAACACGTGATCAACGTGGTGCAACCCAGTCGCGTGTTCCTGCGAGCGGCCCGGATCAACCAGGCCAACTACGTGATGCACGACGTGACCATCTATCGCTTCATGGACCGCAGCACGGTCGGAACGATCTACGCCGATAGCGGTCGAATCACATTCGCACCCAATCAAGTAGATCTGCAGCTGATCCTGTTCAGCGGTACCGCCCACGAGTTCGATCGCACGGATCCCGGGAACTTCCAACGCACCAATTACGACAGGTACCTGATTGCGCTGCCGGGAATCGGTGGCGACTTCATCCTGCCAGAGGATGACAATTACCACAGCGACAGGGAGCTGGGCACTTGTGCCCTGGAAGACGTTGTAGTAGATGCCCGCCGTCGGCAATGGCTGGCCCAGCGTGCCAAGGAAGCGGCACAGCGCAACGGGTTACGTACTCTGGTTGGGCTACCACTCATCCAGCCGGACACACTGGCACCACAGTACCGGCGGAGCCTGTATTGCCGCGCGCTGGATTGGCTCGTTCCCGCTCCGCTCGAGGCCCAGGAAACACCACGTATCACACCCCTTTCCGATTCCGCGGCCGCCGCCGCTCGGAATCGCATGAGAGCCGCGAATCGACAAGGCTATGTCGGCTCGCGAACAGCCAGGGGCCGAATGAACGACATAAAGATTCAAAGGGACCGCGAACGTGCCAATAGAGTCCGTGCAGAGAGCTTCCTGGTAGAGTTTCACAAGAAGTACGCGATTCCGGCCGCCTGCATCGTGTTCGTGCTGGTGGGTGTGCCCTTGGCACTGAGATTTCCCGGTGGGCTGGGCATGGTAATTGGCGTTGCCTTGGGGATTTTCGCCGTATACTACGTTGGCCTGATTGCCGGTGAGTCGCTGGCCAACAAGCTCGTGGTACCAGCATTCTGGGCCATGTGGACCCCCAACGTCTTGTTCGGATTATTGGGCGGGTTCGCATTGTGGCGCACGTCTCGTCGGGGAATCAGTGGGCGCGGCCGCAACCGGCGGCTGGCAGTACGACCGGCGCAGCAGGCAACGAGTCAGGGATGAGCAGCGGCATTCTCGACCGGTATCTCCTGCGAGAGTGGCTCAAGATCTTCACAGTCACGACCATCGGATTCCCGCTGATCGTGATCCTGTTCGAGGTCACCGATGACCTCAGTGAGTACCTGGCGCGCGACCTGAGGCCCGCTGACATCGCGATGGCCTACGTCTATAGTCTACCCGACAAAGTGTTCCTCATTCTCCCAGCCGCAGTTCTGTTCGCGACGGTGTTCAGCCTCGGAGCAATGGTGCGTCACTCCGAACTATCGGCCTCGAAGGCTGCCGGTCGGAGCTTCCACCGAACATTGCTGCCAATCCTAGCTGCCGCAATCGTGGTTGCCGGTTTGGGCATAACGCTCGGCGAGTTCGCGCCAGGGGCAACCAGGAAGCAACTCGAATTGCTGGGAGAACTCGAGATACGTTCGCAGACCACGAGGCTGAATTTCGCATTCCGTGCAGAGCAAGGCTGGGTGTACACCGTTCGGTCACTCGAGGTCGAACAGGGACGGATGCTCGACGTGGTGCTCGAGCGTGAAGGATCTGGCAATTATCCTACTTTGGCAGTGCAGGCCAAGACCGTCATGTTCGACGATTCGACTGAAAGCTGGATGCTACGCAAGGGCCGCTACCGTCAGGTTACCGAACCAGCCGGTGAGACAGGATTCCAGTTTGATTCGCTGCGGCTGCGCAACCTCACCGAGGTTCCCGCCGATCTCCTGGTTGAACCCAAGAAACCGGAGGAGATGACTTATGCCGAACTGGGAAGCTATGTCGACGCCCTAGAGCGTTCGGGCGGAGATGGACGCAAGCTCAGGGTGATGCGGGAACTCAAGATCGCCGTGCCCGTGACCTGCGTGGTCATTGCTCTGTTTGCCGCTCCGCTGGTGCTCGTATCACCTCGGGCAACCGGCGCCTTCGGTATCGCAATCAGCCTTGCTACAACCATGTTGTTCTTGCTCTCTGTGCAACTGTCGCAGGCAGTGGGCGCGGCAGGTGTTCTTCCACCCTTGTATGCCGCGTGGGCATCGAATGCTCTGTTCGGAGCGGCAGGCTTGGTACTGTTGATGCGTGCACCAACCTAGTAGCAAGAGTGGCAAGCAAGGAGACGAGAAGGACCCCCTTCCTTCTCAAACCTCCCATGGTTCTACTAGACCACCAGTCGAAAACCAGGTGAACACATGCAAACCTACGGTTGGCTATCGATCCTTCCACCTGTGGTCGCGATCGCCCTGGCGATCAAGACCAAGCAAGTCTACTTGTCGCTCGGACTGTTTGTGTTCCTGGGCTGGACGATCATGAGTTCCTGGAATCCCGTGACCGGGATGATTCGATCGGTTGAGACCTACCTGGAGCAGGCCACCACAGCCGACAATGCTCGAGTGCTCCTCTTCAGTTCTCTCATCGGGGCCATGATCACTCTAACACAGGCCTCCGGAGGAATGAACGGCTTCGTCAAACGGGTCGAGGAACGCGGCTTGGCGAAGTCCAAACGGTCGGTTGGGCTGCTCACCGTAGCAGTGAGCTTCTGCGTCTTCTTGGAATCCAACTTCAGTCTGTTGGTGAGCGGGTCGGTAGCTCGGCCATTGTTCGACAAGTGCCGGATATCTCGCGAGAAACTTGCATACATCATCGATGCCACCTGCGCACCCAAACTGATACTCATCCCACTGAACGCCTGGGGGGCATACGTAACCGGATTGCTCATCACC
>JBDGXD010000331.1:0-4880 GCA_039584755.1 Gemmatimonadota bacterium
TAAAGTATTCTATCCCTCTCGCTTCGCACGATGGTTCGCCGGTGCAAGCCTGGTCGTCTTCACCGGATTGACGCTCATCCTGATCGTGGATGGGTGCTGAGAGTTCCACTACTCGGTGCGTGACGGGGGCCCTGCACTATTCGACGATGTCGCGACTGAGTGATGTCTTGCACAGGAGTTTGGCACATGCGTAGACAGCGTCAATCGTAGGCGTCGCTGTGTTGGTGAGCCGCCCGAGTTCGACCACGACGCCAACTAGCGCCTCAAGTTCGGGTTGCTGACCTGACTCGAAATCCTGCAGCATCGACGTCCTGTGAGCGCCAACACGCTCGGCGCCTGCGATTCTCTGCTCAATCGTGTGACTGAAGGTGATTCCCAGTTTGTGCGCTATCTCCTGTGCCTCACGCATCATGGAGATCGACAGCGTGCGTGTCTCGGGAAACTGGCAGATGTCTATCAGCGTAGCATGTGTGAGCACGCTAATGGGATTGAACGAGAGGTTGCCCCATGCCTTGACCCATACGTCTGACCTGATGTCAGGCACGACGTACGACTTGAGGCCCGCTTCGTTAAATTGAGTTGCCACGCGCTTGGCGCGTGCGCTTTCGGTTCCGTCGAGCTCACCGACTGGGAAGCGTTTGCCTTCGACCTGGCGGATAACCCCGGGTGCCTGCTTCTCAACCGCAGGATGGGCAATCGCGCCTAGAATCCGCTCGGCCGGTATGTTTGCCTCCAAGACACCTCTGGGATCCAAGCAGTCGAGACGCCTCCCGTCGAAATCTCCGCCATGCCTGTGGAAGTACCACCACGGAATACCATTCTGGACCGTCACGACGATTGTGTCCGTATCGAACAGCAGCGGAATCTGGTGTGCCACCGGTTCGATCTGATGTGCCTTCAACGCAAGAATGACGACATCATGTTTGCCTGCCTCACCCATGTCATCGGTGGCGTGCAACCTTCGGGCGACGCGCTCGGTTCCATCCTTCATGATCAGTGTCAACCCACGTTGCTTCATTGCCGAGAGGTGTGGCCCCCTCGCAACCAAGGTTACGTCCACACCCGCCAGGGCAAGCCGCCCCCCCATGAACCCACCGATGGCACCTGCACCCACAACGCAAACGCGCACTTCTCACTCCTTGTGACTGCACTCGAGCGGCACCGCGTGAGCGGTGACTCTCATGGCTCTTCAGGTGGCCTCAGTCTGATTCGTTTTCCGGCAGAGCCTCGAGAGACGTCTTCTCAGCGACAGCTCGCACGGCATCTTGCTGTGGCTCCTTCAGGCGACTAAAGATGTGGGGCATGGATTGAATCGGCCATGTGGGGAATTCACTGAATGTAGAGGGAGGATGTAGCCTCGCAATGGAGACCATCTTCGAGATCCTATCCGCTGGTGATGCAAAGACCCCTGCTGTCCTTGCTCCGGGTCATGCACCGTTGACGTTCGCCCAATTGCACGACACTGTGCTGCGGTTGGCCGGGCAGCTCCGGTCCTTGGGAATCGGAAGTAACGACCGGCTGGCGCTGGTGCTGCCCAACGGACCCGAGATGGCGATCACCTTCCTCGCAGTGGCTAGTTGCGCCACTGCCGCACCGCTAAACCCCAGGTACCGCAAAGACGAGTTTGCGTTCTACACCAAGGACTTGGGGGCAAAGGCTCTGATAACCCTGGCGGGTGACGCCGGGGAAGCACATGCTGCCGTGCCTCGAGGACTGATGCGGCTATCGCTGACTGGGGAGGGGTGCGATGTCAATCTCAGCTACGCGGACTCTATCCTCACCGATGAAAGAGCCGAGTTGTCTCGAGCGGACGATGTTGCATTGGTGTTACACACTTCGGGGACCACATCCCGCCCGAAGATAGTGCCGTTGAGACAGCGTAACCTGGCTGCGTCAGCACAGAACATCGGCAAGTCCTTGGCGCTAACGCCGTCCGACCGCTGCCTCAACGTGATGCCATTGTTTCACATCCACGGACTCGTGGCCGGACTGCTCGCTCCACTGGCAGCCGGCGGTTCCACAACATGCACGCCGAGTTTCGACGGCTTCCGCTTCTTCGATTGGCTGGATGAACTCCGGCCTACTTGGTACACAGCGGTTCCCACTATGCATCAGATGATACTCGGTCGCGCTCGACGCTACTCTGAGGTCATCCAGCGGGCCCCGCTCCGGTTTGTGAGATCATCATCTGCCGCACTTCCGACTGCCGTGTTGCAGGAGATCGATCGAGTGTTTGGAGTACCCATGATAGAAGCGTACGGGATGACGGAGGCAACCCACCAGATGGCGAGCAATCCGCTACCACCGGGCGAGCGAAAGCCCGGTTCCATGGGCCATAGTACCGGCATCGAGATCGCGATCATGAGTGAGGACGGGCGGCTAATGCAACCAGGCGAACGGGGCGAGGTGGTGATCAAGGGGGAGACCGTAATCACCGAGTACGAAAACAACCCCGAAGCCAACTCTCAAGGCTTCGTCAACGGCTGGTTCCGGACGGGTGACCAGGGATACCTGGACGATGACAGCTATCTCTTCCTTACGGGCCGACTCAAGGAGATCATCAACCGCGGTGGCGAGAAAATCAGCCCTCTCGAGATCGATGAGGTGCTGTTGGGCCATCCTGCTATCTCTCAAGCAGTGTCGTTTGCACTACCTCATGACAAGTTGGGCGAGGAGGTCGCTGCGGCAGTCGTGCTGACGCAAGGCGGCAGCGTGACCGAGCGCCAGATACAAGCCTATGCAGCCGAGCATCTGGCCCAATTCAAAGTCCCCAAGAAGATTTTGTTGCTGGACGACCTTCCCAAGGGACCGACCGGGAAACTGCAACGGATAGGAATGGCTCAGCGGCTGGGGCTCACGTAGAACAGGGCAAGATTGCCGCAAAGTGGTCCCCGGCAGATCACTGAAAGTTCGTCTATGTGATCATGGCATGGCTCCTTCCCAGATTGGGAGCCAGTAACCATCTTCAAATACTCCTCGAATCCCCGACTAATGATGCGATCTCAACATCTTCAACTAGCGTGATTCTTGCATCCGGTCGTGCCGACCTGTGTTCACGGGCAGCGACGTATGCCCCGCTCGGTTCAACTGTGTCGGCGCGGCCCGTGACGGGAGATGAGAGTCCCAATCCAGACAACCTGATGGAGATCCACGATGAGTCTCTTTTCGGAACGGACAGCGCTCATAGACACCGAGAACGCCTTCAAGGTCGGGCCCTATATCGCGCAACTGGAAGGCGCCGGCCACAAAGTCATCAAATGCAACCTCGGCGAGCCCGATTTCGCCTTGCCGAAGCACATCCGCGAAGAAGTCAAGCGCCAGATAGACAACGATCTCACGCACTACTGTGACCCCCAGGGCATCCTTCCGCTGCGGGAGACGATCGCGCAGGACATGGGAGCGAGACGCGGATTGAACGTCACGCCGGATCGCGTAGTCGTGTTCCCCGGAGCCAAGCCCCCGATTGGCTTCTGCCAACAGACTTACTGCAACCCCGGCGATGAGATCGTCTACCCCAGCCCCGGTTTCCCAATTTACGAATCCTTCATTGCCTACGTCGGTGCCAAGCCTGTTCCCCTGCAGTTGGAGGAAGAGAGAGGATTTGCCTTCTCCGGGGCCGAACTGAGCGGACTGATCACTGATCGGACAAAACTCATCTTCATCTGCTTCCCGTCGAACCCGACCGGTGGCGTAGCATCTAGGGAGGAACTCGAGGGTATCGCTGATGTGATAAGGGAAAAAGCGCCACCCGGATGCCGCATCTACTCGGATGAGGTCTATGAGAACATTCTGTTCGACGGCAGCGAACATGTGTCTATCGCGTCGTTCCCTGACATGGCGGATCGCACGATCCTCGTCTCTGGAGCATCCAAGTCGTATTCATGGACGGGCGGCCGCATCGGCTGGGCCGTATTCCCAACGGCCGAGGAAGCTGCCGTCTTCAAGAACCTCAACATCAACTACTTCTCCTGCACTGCCGCGTACAACCAGATGGGCGCCAAACTCGCAATCGAGTCTCCAGAAAGCAAACCCGAGATTCAGAAGATGGTCAGCGCGTTCCAGAAACGTCGCGACCTGGTTGTGGGTGGGTTGAATGCGATCGATGGCATCTCCTGCCAGAACCCCAAAGGAGCCTTCTACGTGTTCCCCAATATTGGCGGAGCGTGCCAATCACTGGGGGCTGTGGACGCGCACCAGAAGCTCCCAGCTGAAGTTCGCGATCGGACTAGTCCGTCGACGTTGTTCCAGATGTTCCTGCTCTTCGAATACCATGTCGCGACCATGGATCGTCGCTCGTTCGGGAAGATTGGAGCAGATGGAAAGCACTTCCTGAGACTCTCGATTGCCACTGGCATCGACGACCTCAGGGAGGGGGTGAAGCGTATCGCCGACGCATCACAGGACCGTGATGGCTTCGCGGCGTATATGAAGAGTGGCAAACCGTTGCATTGAGTACTGTTACTGAGACCCGGCCGGATGGCGTGGTTGGTGATCGCTGAGGTTGCCCGTGTGCCGCGCCGACTCCAAGGGAAGTTGAGCCAAGACAACAAGGAAAGGAACGAATAATGTCTTTCACACTCGGATCACGACGAGCGATCTACGTCGACATCTCCGAGGAGTTGAAGAAGGGCGATGACCCACTTTCGTCGGTGGACAAATCGGCCTTCGAGCAATTCGACCTCATATATCGCACGCTCTGCGCCGTCATGTACAACTACGTCCCGATGTCGGGACATCCAGGCGGGTCGATTTCGTCCGGTCGGTTCGTAGCCAGCATTCTCTTCGATGCTATGGACTACGATGTATCGGATCCGGATCGCCACGACGCAGATATCATTTCCTATGCTGCTGGACACAAGGCACTGGGGCTCTACGCAATG
>JBDGXD010000332.1:0-4873 GCA_039584755.1 Gemmatimonadota bacterium
CCTCAGCCACTCTCCGATCGCCAACATCCCGTCGGGCTTGAGTGCCGTTCGGGCGTTGCGCAGTAGCGTTGTCGGATCTTCGAATTGGTGGTAAGAGGAGATTATGAAGATGAAGTCCAACTCACCGGGGGGCAGCTTCGGCTCGGTGACGTCGCCCAGAACGGACTCGACGTTGGTGAGTCCCCAGCGTTCGCACCGTTGGTCCAGAGCGATGGTCCCTGCCACCGCGCCGAGCGCGTGTTTCAGCGCCCCAACACCCGTCTTTCGCCTATGCAGCTTCGTAGCGCAGCACCTTGACTGACGCGCCGCTGCCAACAGCCGCTTCAGCCGTCTCAAGTGCGTGAGTTGCGGTTTC
Source organism: Gemmatimonadota bacterium (assembly GCA_039584755.1). GTDB lineage: Bacteria > Gemmatimonadota > Gemmatimonadetes > Gemmatimonadales > GWC2-71-9. The sequence continues at coordinate 356 of JBDGXD010000332.1, forward strand.
ATCGGGCACGTATTCCTCCCCACAGTTGGGGCATACCAGCCCGGGTACCTCCTTGATAACGACAACGGTGCCCTCACGCTCGAACGTGAGCGTCACAAGACCTTCGCCGACGCTTGCCTGACCGCATGCGGTGCACTTCATCAAAGCCTCCTGCGACAGTCAGGGGACCACAGATCAGGATCCGGCCGATACACCGAGATCACCACCGTAATGTCGCCGTCTAGGTCATCGGCCGCCACCACATGAAGAGGCTCGTTCAATACCCAACCAAGTACCAGACGGCTTGGTACAGGGCGATCGTCAGGGTACTCTGCAATCGTCTCGCCTGATTCCAATACCCACCTGACGTCGTCAGCTGAGATATGACGCTCGAGCATTCGCTGCAGCGCATGAACACGAAAGACCAGCCGCCGACCCCGCATCGGACATGGCTAGCGAATCGAACGAGCTTGGACGTAACCGAATTGCCGCTTGCTGTGGCGAAGTTAAGCGATGGTCGCTGCGCAGCACTCCAAGAAGTTGGCGGGGGAACGTCGCCGTGCGATCCCTACCGACGCGGCGATCACTGCCTCACCCGGTTCCGTCCGGCCTTCTTCGCACGATAAAGGGCCCGATCCGCGGCCTTTACTACTTTCTCCGGCGTGGAGTTGCGACCGTTTCGCTCCGCCACACCGATGCTCACCGTCACCGACAGGTAGGTCCGCCGACCGCTGTGAATCCGGGGGGCTTTGGGTTTGTTTCGTGGGCGCCGTCGGCCACGCAGTGTGAACTCCGCATCGGCAATGGCCTCACGGACCCACTCCAAGTGAGGGAGACACTCATCCCGTGTCTTGCCGGGAAAGACGATGGCGAACTCTTCACCGCCGTAGCGGTAGGTCTTTCCTCCGCCTGACACGTCCCCCAGATGTTTGGCGACCATCCGGAGCACTTGATCCCCGACATCGTGCCCGTGTTGGTCGTTGAACTTCTTGAACCGGTCGACGTCGACCATCGCGATGCAGTATCGGCTGCCGAGCTCGCCCAATGCAGTGTTCAGGGCTCGGCGCGCTGGCAGACCAGTGAGGCCATCGCGGTACGCCATGAAATACGTCGCCTCGATGACCCCCACGGCCAGAATGAGCCCCGCAGCGGCGAAATACGCAGTCGCCGTCGACTGGTTGGTGCTGCTATGGAGCGCGAGGAACGATGCAACTAGCGCCCACAGCGATCCGCGCGCCACGCTGCCCGGACGGGCGATCAAGTTGATGATAAGCCCCAAACCCGCGACGAGGAATGAGAGCAGCGCCGGCTGAGCGAGGGCCGTCAGTTGCCCGGTGGCAGCCGGGACCAGTTGTCGAGTCAGCCAACCCACTGCAGTGGCGGGAGACGTGAGTGCGACGCCGGCGACCAGCGCGGCCTGCAGCGCGATGACGCCGGCGCGCACGAGTCCGCCTGGCGTGAGAACGCCCCGTTCGGCGACAAAGGTGATCCAGAGGATGTTCACGGGTAGGAGCAGCGCAACCGCACAGAGCACCAACGTCGATTGATCGGTCGGTGGCGTGACGGATGTTGCACGGTCTGCCGCGACCGCCGCCACGGCGATGACCAACAGCAGCAGCGCGGCTCGGCCGCGGTGGAAGCGCCAAGCCAGCAGCGCTCCCGCTGCAAAAGCTCCACCCGCCACATACGGCATGGAGGCGGCCAGCACCGGCTCGAGTGCCCCCCAGTGCAGCAGGCCCGCAGCGACCAAGCACACGAGCCCCTCTGGTACGAGGAAGCCCCTGGCATGGCGGAGAGCTGTTGCGGTTGCTGTCGTCACTGAGAATCGGGAGCCATGGTCGCGCAGCGTGGCGCGGTACGCCGCGCACTTGACACAACGTAGGCCCCGGGGGTGAGGCGCTCTGCGTCACGCGTCACAGTTCGATGGCGCGGCCTTCCCCGCGTTCTTCTCGACCGACGCAATCCCCCGGCTCATCGAGGCAGAAGTGGCGTAGTGCCCTGACCTTCCGATAGGCTCACGATTGGCGTTGTTGGTGGGGGAGATCACAGAAGGCGCGGGCAGCTCCCGGCATCTTCTCCACATGGCTGGCCGAGGTGCCGCGCTGTGAGGAGACCAGCTAGTCGAAAGGACGCCGCCATGAGTGACCCTCCCGCAGGCCTACCACGAAGAGCGCGCCAGGGAATGGTATCTAGAGCAGATGATGTAGCAGGCGTTCATGTGGCATGAACTTGCGGCCAGCTAGCAGGTAACGGAAGCTCGTGTAGCAGACACACCAGGGAGTCGTACAAATCATGATAGGGCTGTTACAAAACAAGCTGCGCGGTCCCAAGAATTGGGAACTCACGGAGCTACCGCAAGTTCTCCAGGGGCGGTCCGGCATCATGCCCTTTGTGGCAACCCTGGACTCGAGGGTTGGCGAGGAGACAGTGCTGGTCATAGCCGACCACACACCCTTCCTCTTCGACCTGGCAAACCTGGATCCGTTCAACATCCATCTCAAGGCAGGTGCTGTTAACACGGAGTCAGGGCCCGTCATTTTCCTCCTCTTCTGGGTAGAAGATCCCCAAACGAACGGTCCGTTCTGTATGTGGGACCTCACTGTCAATCCAAGCGACAGAGAGGTTCTCAAGCTATGCCACGGTTTGGCCCACCAGACACATTGGCATGTGGTGCTGACCGGACTCGGCGATTCCGTGATGAATCTCTTTGAGTATGAGAACGAGTTCGGACTAGGTGATGCGTTGAATGAGTTGCTGGCAGCATGTAGTTCGATGCCCCACAGGAACTTTGATGCGGCCAAAGCCGAATACGAAGCAGCATATTCAATGAAAGATCTCTTTGAAATCTCGTAGCACTGCAAGCCAGCGTGGCTCCGTGATTCCTACGAGGCATCCAATTCGCTCGCTACTGTCGCGGCCGCGGTCGTCGTGCCAGACCTAATACAACAGGACGGGTGTGAATGAAGGACGAGATCAAACTGATAGTCGGCAAGAAGATCGGCGCCGTAGTCGTCTCGGAACGCTGTGACCGCGGGCCGAACAGCCAGGTGTTCCTGGTGTTCGACGATGGCACCACCTACGAGTTGTACGGTGATGTGAACGGTTCGGGCGGCCTGGACCGGGGCGGCACCGGCTGGGCCGTAGGCTATGCCAAGAAGTTCGGTGGCGACATCACCGTGTACGGCGACGAGGAGATCCGTAGCTGTGAAATCAGGTGGGATCGCATTCGGTAGCCTGCGCAGCCTCGGTCCGCTACGCGACAGGGGTCGCGGGTTGATGCCCACTCCACTCACCACTCCGCACGCATCCGCTTCGCGATGACGCCCACCCTTCCCCACCACACGGTGAGGGGCTCGGATGTGAATACACCTCTCTCCCAGGGATACGACCGGCTGATGGTCATTGCTGCTCTGTTCTGGGACGGAGACAGCACCGCCGGCAGTCAAGCCTACCGGCGCCTCTCATCCCGAGCTGAAGCCGCCGCAACTCGGGGGCAGACAAACTCCGAGAACGTTGGTGTGACCGGCATGACGCCTCATTCGGTGTTTGCCGTCACATGATAAAGGTACGCTCGGCCGGTGGGTAACCGAAAGATTGCGGGTGGGTGCGGTTTGATGCGCGGCGCGGGCGTCAGCTTCCTACCACCCTCAAGCCGCTCGCTCGGGCTGCTGCTGCCAACGCTATGTCGTGGGTCGCCATCACGGTCTCACTCTGAGTCAACTCGCTCCACATGAGCGCGGTAGCAAGATGGATGGCGTCGAGCGTGCCCAGCGGCGTCGGGAACGGCTGTGATGCCCGGCGCAGTACGGCATGAGTCGGCTCGACGACCTCGGCTTCGGCAAGGAGGGCATACACCGCCTCCCGCCGCTCGACGAGGGCGTCATCAGTGATTCCCGTTCGGTGGCGCAGCCGGTCGAGAGTCCTCAGGCACTCCACCTCTACTAGTGCGCTCGCAACGCCAACCTCAACACGGGGCCACTCCTTGAGTCTGTCCCGCTGGCCAAGAATGAGGCGCAGTAGTACCGAGGAGTCGAGATATGCGATCAACGCTCGCCCTGCCGTTCTTCCAGCAGGAGATCGACGATGTCACCGCCGAGGCGTAGTGGCTTGGGCAACGACACGCTCTGGAGTGTTCGGTGGAGCTTCAACGGTTCGCGTATTCGAAGGGGAGGGCCCGACGCAATCGGCGTGAGCATGGCAACCGGGGTCTCCCGGTCCAGCACCGTCACCTCCCGTCCGCTTCGAACGTAACGCAAGTACTGCGACAGTCTCGCCTTCAATTCCGCGATCTTGACGTATTTCATGACCATAAGATAGTCAGATATGGTCATGTCAGCCATGTTGCCGGAGTAAGGGCGGGTCTGCAGCGTGTAGCAGATGCGATTCTCGTTTTGTAACGAGCAACGTGAACAAGTTGGTCAAAAGGCGCGTCTCCATCGGCTGGCTCACCATCTGAAGTCTAGTGGTAGCCCGATCCGGAGCGTCATCTTATTCGTGCGAGAGGGATGAAGAAATCGCAATGAAGCGGGCGGTGGACGA
>JBDGXD010000333.1:0-1773 GCA_039584755.1 Gemmatimonadota bacterium
CCATAGATGATAACGCTCAGCATCAATGGTGTGGCGGTGGACGTGGAGAAGGGCACGACACTGCTCGAAGCGGCCCAGTTCATGGGCTTCCCGATTCCGACTCTGTGCCACATGGAGGGGCTGTCTCCCTACGGGGCCTGCAGGCTCTGTCTGGTGGAGATCGGAGACGGAGAGAGGTCGAGGTTGGTCAGTTCCTGTACCTACCCGGCCGAGGAGGGATTGAGTGTTCGGACAGCATCGTCACGTGTGGTCAGTACTAGAAGAATGATACTGGAGCTCCTGCTGGCGTCCTGCCCTCAGTCCAAGACGATTCAGGATCTCGCCGCCGCGCACGACATCCGGCAGCAGCGTTTCCGTCAGGAGTATGAAGACTGCATCCTGTGTGGTCGCTGCGTACGAATCTGCGAGGAGCAGATGATGGCCAAGGCCATCGGTTTTCGAGGGAGGGGTGAGAGCCGCAGTATTGGTACCCCTTTCGACATCAAGTCCGACGTCTGCCGTCAGTGCGGTGCCTGCATCTATGTGTGTCCCGCTTGCGAGCTGAGGTGCAGCTACACTGAGCCTGAGAAGGCAATCTGTGGTGGTTGTGCCAACATCAGTCCGCCCTGCGTCGAGGTCGAACAGTTCGATGATATGATGTGTTACATGGATCCCTGCGTTGCCTGCGAAGCGGGGCGGCGCTAGAGCTGAGCATACCCCAAGGAGATAGGCGCGATGACGCTGTCCAGAGTGAATACATCAGCAGCAACCCTGACTAAGAACCGGACCGAAGGATCAATCTCACCGATCTCTGGCATGTGCGTCACGTGTGTCGACGGCTGCATCGGCATGTGCGAGATCGGCAAGTCTGCCTTCCGCGGCCACGAAGTAATCTATCCGCAGCCGTTCGGCGTGATCACGACCGCATCTGAGAAGGATTATCCCATCGACTATTCCCACATCAACATCATGGGTGGTGTGGTCGGGGCACAGGGTATCGAAGCCGACAGCGACAAGGCCGTGTTTCCCTCTGTGAATCTTGAGGTCCGATTCGGTCACGACAAGGGCCTCAAGTTCAAGTACCCGTGGATCATACCGGGAATAGGCTCCACCGACGTGGCAAAGAACAACTGGGAGGGCCTGGCCATCGGCTCGGCGCTTGCCGGCACCGGCCTCACTATCGGTGAGAATGTCGTCGGGATGGATCCGGAGGCGGTGATCAACGACGGACGCATTATGGACACGGTCGATCTCAAGCGTCGCGTCGCGCTGTTTCAGGATCACCAGCGAGACGGATACGGCGCAATCATAGTACAGACGAACGTCGAGGGCACACGCCTGGGCGATCACGAATACGCTATCGACACTCTCGGCGTCGAGGCCGTCGAGATCAAATGGGGCCAGGGTGCCAAGAACATCGGTGGTGAGGTCAAGATCAAGGATCTCAAGAAAGCACAGATGCTATATGAGCGCGGCTACGTGGTTCTTCCCAACCCCACGGATCCTGTGGTGATAAGGGCGTTCGAGGCTGGAGCCTTCAAGGAATTCGAACGCCATTCCCGCGTTGGCATGGTCACCGAAGAGGCATTCGCGGAGCGTGTTGAATATCTCCGCAGTCTGGGTGCTAAGTACGTCTTTCTGAAGACCGGCGCATATCGGCCTGCGGCACTGGCGCAGGCACTGGGCTATGCGTCGCGCTACGGGATCGACTTGGTGACGGTTGACGGAGCTGGCGGCGGTACGGGAATGAGTCCGTGGCGGATGATGAACGAATGGGGTGTTCCTCCGGTCGAG
>JBDGXD010000333.1:1778-9165 GCA_039584755.1 Gemmatimonadota bacterium
CTTGCTGTATCAATACGCTGCTCGCCTGGCTGAGAAGGGCAAGCCGGTGCCGGCGCTGGCTGTTGCCGGTGGCTTCACATTCGAGGATCAGATCTTCAAGGGGCTAGCCCTCGGTGCGCCATTCGTCAAGCTGGTTGGCATGGCACGTAGCCCGATTGCCGCCGCCATGGTTGGCAAGACAATCGGTCGGGCCATCGAGCGAGGGGAGCTTCCGGTCTATGTCGAGAGATTCGGCAGCACAATAGACGAGGTGTTTGTGACCGCGCATGAGCTGCGAGAAGAACTGGGGGCAGAAGAGTACGGCAAGCTGCCGACTGGCGCGATCGGGCTGTACACGTACTACGAACGTCTGGCTCAGGGACTGCGCCAGCTGATGGCCGGCAGCCGCAAGTTCTCACCGGAGTATCTGTCCCGCGACGATCTGGCCGCGCTGACGCCGCACGCCGCAGACGTCACGGGGCTTCAGTATGTGATGAACGTGGACGAGGGGCAAATAGACGGGATCTTGGGCGTCTAGTTAGAGACGTCTGAAGCAGATGGAGGAGCAGGTCGCTTCCATTCCCATCCGTGGTGTGGCAGAACGGCAAACTGTCGCAGAGTCTCTAGGGAATGGGAGTGGCCCAGCATTCTGGTACGTAGCAAGTCCGTGGTCAGCCTCCGGTCACTGACTTGCGGGAGGGTATCGACATGAAAGCCACTACACGCTTCCTGGTAGCCGCTGTCCTTTTCCTCGGCCTAGCGCCCACCTTGGGCACGGCGCAGCAGCGAGGTTTCGTGACCATCCACGAGCAGACTCCGGGTCTTCTCGCACAGGCGAAGTTCCCCCAGGCACCCGCCCGCCTCAACGCAATGGCGCAGATTCCGGGAGCCCGGATTGTCGCGGCTACCATCGAGCGTCGTGACAGTCGGCTCGTGTACTCGTTTGACCTTGACTACCCGGATAATGGCATGGTCGAGCACGTGCAAATCGATGCCATGAACGGCAAGATCATCCTCGTTGAATACTGTGTCAAGTTGGACGACAGAGGTCGATTTCAGATCAAGGCTGCTCCGGAACTGGTCGCCGAAGTCAGAATCACCTTCGTGGCCGCACGTGAGACGGCCTTGGCTGAGATTCCCACCGGACACCTTGTGGAAAGTGCTCTCCGGGTGCAGCAATCGAGACATCTGTACGTGTTCGAAATCAAGGTCAGTGAAGATTCGGTGATCAAGCGGGTCCTGGTAGATGCCTACAGCGGCGACTTGGTCTCAGTGCAGCCGTAGGATAGCACGGGTCCCGCATCGCCCGAGGTTGGGGAATAGCTTCGTTCCGGTCTTGGGGATCTTCGGTCGCGAAGGCAGATTACGCTTCAGACCATTGTGGCATTTGGACGGTGAGGAGAGTGTGCGCAGGTGGTCACTGCTGGTCGGTGCTCTGGAGGTTCGATGGCAGTCAACGATGCATGATGACATGAGACACTCGAGCGGCAGCCCGGAGTCAGGCGCTGAGTCCATCAGGGGATTCGTGGAACTCTCGCGTAAAGTCATGCATCTGGCCAATGAGCCAATTCCGCGAATCGAGTTCCTGCAGGGCCTCGCTGATCTGCTGCAACGGTTTTCGGCTTGCGATTACCTGGAAATCCTGGCACGCGGACAGGTAGAATACCGTCTGCGCGCGCCCGTGACGCCGAACCGCAGGTTCATATTTGGCCCTTTGACCCCCGCCGATCCCATAGGGCACTTCAGACTTCCAAAGGGAAGACAGGTGCCTGCTCTCCGGGAATTGGTGTTAGCAGAGTTGGGCGAAGCAGTCGACCATTCGGCACCCTGCTTCACACCGTACGGGAGTTTCTGGACGGCCGATGTCCGGGAGATCGTGAGACAGTACTCTGACGGTAACGGTGTGCAGCTGTCACGCGAAGCGAGCATGGATTCGATGGCCCTGATTCCCTTTGCCATCGATGAGGCCAACTTCGGTTTGCTTAGGCTCGAGTATGCGGAGCGGAGGGCTTTCTCCTCAAACGAGATCGAGTTGTACGAGGCCGTGGTGGAGACGATCGGGCTGGCCATTGCTCAGCGTCGGGCACAGGCAGCGCTCCGTGAACGGGTCAAAGAGCTGAGCTGTCTTTATGGTATCGCGCGTATCATCGAGAGTGCCGGAGTGGACGTGAGTCTCGCGCTCGAGCGAATAGTCTCACTGCTGCCTCCTGCCTGGCAGTATCCGGATATCGCTGTTTCACGGATCGTACTCGATGGCAACACGTATGGAACGACTGACACCCAGGTAGTTACGCGGCAGTCTGCCGACATTGTCGTGGTTGGCGTGCCCCGCGGTGCGGTAGAGGTTTGCTACGTGGAAGAGGTGCCGCACGCCCTCAAGGGTCCCTTCCTCGAAGAGGAAGAACACTTGATTCAGGCGATCGCGAGAGAGATTGGGGATTACGTGGAGCAGTGCCAAGTGGCGGCAGAACGTGGCAGATTGGAGGAGCAACTGCATCACGCAGACCGGTTGGCCACCATCGGCAAGTTGGTGGCGGGGGTAGCGCACGAAATCAATGAGCCTCTCGGCGGCATCTTGGGGTTCGCACAGCTGGCTCAGAAGGGCGATGGTGTGACAGATGGCACTAGGCGGGATCTGAACAAGATTATCGCTTCGTGTCTCCAGGCTCGTGAGATCGTGCACAAGCTGAAGATTTTTGCCCGACAAACGCCAATCGAGAAGCGTTGGATCGCCGTTTCCGATGTTGTTGGTGAGGCGCTCTCCTTCGTACATGGCCGGTGTGTCAATCAGGGGATCGAAGTGGTGCAGCAGTCGGAGGGGGACTTGCACCAGATCGAGGGGGACCCGGTTCAGTTGGGGCAGGTGCTCGTCAATCTGGCCGTCAACGCCGTTCAAGCAATGCACGATGGCGGAACGCTTACAGTCACAACTCGGGGTGGCGGCGACGCGGTCATGATTGAGGTAGCTGATACCGGGACGGGTATGTCGGAGGACGTTTTGGAGCAGCTTTTCAATCCATTCTTTACCACGAAAGACGTTGGAGAGGGTACTGGATTGGGACTGAGCGTAGTCCATGGCATTGTGAATGCACATGGTGGCGAGATCCATGTCGACACTGTGCTGGGAGAGGGCTCCAAGTTCACAGTGCGACTTCCAGTATCGGCCTCGACGGGTCACGGTGGGATGCGAAGATGAGTGGCCGTAGAGAGCGCATTCTTGTGATCGATGATTCGTCTGACGCGCGCGAAGTGGTGAGCCGCAACCTGAGTGCGGAAGGCTACAGCGTCATGACGGCACCAGGAGTGCCGGAGGCCATACGGATTCTCGAATCTGAGTCGCTCGATATGGTGATCACTGATCTCAAGATGCCAAGGGTCAGTGGAATCGAATTGATCAAGCACGTGCGTGCCCAATCCAAGGATATCGGTGTGATCATGATCACCGGCTACGCATCGGTCGAGTCTGCGGTCACAGCTGTGAAGGAAGGAGCCGAGCACTACCTTGCAAAACCCTTCACCGATGCCGAACTGCTCACGGCGGTTCGTGATACTCTTGAGAAAGTCCGTTTCCGCAAAGCCGGCCAGTCCAGTGGCACGAGGCCGTCGATGGAACCGCGCGGCATGGTCGGCGATTCGAAAGCCATGCATCGTGTTCACGAAGCCGTGGAAAAGGCTGGATCCACTTCCGCCACAGTACTCATCACAGGGGAGAGCGGGACAGGAAAGGAGCTTGTGGCCCGGGGCATTCACTATGGTGGGAGCAGAGCGCAAGCACCGTTTGTCCCTATCAACTGTGGTGGCATTCCGGAGAGTCTGCTCGAGAGCGAGCTGTTCGGACATGTGAAGGGAGCGTTTACTGGAGCTGCCGAGACCCGCGCCGGCTTCTTCCAGACCGCGGACGGAGGCACGCTCTTCCTCGACGAGATCAGTGAGACTAGCCTCTCCATGCAGGTCAAGCTTCTGCGAGTGCTTCAGGACAAGGAAGTCCGAATGGTCGGTGGCGGCCAGCACGTGAAGGTAGACGTACGGATCATCGCCGCCACGAACAAGGATCTACTCGAGCTAGTACATAGACAGCTCTTCAGAGAAGACCTCTACTTCCGAATCAATGTGATCAGCATTGACGTTCCGCCCCTGAGGGAACGCGACAATGACGTACTTCTCCTGGCGCGGCACTTCGTCCTCAAGTACGCGGATGAGCTGGGGAGAGAGCCGCCGCGGTTCTCCGACCGACTTCTGGAGGCACTCCGGTCCTATAACTGGCCCGGTAACGTTCGCGAACTCGAAAACGTGATTCACAGGCTTGTAGTCATGTGCGAAGCCGCTGTCGTGGACGTTGCGGACCTGCCATCTGTCATGCGTTTCTCAGCTCAGCAGGGAGTCGTTCGCCATTGCTCCTTGGCCGAGGTAGAGGCAGAGCACGTGCGCAACGTGCTGGCAAGTGTGGATGACAACAAGACAAGAGCGGCAGAGATCCTCGGCATAGACCGGAAGACGTTGCGAGAGATACTGAAGCGCGACTCGGCACGGAACAATCGGTAGGTTCGAGTGGGGCGGGGTGTCCCGGCGTTGAAGACCCATCCTGCGGCGCTCTTGTTCTTCCGGGATGGAATTACCAATCCTGAACGAACCGGATAGGGCGGCTCGCTGTTCTACACTAGCGGCACCACAGCCAACGCCACCAGTCCTAGCAGCACAATCACTATGCCGATGCCGTCGCCAGGTCCTCCATGCAACCGACCTGCGAACACGGCGAGCAGGCTGCGCCAGCGTAGCGGGACCTCTACGATGACGACCAGCAACAGGGCCGACACCAGCCCAAGATGAATCCTGGTCCAGCCCACCCGATTGACACTCCAGATCGAGTCCCGTTCGACACCGGACGGCAAGTCTACGCTGCCGTGCCGGCGGCTGCGGCCATGGACAGCCGCACTTCCGATTCGAGTTCTTGTGCCGCACGTTGTCACGTGGCTTATCGTGCTGCTGTAACCAGAGACTGGTACAGTACGCCTCAGGTCAGGGCTCCGCACAGTGACTGGAGGATTGATGTCGACCACCGGGCAACGGGCGTTCATCGCAGCAGTGATGCTGCTTGCGGCATGCGATTCCCCGGCACGAGAGCCGGCTGCTCCCGATGTTACCTTTCCGACGAGTCTCCACGCCACTGGCAGGGGCATGATTACGTGGTATCAAGCGGATAACGGAGGTTTCGCACAGTACTCCGGCATTCCTTATGATCAGCTCTACTGCCGCAACTGCCACAAACCACTTTGTGTCAACTGCCACGTTGTTGCGGGTGACTCGGTTCCGCAGTCGCGCTGCCTCGGGTGTCACGGACTGGTTCAGCTGGAATGGGACAGTCACGCGGACGTGCACCACGAGTCGGGCATGGACTGCATGCAATGCCACTCCTTGCGAGAGATGCACGGTGACGGAACACGCTATTACTCGTTACTGGACGATGGTGCGATGGACACGACGTGCGAGAACTGCCATACGCCGCTTGCGGACAACGAGTATCACGCCAGGCACGGCAATACCATCGACTGCACCGCATGTCACGTGCAGGGAGTCGTCACTTGCTACGTGTGCCATTTCGAGACCGAACTCGCGGAGAGTAGAAAGGTCTCCTACGGTCAATACGCCGGCTGGGTGTTTCTAGTGAACTATCGTGGCAAAGTCCACTCGGCAAACTTCCAGAGTGTCAAATACCGTGAGCACTCCTTCTTGGCCATGGCTCCCTTCGGCGCCCACACCATCGGCAAGGCAGTCAGGCAATGCGAAGATTGCCATGAGAGCGCCGCGCTCGAGGAGTACCTGTCAACCGGTTCCATCCAAGTAACCCGATGGAACGATCGTGAGCGGCGCATCGAGTACGCCAGCGGTGTCGTGCCCGTCCCTCCCGACTGGCAGACCGCGCTCGAGTTCGACTTCGTCGACCTGGATGACGGAGGCAACTGGGTCTTCATGGAGTCCGGACCTGATGCGTTTCAGATGCTGTTCGGTACGCCGCTCACGCGGGAGCAGATGGCACGGCTTGGTGGCGTGGAGATCGAGACGGACAGGCGATAGCGTATGGCGCCACCCGTGGCGACACTCCGACTCCTTGACGGAGTCCTAGCTCCCACACGTTTGCCTGAGCGTTGCACTCGCTCGGCGCGTCCTCAACACTGCAACCAGCGGGCGCCTGCCGATTCGTCCACTGCGCGACGACGCGCAGGTGATGGAATACTCCCACCTCTCCCGCCAGCGAGAGGCCAAGCCCAGCGAAACCGTCAGAGCCGCCGGCCAGCCCTGCCTGAAGCGTAGCGGATCGCCAACGGGTCTGAGCCGACGAGCTGACGGGCATCAGCACGGCGATTAGCGCCAGGACTGCCAGCGGAGCAAAGCCTTTCCGTGAGTTCATGCAGGACCTGTCGGGCGTGCCAACGTGACGGGGTCAACGGCGGCACGAATCGCTCCCCACATGTACAGTGGAGTGAAGTGGCGGGCTGAGAAGTAAATCGTTGGTTGGCCCGTCTCTCGCGGAGATTCGTGGCGCAACGGTTTGCTCGTCAGCGGGAACTAAGGTGATCCGGCAGGTCTCAACACCAGCTCCGCAAACGATCCGTCCGAGTTGTTCCCCATCCAAAGCCCGATCCGCCCGCCGGTTCTGTCACTCAGCTCGTTCACAACCAGACACGGCTCTGCGGCATCGTTCACGTATACCCGGATCTCCGGTTTGGTGATCTCTATGCGGGCTTTGAAAAAGCCACCCGGGTCCGGTGGATCGGGGATCTCGTTCTCGTACACCCCAGTGTGTTCCTCACGCAGTTTGAACCACGTGTTCACCGGTTGAGAGATGTACTGGACCTGGTGGCTGCGAGACAGGGCGTTGTCAGCCAGGAAGTTGAAGGGCCGGAAGTAGACGGCGTCGTACGCTTCATCATCCACGCCCCGGAAGGCTACGCCTAAGAAGCTACTCCCCTGTACGTTCTTTCCCCGCAGCAAGATCTCGATGGTTCCGTTGTGAAAGTCGACGTCCTCGAGCCATGCGACGCCGTCCCCCGGTCCGGCCCGCAAAGACTTGGTTACCAGTGGCCGCCGAGCGTATGTTAGAACTTGGGACATGGCGGTAACTGCGAAGCTGTCCCGCGAATTCTACGACCGGCTCGGAGACAAGGTCGTCGACGAGCTAGTGGGGCTACTCAACGACATGGACGCAACATTCCGCGCCGAGCTATGGGACTTGAACGAGCAGAACTTCAGGCGGTTCGATGCCAAGCTCGAGCAGCGGATTGCGGAGTTGGGCTCCGAGCTACGAGTGAAGATCGCTTCACTCAAGGCCGAACTGATCAAGTGGATGTTCCTGTTCTGGCTTGGCACCATTGCCACCATGCTCGGGTTCGGAAGGTTCTTGCTCGCCGGA
>JBDGXD010000334.1:0-4768 GCA_039584755.1 Gemmatimonadota bacterium
ACAGCATTGGACCCACAAAGAAGGCCTTACCGATAAAATAGAGACCGATCCCCGTTCCCAGCGGGTCCCACACGTCAAAGCCGGCAGCTAGCAGAATCCACCATTCTGCGATCATTCGGGTCGCGGTGATTCTGGGGTCTGCTCGGATCTGTCTGGTAGCGTTCTGCCAGGTCACGCAGGTCACGGTTCTCCAGAACCGCGTCAGTCATACCGTCGATGGTTGCCTGAATCATCGCCTGGCCAAACTCGGATGTGCGGATCGAAAGCCCTTTCAATGGGCGATACAGAAACTCCAGCGGTCGCAGCAGGCGCTCCATCGTGTAGTGGGACTTCGTGACGCCATCCCCGACGATCAATCCCGGTCGGTAGTGCACTGCGCCACCCAGGTTCATCCGCGAGAGATCACGCTCCGCCTCGCCCTTGACCCGCGCCCACATGAAACGTCCGTTCACGTTGGTGCCGGCACCACTCCAGAAATGAAATATCGCCTCGGGGCTGTGTTGTTCGAGCAGGCGCGCGGTCTCCATCGTGTAGTCGTACGTGATCTCTTGGTACATCTTCTCGTCAGGTACGTCGCGCTGCGAGATGCCGAGACAGAAATAGACCGCATCCAAACCATCAAAGTGACCTGCTATGGCCGATTGATCGGTGAAGTCGGTGTGCACTACTTCAGTGAGCTTGGGATGCTCGACACCCATTACCCTGCGACCCACACTCGCGAGCGCCGAGATGCGCGCATCACTGAGGCACTGCCGCAAGGTGGCGTTGCCGGCGAACCCACTCGCGCCGGTCAGTAAGACCCGATAAGTAGGATGATAAGTCATCGTTGCTCTCTCGACGAAATGAATATCGTCGTGTGAGTGACCTGACTGGCCTGCCACAGGTGCCGCCGCTCGTGAGCGGCCATGATTGCAAACAGACCACCCAGCGGAAACCGCAACAGCTTCATTGCCGGTAACCGCACCTTCACTCGGGCGAGGTGCAAGCCATTGGCGGCATCGAGGCACTTATCCCATTCCTCGCCTAACGCTGTGAACTCGTGCAACATCGCGACAATCTCGAACATCTCTTGCTGCTCTACAAAGCGACGTGGAGTCCGGTATCTCCTGCGCGGTGGCGGTTCCATCTGCCGAATCATCCAGCGGGCAAGCCAACCGTGTCTGAATGGGCCCTGGGCGAGTTGGCCTCTGGTCCGCGCTCGATCGATCGCAGTGTTGACCTGCCCGATGTAGGCGCGACCGGACACGTTCAAGTGGGAAAAACACTCGGCAATCGACCAGCTACTAGGCGCAGGACGTCGGTTGAATTGATCGCCAGTCAGCCCTGTGCAGATCTGGTCGGCCTTCCGCCGGTTGGCGCGGAACTGCGTTTGATACCAAGCCAGGTCAGGTTCCATTTTCTTCATCTGACACTCGATGCGGCTGTTGCCGTATCAGGTGGTTACGACACCCTCGTCGGACGGTTGTGGGACTGTCACCTCTGACTCGAGCGCCTCGACAGCGGTGAAACACGTAATATGTGATAGCGTCGCCCCCTTAGCGGCGCCAAACAGCAAGACGGAGGCGATGAGCAGCGTGCTCACGATGAGATGATCTCGGTCCACCCCCCGTTTATCGCCGGCCCGGGTCACGAATGGGTGGCGTGTCCGGCATGAAGCCCAGTCGGACGAGGAAGAGCCGCTGCCGCTTGATGCCGTCCGCAACCGCTTCTGGGTCTGGATCGAAGTCGCTCTCTTGATTCGCCAAGTTCCGGGTCAGCAGGTGTCCCAAGCCCTCGTACACATTCACCTCGCACACAACACCAAGGGCGATCAACTGGTCGCAATACCGTCTGGAACCCGACAACGGAGTGAGCCTGTCCTCCGCACCAATGACAATCGATGTAGCCGGCGTCGTGCGCTTCACGTGTTCGGCAGGTGAGTATTCGGACACACTCGCGCTCCCCTGGAGCATCCGCTCGAACCATCCGTCGGTCGCGACGTCCAGTGCAGGCGACCAGAGCAACAGCGCGTCGGGTCCGGCTTCGCCGCCAGGACAGCCCACCGTTGCCGTCGCAGCGATCAGCTGACCGCCCGCTGAGACGCCATAGCCAACCAGGCGGTCTGTGAGACCGAGTTCGGCGGCGTGTTGACGAGCCCACGCCAGAGCGACGCAGACATCTTGCAACGCCTCGATCGGTGTGATGTCGCCTGCCGACAACCGGTACTCGACCGCAGTGGCAACCATACCCCAATCAGCAAATCGACGGCTTGCAGCGTAGGTCCATTGCGGTTTGCCCGTATTCCAACCGCCGCCATGCAACAGCAGGATTCCGTTCGACGGCACCCGGGCGTTGTGCCCAGCTGGGAAAAACACATGTGCGCTGAGTGTCTGGCCGTCGATTTCGCGATAGATGATGCTCGTGTCTGGAGCCGCCTCCGAGTCTTGCGCCATGATCGGAGGCGCAGTGAATATCCCAAGCACGAAGACGATGACGCCGCAGAACATTACGGAGCTCATAGAATTGCCTCGGAGTTCACCAGCGTCGAGGATCGACCCGCGAGAGTAGATGCAAAACTCCGAAGGTGATTGTCTTCATCAGTGCCGCTCACTCGAAAAACAGACCGCCATTATCTCCATCTCGTCCAGCTCTACTTTGCGACGACCCCAGTGTCCAGCCGTGCCGCCCCAGACGTGCTCCACCGTGAACCCCGCACCCCAAAGCAACAACACTAGCTCACTTGGCGTGAAGACTTTTTCTCGCAACATGACAGTGCCTCTGCCCTCGGGTGTGTCGTACTGCAGCTCATACTCCTCCACCAGTGTTTCCGTGTCGAAGCTACCTGCCTGCACGTCCCGTTGTGTGACCCGTCGAACGACCGCCATGGCATTGGCCACCGTGAGCACGAAGATGGAGCCGGGGTTCAACGCATTGTCGACATTCCGTAGGATTGACAATTCGTGGCGGTACGGGTCGTCCGATTGACCTAAGAGGCCAAAGCCGCCCTCGCAGAGACAGATTGCGGCGTCGAACGGGCCGTCTGGCAGCCTCTCCGCGACATCAGACTGTACCAACCGAACCTCGACACCTGCTTCCGCTGCCAATGCACCAGCCACGTCGAGCATCCCGCGCGATATGTCTACGCCCGTGACTCTGAATCCACGGCGGGCCAGTTCGATCGCGTGACGGCCCGTGCCACAGCCCACGTCAAGCACAGACATCTCAGCCGACAACCCGAGATCCTTCACCAGGAAGTCCACCTCGGCAATCGTGTTGCGAGTGAAGGCATTCTCCAAATAGGACGGAGCCTGGCCGTCGAAGTACTGCTCCCAGACATTCTGCAGTGACATCCCCGATTCTCTCCTACTCTGGTTGCCGGCCTCGCAGCCGCCCCACGATCACCGCAACAGCCGACGCGACGAGAGCCACAACTACCACTTGAAACACGAACATGACCTTGTTGAACCCAACCCGAGTCAGTGCCAGACGTTCTTCAATCACTCGCGAGCGTTCTGCAGCGGACCCCGCCAGCACTGAGTCGTGCGATTCGCCGTGTATTGCCCGGTACGCGTCAGCCTGCGACGGCTGGTTCCAGATGGGATGCCATCCCAGGGGCGTGTGCAAATTGGACCCCGCCTGATCGTACACTCCGAAGTACGGTGGGAAAAACACCATCAGCAGAAAGACCGCCGCAGCAAGCGCTAGCACGTGTTTTGGCCCAGGCATTGTCAACTGTCGAAACATCGCTTCATCCCCGTTCCGGTAGTGGCTGATCGCTATTGCTGATATCCACTACCACCTTCCACTTACCGTCGATCTTCCTCCAAATCATGAGATACTTGCCCACGTCTTCCACGCGTCCGCTGGGGGTCTCCATGGCGAACCGGTAGGTCCCGCGATCGTACGCCAAATCACCTGATGCAGCGACTTCAATAGTGTCAGGTGCAAAGGAGTTCGTGATCCCAGGCTGTAACAACCCGGTTTCGAACCACGCTCGAATGGCAGGCAAACCCATGATCGCCGGAGCATTGGGCTGCATTTCGACAGCTTCAGGGGCGTAGAACTCCAAACAGGCATCGAGATCTCGCGCGTTGACCGCCGCCTGCCATTGTCGACTCAACGCGTGAATCGTTGCCGCTTCCGCCTGCAGATCAACCTGCGTTGCGCGCCAGCATCCAAGCGAGAGAGTCACGACCGGGGCAACCAGCAATAGCAACCGAGCGTAATGCATAGGGCTCCTCCCTGTGTGGCAAGTCACTCAACTGACCGCCATTCTCCTTTGGCACGTTGCACGCCGTGTGTTGTGACCTCCCGCATATCGACTTCGCCGTTCGGTCCACGTCTTACCCCATACACCGTCCCCGGAAAGTCCAGCTCCCGCTGGATCCGCCAGATCTCGTCGTGCGCCCCTGGTGGGAGAATGGTCGCTGGATCGCCGACTGCCACCCAGCCAATTGGCACCGTCGCTCCTTCGGCCAGTCTCGTATTCACGTGGATGACACCGTTGATCCGAACCTCTGCACCTGCCTCGATGCAGGCTCCATGGAAGACCGTGACTCCCGTGGCCAGAAACACGTTGGCTTGCACGGTGCAGCCATAGAGAGCCGAGTGTGCTCCGACAAGAACAGCGTCACCAATGCGAACGGGATGCTTCGGTGAACTGCGGATCACTACGTTCTCGCGAATGATGCACCCCGAACCGATCGTCACCGAAGCTTCCTCACCCATAACCACTGCACCAAACGAAATATGCACGTCCGCTTCAACGTTGACGTCGCCGCTGAGCACT
>JBDGXD010000335.1:0-4751 GCA_039584755.1 Gemmatimonadota bacterium
GAACGGCGCCAGCGGTTGGCAGACTACTCGGATGAGGAGGCTGTTGAAATCAGAGTCATGATCGTTGACCCTGCGCTTCGTGTTGCCTGCCCGGTGTGTGATGGGCACCTCATGCTCGGACCGCCGGCGCGGCGGGGTGTGCTGACCTTTCGCCAAGTGCACTGTACCCACTGCCGTCGCAGTGTGGCACTACGCACCCCACCGCGCTGAGTATCGCAAGTCACCCTGCTTCGGCTGTATGTTCGGTCGAGTCTATAAATTCCTTAGACACAATAAGTTAGGGTGCCGCGGTTCCCCGGTGACTCCGTTTCCGACTGCCACCATTTGCCGTTTCTGCCGCCGCCCCTCTTCCCAGGTGGCCGCAGCGGCCAGAGCCGGGTGACCGGTATCCCCGACTTCCCGGTTCCCCGGCCGCTGCACCCTGCACCCTGTACCCTGTACCCTGCCATCTGCACTCTGCACTCTGCACTCTGCACTCTGCCCTCGTTCCTAAAAGCTCCTTAACTCTGGCCTTGAGAAAGACATAGGAAAGACATAGGACTTCGGTCTGGAACTGAGTACATTCCACGGTGTTTTTGGCGTGGGGATGCCGGGATGAAGTACCTCGCGCGATTCGCTTCACCCACATCGGGATGTGGGGAGATGGTGTTAGTGGTTCCAATCGTTCCTGATTCAGCATTCGTGGCCGGCTGGTCGTCGAACCGCGCTATCCATTTTCACAACATGGATCGTTGCAGTCGCAATGCAAGTTGCGGTACGTACCCGTGTGGCAGGTGCTGAGCATCGTGTTGAAACGGAGAGGTCTAGATGTCAAAGAACATCGACGCTGAAGTAAAGAGCTTCATGGACGGCGTGAAACGGCGCAGCCCAAACGAGCCCGAGTTCACTCAGGCCGTGCAGGAAGTGGCAGAGAGCCTGATGCCGTTCTACCTGGAACATCCGGAATACGTGAAGGAGAAGATCCTGGAACGTATGACGGAGCCAGATCGGGTCTTCGTCTTCCGCGTGAGCTGGGAGGACGACAATGGTATGGCCAGGTTTGACCGTGCGTGGCGGGTGCAGTTCAACAACAGCATCGGTCCCTACAAGGGCGGAATGCGCTTCCATCCCACAGTGAATCTCAGTGTGCTCAAGTTCCTGGGCTTCGAACAGGTCTTCAAGAACAGCCTCACGGGCCTGCCAATGGGTGGCGGCAAGGGCGGCGCCAACTTCGATCCCAAGGGCAAGTCAGACCGCGAGGTCATGCGTTTCTGCCAGTCCCTGATGACGGAGCTGTCGCGGCACATTGGTGAGGATACCGACGTACCGGCCGGCGACATTGGAGTCGGTGCCCGTGAGGTCGGCTACCTGTTTGGCCAATACAAGCGCGTTGTCAATGAATGGACTCCAACGATTACCGGTAAGGGTCTGAGCTACGGCGGCAGCCTCATTCGCACCGAGGCGACCGGTTACGGGACAGTGTATTTCGTGCAGAACATGCTGGAGCATCGTGGTGACGGAATGAAGGGTAAGGTCTGCACGGTGTCAGGGTCAGGTAACGTGGCTATCTACACGATCGAGAAGCTGACCGAGTTGGGTGCCAAGGCTGTGACGGCCTCGGACTCGAGTGGGTTCATTCACGATCCCAACGGAATCGATGCTGAGAAGCTGGCGTGGATCAAGGACCTCAAGGAAGTCCGCCGTGGACGGATCAAGGAATACGCCGAGAAGTTCGGCTGTGAGTACCACGATGGCAAGCGGCCCTGGTCGGTTCCCTGCGATCTGGCGTTCCCCAGTGCAACCCAGAACGAAATCAACGGCAGCGAAGCCGAAGAGTTGGTCAAGAACGGTTGTATCGCCGTCGGTGAGGGTGCCAACATGCCGTCAGATCTCGATGCGGTGAAGGTCTTCGTCAAGAACAAGATCATGTACGGTCTTGGCAAGGCTGCTAACGCCGGTGGCGTAGCCGTATCCGGCCTGGAACAGAGCCAGAACTCTCTACGTCTCAGCTGGTCTCGTGAGGAAGTAGACGGCAAGCTGGTCGATATCATGAAGAACATCCACACCAAATGCGTTGAGTTCGGTGACGAGGGCGATTGGGTCAACTACGTGAAGGGCGCCAACGTTGCTGGATTCGTGAAGGTCGCTGACGCGATGCTGGCGTACGGCGTCGTGTAGTGGTGCGTAGTACCTGTAAGTCCCGGTGCTGGGTTCCCACGCCGGGACTTACTTTATTCTGCCCCTGATGCCAATGTGATCAGCGATCGGTGCAAGGAGGTTCCATGTTCACGGCGCTCGACAGTCCATACCTGGTCCCCGATACCGACGAATTCACTGTCGGGGAGTCACCGACAACCCCACCTGGCGACTCTCCGGGCAAGCGGGGCTGCAAGAAACGGCTCAAGGCGGCAAGCAGGTCGCTGCGCGAATTACAGCAGGTGCTCTATGCCGACGACCGCCATGCTGTTCTGTTGATCTTCCAAGCAATGGATGCTGCTGGTAAGGACGGTACCATCCGGTCGGTGTTGACCGGAGTCAATCCCGCCGGATGCCAGGTGTATTCTTTCAAACAACCCTCCGCCACCGAGCTGGATCACGACTTTCTGTGGCGCACTACGCGCAGTCTGCCGGAGCGAGGACGGATAGGCGTCTTCAACCGCAGCTACTACGAAGAGGTGTTGGTCGTGCGCGTGCACCCCAAACTACTGGATTACCAGCGACTCCCCGTCATCGATCGTGAATCCATTTGGCAAGATCGCCTCGCTTCGATTCGCAGCCATGAAAGGCACCTTGCCGAGAACGGCACAGTGGTGCTCAAGTTTTGGCTCAATGTGTCGCGCGAAGAACAACGACGCCGATTCCTGTCACGGCTCGATGAGCCAGAGAAGAATTGGAAGTTCTCGGTCGGCGATGTCGAGGAGAGGAAGTACTGGGACATTTACATGAAGGCGTACGAAGCTGCCTTGCGAGCAACGTCGACACGGTGGGCTCCTTGGTATGCCGTCCCGGCAGACAGCAAGCCCTACATGCGGATGGTCATCGCCGAGTTGCTGGTGCGCACCCTCGAGAGGCTGGGATTGGAATACCCCAAGCCGGATGCAGAATCCGTTGCTCGCTTTCAGGAGATGCGGACGTTGCTGGAAGGCGAGAAGTAGCAAACGGAAGGATCACGCTGGAATTGACAGTCTAGTCACAAGGAGAGCGACGAGTGCATATGCGATCCCACCTGCTCGCTTTGGTCCCTTTGTTCGCTATCGGTGCGGCGGCAGCCGTCCGGCTCGATCAGACCGTTGTCGCTGCCGAACCGATCACATTCGAGATACAGCTGAGCGAGGCAGCGGGGGCAGCAATCGGAGACCTGGGTCTCGAGGTGCCTGCGGTCGGTCGCGTGTTCGTAATAGTCTCTCGCAACGCAGACCGAGAACCACGGATGCAGATCGGAGTGACAGGCGTACCGTTTTGGGGCATGGATGTGACGGATTTCGGGGTATCGAGCAGTGTGACCCTGGATGCGCAACGGGAAGGGGTCACTGGCTATCCGCTGATGTCGTTTGACGAGTTGCCCGAGGGAGAGTACGTGGTGCAGGCGTTCCTGTCTGTCTACACCACGTTCGAACGCTCCGACGGCCACACGGTGGCAATGCATCTCAATTCAGGAGCGGGGCAGAATCTGTGGCGTGCTCCCGGGAACGCCTACAGCGAGCCCCTGCGCTTGATTGTCGAGCACGACCGTGGCGGGGTAGTACAGCTGAGCCTAACGCAGGTGATACCTCCCATTGAGCCGCTGCAGGATGGAGAAGTATTGCAACAGGGCAATCCGCGTGACACGGAGTGGGTGAAGTTTGTCAAAATCAGGAGCGAGCTATTGTCGGAATTCTGGGGCAGGGACATGTACATTGGGGCCAACGTCCTGCTTCCCAAGGGATTTGCCGAACAGCCCAACAGCAAGTACCCCGTGATCTACATGCAAGGACACTTCCCCGGTCGCCGTGCGCCGTTCGGGTTCCAGCCGGATCGTTCGACGGGAAGATCTGCACAGCTATCCGAGTATTGGATGTCCGATGGAGCGCCACGCGTATTGGGCGTCTCGTTCCGGGAGGCCAATCCGTTTTACGATACCTCTTACGACATCAACTCAGCGAACATGGGTCCCTCGGGAGATGCGATTGTCCGAGAGTTGATCCCGCACATCGAGCGCACATTCCGCGGTATCGGTGAGTCATGGTCGCGTGTCCTGGCCGGCGGATCGACCGGTGGCTGGGAAGCCCTCGCCCTACAAGTGTTCTATCCCGACCACTTCGGCGGTACCTGGGCCTGGTGCCCCGATCCGGTGGATTTCCACTACTACCAGATCGTCAACATCTACGAAGACCAGAACGCGTATTTCACTCAATACGACTGGACCAGCGTAGAACGTCCCAACGCGCGCCGCCCAGATGGAAACATCAGGAGCACGGTGCGGCAGGAGAACCTGTACGAGTTGGCAAAGGGACCGAATTCCCGCTCCGGCGGTCAGTGGGCTGTGTGGGAAGCCCTGTTCGGTCCGGTCGGCTCCGACGGGTACCCGCGGCCGATCTGGGACATGGAAACCGGAGCGATCGATCGTGAGGTGGCAGAGTATTGGAAGGAGCACTACGACATCAACCACCAGCTGCAGCAGAACTGGGAAACCCTGGGACCCAAGCTCAGAGGCAAGATCCACGTGGCGACCGGCGACATGGACAGTTATTACCTGAACGAGGCGGTCTACCTACTGCAGGATTTCTTGGACT
>JBDGXD010000336.1:0-4730 GCA_039584755.1 Gemmatimonadota bacterium
GAACCGAGCCATCCGGTGATCCATTACCTCGAAGTAGAGCCAGCGGATGCGCTCGAAAGGCTCGTCGATCTCTCTGGCCTTCCCAATAATCACGTCGGTCCCATCCTCGATCCAACACTCGAGCACGGCGCGTCTGAATTCGGTCCGGTCCTTGAAGTGCCAGTAGAAGCTGCCCTTGGTAACTCTCAGGGCCTTCGCGAGGTCCTCAACCCGCATCCGTGGATCGGCGCCGTCACCGAGCAACTTTAGGGTCTGGCGGATCCATTGGTCCCGACTCAGCGGGCGTCGCTTCTTATTGGTCATCGTCGTTGATTCTCGGCTGCCGGGTCAGACTTGACAACCCCTGGGTCTGTCGCGAAGATGCCATACTCGAAAGTATGGTGCTGGTATATCAATACACGGAGGGAGGCCAGGCATGAGTTTTCGAGCAGGTGTAGCCGCAGGCGTTGCCGCCACCGTTGTGGTCGGTGCAAGCGTGGGGTTTGCTGTGAAGCAGCAGCAAGAGCAGTTGGTGAGCCCGACTGCCGAACGCGAGCGCGACGCGTACTTCCCTAACAGCGAGGCGCTGGCACCAGACGAGATGCGCGTCATCGCGTGCGGCACCGGTATGCCAACGGCCCGCGAATCACAGGCGGCCGCCTGTTTCCTCGTCGAGCTGGGCAACGGTGACAAGTTCATCTTCGACTCCGGCACCGGCTCGCATGTACGTATCGGTAGTCTCGAGATCCCGTACGACTTCCTCGACAAGATCTTCATCAGTCACCTGCACACCGACCATTTCGGAGATTTCGCAGCATACTACATCGGTGGGTGGGTCGCTGGACGCCAGCGGCCGCTGCGTGTCTGGGGTCCGAGCGGAGCCGAGCCCGAGCTGGGAACCGAATACGCGCTGCGACACTGGCAACAGGCTCTGAATTGGGACATCACCAACCGGCGCGGGCGACTGCCGGCGAGCGGCGGCGAGCTCGTGATCAACGAGTTCGACTTCCGTGGCGAGAACCAGGTGATCTACGAGGAGAATGGCGTAACCATAACGTCGTTCCCGGCGATCCACGGGCTGGATGGCTCGGTCAGCTTTCGGCTGGAATGGAACGGTCTGAGTTTTGTGTTCGGCGGTGACACCTATCCCAACCAATGGTTTGCCGAGTACGCCAAAGGTGCTGACCTGGTCGTGCACGAAGCGATGATGGCGGTGGAGGACTACATCAACAAGTTCAAGTTCCCTCCGGGACTCGCTCTCGAGATCGGTGTGGGCATCCACACGTCCCCCGAGTCCTTCGGCAAGGTGATGAGTATGATCGAGCCACGCTTGGCCGTGGCCTATCACTTCTTCAACGACTTCGACACCCGTGAGCGGATCGGACTCGGTATTCGTAGCACGTATTCCGGACCGCTCAGCATGGCAGACGACTATATGGTGTGGAACGTCACGAAGGACGAGATCAGGGTGCGCGAGGTTCACGTGAACCCTGACGTCTGGCCGCCTCCCAAGGCGTACCCCAGCCCGGACATCGACCAGTCACAAATGGTGTCTGTGTCTCCCGACATCGCGGCTCGCAAACTCGTCGAAGCGTTCGAGACGGATCAGGCGATCTACGATCGCATAAACGCGGCATACGGCACCGATTTCCAGCTGCGTAGGGGTAACAACTAGCAGGGTCGTACCGCATTGGGTCAGGATCTGGACGGCGAGCACTCGACTATCGAGCCGTTCTTCGTGGCAGGCGCAGAAGATGGCCTGTCACCCACATACAAGTCACCATGGTCCATCGGGCTGGGGGCGGCCGTCCGGAGCGGAAGGACCCGCTACCACGCAGTGGCGAGTACTTCGGAAAGACGGATGAGTATAACGTTCTGGACGGTGGACCCTTTTCGGCCAATCCACCGGTGATACGCTGCACTTTGCACTGTCCACTGCAGCCGAGGAAGTGCTGAACGTCGCAATGGCATCGAGCACAAGCTCAACGAGCGGTTCACTCACCCACACGTCCTTCCCGTGCGCCAGCGCGCATCTCACCACGCCGGACCCTTCCTGTTGTCCCTAACCCCACCACCCACATCCACTTACACCTCCACTCACCATGCATCACCCATCCAGCAGAAGTCTCATATGCCACAAACGTGGTCTCGATCAACGCATTCCTGGCCTGGGTCAACACATTCCTGGCCTGGGTCAACGTAAGCGAGGCCTGGTCCATGGTATTCGAGACCTGGGGCAACAGATTGCAGCCTCGGACCCTCGGCCTGAAGCCTCGCTCGAGACAAACCAGGCCTGGGTCGTGGCAGATGAGCCGTTCCAGCACCGTCCGCTGAGCCGGTTTGTGTTACCCCAGGCCTCGAATGCGTTACCCCAGGTCTCGAATGCATTGCCCCAGCCTCGAATGCCTGACCCCAGGCCTCGTGCACCTTGCCCCAGGCTTCCCGATATTTGCCCGAGGCTTCCCGGGTGTTGCACCAAGCTTCGTGCTGCTTGCCTCTGGTTTCGCCCGCCCGGGCCGTGGTCTCATGCGGAACGGCATCTGGAGGATTTGTGTCCCGGGCTGTGGTGCATTGCCCCCAACGTAGAACGAGCAAACCCCGCAATACTGATCAGCTCGCCGTACCGCCCGGTCTCGGTTTCACGCAGGCTTGCAACACTTCGGTCAGTGCACTGAGCTGGAACGGTTTCTGGATGAAGCCGGCCAATCCCTTACCGGCAAACCGCGATGCGACTTCTTCCTTGCTGAAACCGCTGGTCAGAATCACACACACGTCCTTGCGGATCCGTTGGAGATAGCCAAGGCAGCGCTCTCCGCTCATTTCGGGCATGGTGAGATCGAGGATCACGAACAGAAACCGCTCCGGATCCGCCTTGAAAATGTCCACCGCCTCCCGGCCGTTGTTCGCGGTCACGACCTGGAATCCGAGGCGCTCGAGCATCATCTTGGCGGCGCCGCGCACCGCAGGCTCGTCGTCGATCAGCAGGGCCGTACCCCCCACCGACATCGAGCGTTTGGTGTGACGCTCTTCAACCGATTCAATCGTACCCTGATACGCTGGCAAGAGAATTCTGATGGTGGTGCCCTTACCGACTGCGCTGAGAATCTTTACTGCTCCCCTGTGCCCCCGCACGATTCCCAGGACCGCAGCCAGTCCCAACCCTCTGCCGGTGAACTTCGTTGTGAAGAATGGATCGAACATTTTGGCTTGAGTGTGATCGTCCATTCCCTCCCCGTTGTCCGTAACCTCGAAGTACGTGTAGAGCCCCTCGGGTAGGGCTTCATCGAGATAGGTTTCTGAGAGATAGGCTCGGTCGCAGCCCATGACCCCAGTGTTGATGCTGATCACGCCGCCGCGATCGCCGATGGCCTCGGACGCGTTGATGATCAGGTTCATCACGATTTGTCGGAGTTGGGTCGCATCCCCTTCGCAGGGGGGGACATCTTGCCCAAACTCGTATCTGAGCGCCACACCCTTTGCGATCGACGCCCCGAGCAGATGCGCCATCTCCTCCAACAACGTCCTGATATCGAGGGTCTCCACCACAAAGCTGCCTCGGCCGGAGTAGGCAAGCATCTGCTTGGCGAGATCAGCTGCCCGCCTCGCGGACGCGACAATTTCTGCGAGGTTTTTCCGTACCGGCGATTCGGGAGCCAGATCCATCAACGCCAGCTCGGCGTTTGCCATAACGCCCATCAGTATGTTGTTGAAGTCGTGCGCGATGCCGCCGGCCAGCACGCCGAGACTCTCGAGCCTCTGGGATTTTTGGATTTGCCCCTCGAGAGCGAGCCGCTCCTCCTCGGCTTTTCTTCTCGCTGTGATGTCGACAAACGACCCAAAGGTACAAATGGGAATTCCCCCTTCATCCATGATCACGCTCGCGGAGAACTGCAGTGGAAACACCGAGCCGTCTTTTCGCTTGCCCACATCCTCTCCTGAGATCCCTTCTCCGGCGCGCAGCGCTGCCATAGTCTGCAAGATGCTGTCGCCCTCGAAGAACTCGGGCAGCGCACGACCAAGGATCTCCTCCTTGCTATCGTAGCCCCAGAGCTGCAAGACGGCCTCATTCACGTAGGTGACCCGGCCTTCCAGGTCTGTCATACCGATGCCGAATACCGCCGACTCGAGCGCTCGGTTCTTGATCCGCAGGTCCCGCTCGACGCTCATCTGGTCAGTCACGTCATGCATGATCGTCAAGAGGTAGGGTGTGCCGCGGACATCGATCAAATCGATGGAAAGCAGGCCCGTGCGGATTCGTCCGCTACTAGTCCGGATGGCCACCTCGACATCTCGGGCCTTTCCCGTTCGCAGCACCGTGTCTCGTACCAGTTGCGCCTTCTCCGGTTCTGCGAAGAGATTCAACTCGAAGGCCGATTTACCGATCACCTGGTCACGTTCATATCCGCTAGTCTCGCAGAATCCGTCAGACACCTCGATGAACCGTCCGGTCTCGGCATCACTGATCGCTGTGACGCTGGGGTTGACTTGGAAGGCCAGACTCGGAAGCTCTTTGGGGTCCCCCAAGTCGTCGAACGGTTGATCGCTCCCTGATTCCAAGCCTTCTCGTCTCTTCAGAGCTCGATCCTTGTCTGCGAGGGGCCACCAATGCACGGTTCCACTGCCAACATTCAGCCTCGGCAACACGTCAGAAAGATGACTCTGACCGTCTGTGGAAAATCTGTGCCGATGTCGACACGGCAGGGATTGCCAGTCGACTCACACAAGAATGTCGTACTGAACCATGTGTGTCC
>JBDGXD010000337.1:0-4714 GCA_039584755.1 Gemmatimonadota bacterium
TACCCCAGCGGACAATCGCAACAGGAGTCTCGCGGTCCTTGCCTTCTCGTATCAGAGCCTGGCTCCACTCCCCACACCGCTTCACTCCCATGTACAGGATCAGCGTTCCCGGGAACCGCGCCAGTGCAGCATAGTCGAGGCTGGTCTCCGACTTGTCGTCGCGTTCTCGTCCGGCGACCAGTGCCACAGCCGACGCATCATCGTGATGGGTAACGGGAATCTCACAAAAAGCCGCGATTGCCAGTCCCGTGGTGATGCCAGGCACTACCTCATAGGGCACACCGGCCTTGCGGAGCGCCGCCACCTCATCGGCACCGCGCCCGAATACCGATGGGTCGCCTCCTTTGAGCCGAACCACGACCCGGCCCCTCCGAGCCTCATCTACCAGCAGATCGTTGATCTCACTTTGACTGAACACTCTGCCCGTCCCGGGACGACCCAGCGGCACCAACTCGGCGGTATCCGATGCGTGATTCACGATGGCTGGATTCACCAGGTAGTCATATAGCACCAAGTCTGCCGACCCAATGCACTGAACGGCACGCAGCGTGACCAGGCCGGGGTGACCGGGGCCCGCACCCACCAGGTAAACGGTAGCCGGATTAGAAGCTCGCTTGCTCATCTGCTCATTGGTCCCCGCTTGAAACCGCCGATGGGATATCCACTCCGCCAGTCGAGTGTGGTTACAGAACGCCCGCTACTCGGCTTGCTCTCTGGCAACTGTTGCCAGAAACTCACGGAATCTTCGATGCTCTGCCAACGCCGGCAGCAATTCCACCTCTAGTGAGTCGTACACCGCCCGCGCTTCCTCCACCAACGGCCTCACATTTCGATCCACATGCCCCTGACTCGCCAAGAATATTGGAAGCACGCGGACTTCCGTCACCCCCGACTCGACCGCCGACGATACCACATCCATCAAAGTAGGTGGGGCGTACTCCATGTAGGCCAGGCGTACCTCGACCTCGTTCACCTCAGCCTGCAACTCTTCAGTCAACCGCTCCACCGCTTCCCGCCACTTTGAGTTCGGGCTTCCATGCACCATGAGAATCAACATCAAACAGCTCACATTCCACTTGAGGTGTGCGGTTTTCGGGGGATACACCAAGGGCCGCGGCGCGGCTACTCCGTATTCCCGGCAGCTTGCTTCTCGGACGGAGTGGCCCGTATCTGCGCCCCGGGTAGGTGCCGCTCGATCCACTCTTCCGCCTCTGCCACCGCACGGACGAACTGCTCTCGCGCCCTCATGATCTCGGCGTGGGCCGCCACGGCCCGATCGAGATCGGCTGCGTCCCAGACTGACACGCCGTCCATTGGTTCGAGGTTGCACAATGAGCCGAACGTGTTGAAATCCACTACCCGGAGCGGCCTGCCTCTGTAATCCCTGAGATCGTGCAACTGAGTTGCATCCAGCACAGGTTCTGGATGGTCGATTCCAAAAAACACGAAGTCCGCGTCGGCAATGGCCTTTACAACACCGCGCTCCGAATAGGAATTGACACGCAATCTCTTTCCGTTGCCGATGGCGCTGCGCAGCAACTTCATCTGCCCGTGGTTGCACCGATAGACCAGAGTCATTTGACGATGCGGTACCTGGAAGTGGTCAGACAGGGTAGCCACAACGGAACGCGACGTCGTCGAACCACCGATGACCACGTGGCGGCACTCATCGAACCTTGCAGTGCCAACCTCGTGCAGACGCGATAGGGCGGCGAAGCAATACCCCATGCTGAATCGGCCCCAAGTAGTTCCGGCGCGTACACGTTGCGCCATGTCCACCGCCTCCTCGACCAGGCGGTTCGCGCGTGGGCCCGCAGTCGCCGTGCGCTCCGCTATCCTACACGCCGTCTGCAGTTGAGCAGCCACATCCGTGTCACCGGGCAAAGCGCTGTTCAGGCCTGCCGCGGTACGCATCAGATGGTGCCAAGCATCTGTGCCAAACAGGATGTTCACCGCCAACCCATCCGGCTCACTCTCGTACAACCGCTGTCTGATCTGGGCAATGGTCCACTCTCGTGCCGCGACGTCATCCGGATTCGTGAGCCAGCCATAGTATTCTATCCGTTGGCACGTGTCCCACACGAACGCTTCGTCAGTGGGTGTCTGTTGTTTCACCCAATCCAGAAACTCGAATAGACCCTTGCGGGACTTCTTCACAGCGCCGAACACAGACGGGTCGCTAAAGGTCAAGCGGGGTCCACGTGTGTGACTAAGGCCGTTCGCGAGTGACGCCCCTATCATCATGAGAGTCTTCGGTTCGTCCTCCGTCGGCCCAGGCTCGGACACCACCTGCAGCATAGGTCGTGGCATGGTTTGAGTCGACACAACCGATCTGGGCCCCCTCAGCACAATGCTTTTCAGCGCCGCCATGAACGGCCCATACGCATTCAATGCCGGGCACACGTGTACTTCGTCAGCCAGACCACCAGTGTCACTCGTCAGATCCCAGCAATTCACCGGGAAAGTCAAGTGGCACAGAATCACCTTCCGCTTTCCACCCTTCAATAATTGAGCTACCGCACGACTCGCATCAGGCCGCAATCGCAAGGCAGATTCCGGCCGGTTCCCAAACGAGAGTGACACACGTTGTTGTGGCCAACCGAGACGTTCTACGACCAACTCAACGCTTCGCCTGACCTGACTGGAGTAAGTCGCACGTGCATTCGAATCCGCAGATGCGGGAGAGTGAGCTGCAAAGAGAATATGTGCATCACCCGGATTGAGCCTCCGAGAGATCGCGAACTCGGCCAGTATCCTGGCTTGTGCATTCACATAGCCCAGCTCGTCAAACCACGTGGTCCTAGTGGTCAGATTGGTTGGCTGACCAGAATCACGGAGGACGCTGTACAGCTCTTGCATGATGGCACCCGTCGTGGCCTCACTGAAGTGCGGGTGCATCGGTACCACGGTCAGGTCTGTGATGCCATCTGCCTCGATCTGCCGGACAACGCTGCCAATGTCGGGCTGCCCTCGATGGATCGCCGTCAACACACACCAACCCTCTGGCAGCAGGCTCGTCAGCGCTTTGGCCTGTCCGGACATGGTCATGGCCAGACTCGACTGCCTGTCATCACTGGCCGTGCCGAGGCTTATCAACAGTGCACCTTTGCGGCAGGCAACTTGGGTCTGGATATTGTTCTTGCTCGTGTGTAACACCATTGCCCTACTTACTGTGGTTGCGACCTCGGACGAGGTGATCTGCTATCTCATCACGCGTGCGGCGAGCCGTTGCTGGATCGCGACCGTCGGTGAACACGGCAATGGTGGCCTCGTCAGCCTCCAGCAGCGCCCCAAAGATAACCTGCGAACGCTCGGCGGACGAAGCATCACACACGAGAACATCGCGTTGGCTGCCGAGACGAGTTACGCTGGCATTCAGGGCTTTGTCATTGGTGGCCGCGACGACCAGGAAGGCGCCCTCTAGGTGCGCTTCACAGAACTGGTCTCTAATCCATACTATGCTTCGTTCCTTGACCGCCTCGGCCAGTTCTTCAGTCACGGCAGGAGAGACGACAGTAACCGCCGCTCCGGCCCTTTCCAAGGTCAGCACCTTGCGGCACCCGATCGTTCCGCCACCCACTACGACACACTTCCTGCCCCTTACATCGATTCCGATGGGGAGAAACCTCGCGGTTCCCGAGCCCAAGCTACTCATACTCAATCCTGTTCGCCGTCGTCAGTTTGAAACGAGTAGCAGCTGCGACGACCGCTCCCGCCCACTGCTCCGTTCCCGCAGCGTGCACGTGGGTATAACATGCCAGTACGTTGCCGTGGACAAGACCATCTCGGTGACCGTCGAATCCGTACCCCCGGTTCACCTTGAACGCGAACCTCCGGTCGTCATTCGACGCGGAAAGCATGTAGGTGTAGTGAAACTCATGGCCTCGGATAGCATCCCCTACTGAATAAAACGGATTCTGCTCAACCGCTTCCAACTCTACATAACCGTGCCCCCTCGGCCTCGTTTGGAATCCGTACGTCACTGGCAACACTCCCGCCATCTGGTAGTGCTTCCCCTCGTAAACAAGCTCTTCACCCAGGAACACTGCACCACCACACTCCGCATAGATCGGCAAGCCATTCTCCGCCGCCAGCCGCACAGCTTCGAGAAAAGGCCGGTTGCTCGTTAATCCCGGCGCGAGAGTCTCCGGGAAACCTCCACCGATGTAGAGGGCATCGACGTTGGGCAGACTGGTATCGCTGAGCGGAGATACGTCAACCAGCTCCGCCCCAGCCCGCTCGAGTGCCTCTAGGTTCTCCGGATAATAGAATTGAAATGCCGCATCCCTGAAGATGCCGACGCGCACTGCCCTCACATCGGTCTGGTGCACCCCATCAGGCATGGTTCGGACCTTCGGTGTATCTGCAGCTCTTTGGGCCAGCTCCCACAACACACCCAGGTCCAGACTGTCTTCTACTATGGACCGAACCTGCTCTATCGAGTGATCCAACTGGCCGTGCTCCTGAGGCGGGATCAACCCCAAGTGTCGCTCGGGAAACAACTGTTGCTTGATGCGCCCTACCGATCCCACCACAGGAAGGTTGCAGATCGATTCCACGGATTCACGCAACACCGATTCGTGTCGCGCGCTGGCCACCCGATTCAGTACGACGCCACGAATCGATACCACGGGATCGAGTGTCTGACAACCGAGTACGATGGCGGCGATGGTACGCGTGGTCTTGGTGCAGTCGACCGCCAGGATGACCGGTA
>JBDGXD010000338.1:0-4692 GCA_039584755.1 Gemmatimonadota bacterium
TGTAGCTGGCCACCGGATCGACTAAGCGGTCCGGCCAATCAGCAAGTCGCCGGACATACGGATACGCCCACCGCGAGATGCTCTCTCTGTTGTTCTCCGAACGAGTCAGATCTACACTGACTAGCTGCTCTGCTTCAGGGAACGGGGGTGGAGTGAGGACCGCAACCTTCAGCGCCGAAAAGGCTGTGACATTTGCACCTATGCCCAGGGCGAGAATCGACACAGCCGAGATGGTGAACCCGGGTGCTCTTCTCAGCCCACGCAGGGCCAGGCTCAAATCTGCGAATGTTCCGGTCATGATTCCGTTTTTTTCTTTGTCGTGTTGGTTTCCTGGTGGACTCGCCGAGGCCGCACCCCGTGCGCGGCCTTCCCATCTCGATTGTAGCCCCGTGCGTACCAGGCCCTTTACCTCTCGCATCTGAAAGCCCAACAGCTTGCGACTGCCAAACGCCCTGCGCGCGTTCTCGACGCGAGTGCGGAAAACGTCTTCGATTTCCAACCCGTACTCGGCGCGCAATGTCGCTGGGTGGAACCATAGGGCTCGGCGGAAGAGCCAGAGCCAGAGCGGGGAAGGTCCAACTGAGCTCTTGCGACTCATGTTGCCCGCGCCTGCAGCACCTGCTTTGCTTCCGCTATGTCCACCAGCTGCCTCAACCGCGCGGATTCCGCCGCGAGGACATTGCGTCCCCACTCCGTGAGCCGGTAGGTCCGTCTTCTGCTGTCCTTGTCTGATTCGTGCTCAATTGCCGGAGCCGGCTCGATCAACTCCTCCTTCCGCATTCGTCTGATCGCGTGATACAGCGCGCCGGTCTCGATCTGCATGCTCTGGCCGGTTCGCTGTTCCACTTCCTTGATGATGCTGTACCCGTGCCTGTCGTGATCGGCGAGCGCGAGCAGGATGTGATAGGTGAGTGTGGTGAGAGGAAGGGCTTCGCTTGGGTCTTTCATGCGGACTCGCTCGTCCAAAGTGACCGTTGAAATACGTGAGCTGACACTATATGAACCGTTCACATAAACTATATGAATGGTTCATATAACGGGACCCCAGGGGGTTTTGTTTCACTGGGTGGACGTTGGTCTACAGAAAGGGTCTCTCCTGGTTCTTCCCGTCGCCCCCTCTTACCCCGGGCTTCAGTTCGGGGAAATCCTGAGGACTCTGTTCTTGGCCGAGCCCGCCCTCTCGGGGCGACGCAGTAGCAGAAGGGCAGTGGGGGCAGATTGTAGGATTTCGGATGTAGAATGTAGAATGCTTTGGGGGCGGCTCCTCCGTCCTAGACCGTCCTTGATTACACCCTCATGTGCCTTGGCGTGTCTTGGCCGACTGCCGGGTCCCGCAATGCCGATCATCAACGGTGCCGCTCACCACGCCTCCATGCTCTTGAGGATGTAGTTGTACAGGACCAGCTCACCGGCGTTGTGGGCGTACCCGCAGTCGTAGCCGGACAGTGTCATTCCGTCGCTGCTCGTGCATCCGAACGTAACGACCACGAGGTCGAGCGCGGGGACAATGAAGAGCTTCTGACCACCATAACCGCTGGCCAGCACGATGCCGTCCAGATCGACCGTACCGTCGCTGCGGGGGAGTTCGTATGTCCACCACTGGTAGCCGTACCGAGTGGCATTCGAACCGGTGTTGATCCAGGCCCGCGTGGACTCGTCGATCCAGCCAGCCGGGATCACCTGCTGCCCGTTCCATGAACCGTCCTGCAGCACGAGCTGTCCGAGCTTCAGGAAGTCCCGGCCTGGCAGGTGGAGCCCTCCGTCGGCGTCCACAAGCCCGTCGGCCAGGTGGCCCCATGCGTACTCGTCGATCCCGAGGGGCCCGAAGAGCGCTTCCTCGGCGAATGCGTCGGCTTCAGTACCCGTGACGTTGCGCACGATGGCTGCAAGGAGGATCGAGCAGCCCCCCGAATAGAGGAACTCCGAGCCCGGTTCGCCCACCAACGGCTGCTCGAGCACGTACCGGGCGGCATCCGGCGCAACGCGCACATAGCGTCCGTCCTGCTCGAGGTCTGAAGGGTGGTTCTCGTCCCACTGGAGGCCGGCGCTCATCGTCAGCACGTCACGGAGTGTGATGTCACCCTTGTCCGGCTCCGCGGCGAAGATGTCCGCATGCTCGGGGAAGAAGTCCGAGAGCGCTTGGTCGGCTCCCTGGATCAGGCCGCGGCCCAACGCCGCACCCACCAGGAGGGAGACGACGCTCTTCGTGCCCGACGCCAGCATGTGGGTGTTGTCGATGCTGGCGCCAGGTGCGAAGTATCCCTCGTAGACGAGCCTGCCGCCCCGGGCGATCAGAACCGCATCGACTCCGCCCATGCGACGCGCCTCGAGGAGCTCGTGCATGACCGCGAAGCGTTCGGGATCGAAGCCGAACTCGGAGGGGATGCCGACGGTCCACCCGTCGTCCCTCTGCTCAGGCACCGGCGGTTGGTCGAAGTCGGGCCACACAGACGACTCGGCGCACCCGAATGCCATCGCCAGGAGGTACGCGCCGAGGGCCCGCCTCATCATCGGGACGTGCGCGCGGGCGCTCATGATCGCTCTCCGGATGCGGGAAACCACGTCATGGAGACCCGGATCGCGCCGCGCCTGGCGCTTCCCGGAGGCAGGAGATCCTCTTTGAGGTCTCGGATGCCAAGACTGAGGAACGCGTCGAGACCGAAGCGTCCCATGCGCGTTGGCAGTGTCGCGCCCAATCCGAAGAGGCCGCCCACATCGAAGGACCGCCAGCGGGTTCCCACGAGTCTATCGTCACACGTGGTCGTTTCCACGAAGGCGACGCCGGTCAGCCGGCAGCGCACCATGTACCCCGCCGTGAGGCCGACGAGGAGGTGCGGTGACACGCGAGTCGGGATGCGGACCTTCAGCATGATGGGCAGTTCCAGGTAGTCCATCTGGAACTCGCCAGGATGCCCGCCCTCTCCCTGGAAGCCGTCCTGCGAGATCAGAACTGCGGTCTCCACGGAAAGGAATCGGCTGACCCGTAGCGCCGCACCCGCGCCGAGGTGGATGCCTTGCTTGAGAACCATGCCGCCCGCGGCACCCGCGTCCTGATAGATGACGCCCGACACGTTGAGTCCGGCTCGAATGCCGAATTTAATGTCCTGGCCCATTGCTCCTGAAGCTACCAGGAGCAGGAGTCCCAGGACCGTTGCGGCGCCGCCGCCGCGGCGGCGCGCTCCCCCAGACATCTTCCCCTCCAATTCCTCCCGGACAGCGTCCAACGGTTTCTTCCGCCGGGCCGAAATTCGGGCCGCCGGGGCCACTTCTCCACTGCTCACGTGCGTGTTGGACATCTGCCCTTGCCTCCCTGTGGCACTCCCTCACGTCGGCAGACAAGAGCTGTGCCAAACGGGCGACTGACCCGCAACTGGTTGCAGGACAATCACTTCCAGGGCCCGGCGGACCGATCCGATCAGGTGGATGTTGTCCAGCTACGAGGAACCGATTCCCTAAAAGAGTACACGCGACTGCCAACGGGGCCAGCCGTTGGCCCGGACGGTCGGCTGTACGTGCGGGATGTTCATCGGGTGAGCCGCTTCGGCCTCGACTCGGTCACCGGCCTGCTAACCAGGTTCGAGCACGTCTTCAATGGCCCGGTGTACGCCGATTGGCGCTCGATGCGGGCTACCCGATTCGACACGGCCGGTGCGCTGCTATACCCAGGAAAGCGTTGGCTCGAGGATGGTTCCGCGGCACCCTTCATGATTCGCTACACGCCGGAGGGTGAGCTGCTGGATACCCTCTTCGTCCCGGCGCATGCCAATGTCCCGCAACTGACTGCGTGGGTCCGCACGAGCCCAGGTGGCGGGCGCATGCTTCGCGGCTTGAGCCACGTTCCGTTTGCGCCGCTGCCCGCGTGGGATCCGAACCTTGGAGTTGCCGCACACCTATCCGGCGTACGCCGCTGTCCACCTCGCAACGATGGAGCAATCTGGGTGCGCCGCTGGCTGTCGGTGGGATTAGGTCAAACGATATTCGATGTCTTCACATCACAAGGCGAATACCAACAGACCGTTGTACTCCCCCAGTATATCCAACTCGAGCCGACCCCGTTTCTATCTCCAACTGATATCGTCGGGGTTGCGATCAGCCCCAGCACAGGAGAGAACCTCATCCTGCGGTTCCGGGCCGAAGATCGTCGTTGAGGTGTGCTGTTGCCCGGTTCGTCCTCGACCGTCCTACACCGTTCTCCACCGTCCTTGACCATCCTATCAGGGCGGGACAGACAGCGCTCATCCGCCTCCTTCAGCGTAGATCCGAGGCCCTACCTGCCCAGCAACGTCTTGAAATACTCGATCGTCCGCTTCAGACCGTCCTCGAGCGAGACCTTGGGCTCCCAATCCAGCTCTTCCTTTGCCTTGGAGATATCGGGACAGCGTACGGTTGGGTCGTCGGTCGGTAGCGGCCGGTACTCGATCTCCGAGTCCGACCCGGTGAGCTTGACCACCAGATCGGCCAGCTGGTTTACTGTGAATTCGCTGGGGTTCCCGACATTCGTGGGATCCGGTCCGCCGTGCTCGAACAACCGCACTATCCCCTCGATCTCGTCGTCCACATAGCAGAACGACCGTGTCTGCGAGCCGTCACCGTAGACCGTGAGCGGCTCTCCTCGCAGAGCCTGAACGATGAAATTGGAGACCACGCGGCCGTCGTTGGGACGCATGCGGGTGCCGTAGGTGTTGAAGATTC
>JBDGXD010000338.1:4701-5676 GCA_039584755.1 Gemmatimonadota bacterium
TGCCGTGGTAGCGGTGATACGCCATGGTTATCGCTTCGGCAAACCGCTTGGCCTCGTCGTACACACCGCGCGGGCCAACCGGGTTCACGTGGCCCCAATACCATTCCGGCTGGGGATGTACCTGCGGATCGCCGTATACCTCGGAAGTGCTGGCCAGAAAGAACCTGGCCCCCTTTTCCCGTGCCAGGCCGAGGGCGTTGTGGGTGCCGAGCGATCCTACCTTGAGGGTTTGAATCGGCATCTGGAGGTAGTCAATCGGGCTGGCCGGCGAAGCAAAGTGGAACACCGCGTCCAACGGCCCGTCCAGCGAGATGAACTTGGACATGTCGTGGTGTACCAGCGTGAAACTCTCGCTGGCCTCGAGCTGCGCCAGATTGTCGCGCGAGCCGGTCACCATGTTGTCCATGCCGACCACGGTGAAGCCGTCCCGCACCAGCCGGTCGCACAGATGAGAGCCCAGAAACCCGGCGGCGCCTGTCACCAGTGCTTTCACTTGCCGTTTCTCCGGCCGATGCACAGGTAGGTGAAGCCCCGCTCGCTCATCTTGGCCGAATCGTACAGGTTTCGGCCGTCTACGATGACGGGGTGCTTGAGTAGCGACTTCATCCGCTCGAAATCCGGGTTTCTGAATGCCATCCACTCGGTGGCGATCACCAGGGCGTTGGCCTCATCCAGGCAATCGTAGGCGTCCTCCACGTACTCGATCTGGTCGCCGAACACCCGCCGTGCCGTCCCCATAGCCTTGGGGTCGTGCGCCCTGACCCGTGCGCCGGCCTTGAGCAGGCTCTTGATCAGCTGAATCGAGGGGCTCTCCCGCATGTCATCCGTCTGAGCCTTGAAGGCAAGTCCCCACACCGCAACGGCTTTGCCTGACAGCTCGTCGCCGTTGGCCTGCCGCAGCTTGCGGAACAGCACACCCTTCTGCCGCTCGTTGGCATCCTGCGCCGCCCGCACCACGTCGAGCGACACGCCCGA
>JBDGXD010000339.1:0-4664 GCA_039584755.1 Gemmatimonadota bacterium
GGGTTCGCGGCCAAGGACACGCTCGCCAATCTGTTCTCCGGTGTCTTCATCATGGCTGACTCGCCCTACGAGATTGGAGACTACATCTACATCGACGACAGACTGAGAGGCAAAGTCACTGACATAGGACTCCGTAGCACGCGGATCCTGACTCGCGACGATGTGGAGGTCACAGTGCCGAATGCCGTCGTAGCCGGATCCAAGATAGTCAATGAGTCCGCCGGCCCTCACCAGAAATTGCGTGTGAGAGTGAAGATCGGTGTGTCCTACGGCAGCGACGTGGACCAGGTCGAAGCGGTGCTGCTGAGTTGCTGTGAGGGAGTAGAGGAGCTAGCAGCGCATCCCACTCCCCGAGTGCGCATGCGGGGATTCGGAGATTCGAGCCTGGACTTCGAACTGCTGGCTTGGTCGAAAGAACCCGAGCTCCGCGGCCGCACGCTACACGAACTGAACAAACGGGTGTACAAGGCACTCAAACGGGAAGGCATAGAGATCCCATTCCCGCAGAGGGATCTGCACGTCAAGCAGATGCCAAGCGGCTGAAGAGCCTGGCAACATCGGGTTTGGTCACTTTTCCCATTGCATTGCGTGGTAATGCTGCCACGACCTTGAGTTCCTTCGGGATCTTGTACGGCGCGAGGCGGTCGCGCGACCATCGCTTGAGGGGGTCGAGTGTGAGCTCGCTCTCCTGGGCCAATTCGACTGCCACACAAACCCGTTCTCCCCACTCGGAGTCTGGCACGCCAACGACTGCACACTCTTGAATCGCCGGGTGAGTGCGCAGCACCTCTTCTATCTCGAGAGCAGACACCTTGTACCCTCCGGTCTTGATGATGTCCACGCTGCGGCGTCCCATGATTCGATAACGTCCATCTTCCACAACGGCCACGTCACCGGTCTTGAACCAGCCGTCATGGAAGGCATCCGCAGTCTCTTCGGGGAGACGCCAGTACTCAAGAAACACGTTCGGCCCTCTGATCAGTATCTCACCCGGAGCACCGGCCGGCACGTCTTGCATTGCTTCGTCCGCCAGACGTGCCTCCACCCACGGCAGCGGACTCCCCACTGAACCTGGGAGTCGGTCTCCATGGAGCGGATTCGACAGACCCATGCCGATCTCAGTCATGCCGTATCGCTCGAGAAGTACGTGTCCGCTCAGCTCTCGCCATCGCTGCAGTACGCTTACCGGCAACGCCGCAGATCCCGATACCATGAGGCGCAGTTTGCCGCACGCGGCTGACATCGCTTTCTGTTGTTCGGTTGACGCTTCATCCCAAGTTGCGATGAGTCGTCCATAGATCGTGGGCACCGCCATGAACAGGGTTAGCGGCCGTTCGATCAGGTGAGACCACGTCTCAGCCGCATCGAACCGTGGCAGCATCTCGCAACACGCGCCGCTCCACAACGCGCATGTCAAGACATTTACGATTCCGTGAACGTGATGTAACGGTAATACCGACAGGATGCGATCCTCGGCGACCCACTCCCATGCCTCGACCAACGACCTAACCTGTGCCTCGATCTGCGCGTGTGTCGTCACCACACCTTTGGGCTTCCCTGTAGTTCCGCTAGTGTAGAGCATCATTGCGCGCCGATTCATGTCTACGTGCGGCAGCGCACTCTGCTCCCCGCTCTCCGCTCCCCGCATCAGATCTGATGTCCGCGCTACCTGGATGCCGCGCGACTCGGCCAATGTTCTCACATTTCTCTCTAAATCGGGATGCACGATTACCATCGTCGGTTCCGCGTCATCCAGGACATGTGCCAACTCGCCGGGTGGATGTGAGACCGCAAATGGCACGGCCATGCCGCCGGCACGCCAAACGCCCCACTGCGTCGCAACGTAGTGAAAGCCTGGTGGGGCGAGGAACGCCACTCGTGCCTCGCCCAGATCACCCGCATCGCACAGGATATTCGCTGCGACGGCCGCTGACGACTGCAGGAGATCTTCGTACGTGTAGCTCCCGGCAACATCGACGATTGCGTTGCGAGACGGAGTGCTCGTCGCACGCGTGATGAGGGTGAGTGACATTATGGCGCCATGATTCGCTGGCAGGATCTCATCAGAGGCCGGGTAGGGCGGAGCGGCCTACTCGCGCCGCAATGCCTTGACCGGATCGACTCGGGCCGCACGGTGAGCAGGAAGGTACGCGGCCAACAGAGCAGCGACCAGGAGCGCACCGGCGCCGCCCGCCAATGAGAGTGGGTCGGACGGCTCGACTCCGAACAACAGGCTTCGCACCAGGCCCGTCATCGCAACCGCGGCCACCAGGCCGACGCCGATCCCGAGCGCTACGGACGGTAATGCACGTCCGATTACCAGACGCGCGATGTCTCCCCGATGGGCTCCGATGGACATGCGGATTCCGATCTCTCGTGTCCTGCGGTTGACGGCAAGGCTCAAAACGCTGAAGATCCCGACCGCGGCGAGACCCAGCCCGAGAAAGGCCAGCACTGAGTACATCTCCGCGTTCATTCTCTGGGTGTAAAGGTAGCCGCTAACAACGTCGTTGTATGTCACCACATTGACGATGGCGAGATGCGGCTCGAAGTCCCGCAGCCAGCGGTACAGCACCGGAACTGCGAGTGCCGGAGCGCCGTTGGCGACAACCAACAAGGCGCTGCCTGTGGGATAGCTGTATTGTGGATAGGAGAAGTAGACCGTTGGCTCGGGCTCCGCCATGAAGTCTCGAGTCTTCGTATCCCGCACCACACCGACAATCTCGAACTCACGCTCTGACTCACCACCAGCCACCGGCCACCAGATACGTCCGCCAACCGGGTCCCGCCCAGCAAAGAACCGCTGAGCCAGGCTAGCGTTGATCATTGCGACATCTCTGGCCCCGGCGGTATCACCGGCCGTGAAGCTACGCCCGCCCATCAACTCTATCCCCAGTGCCGCAAAGAAACCCGGAATTACCTTGGAATACACCAGGGGAACCAGGTCGCTCTGTCCATCCAGTCTTAGTTCTGCCGATTGGTGTGGTGACAGTAGCGGGTAGTCCGCAACTGTTGCAGAACGCACCCACGGTTCGTCGGAAAGCCGCGAGGCCGTCTCCCTGAAAAACCGGTCACGATCCGTCGGTTCTAGAGTCGTGCTGCTCGTGGAGATGTGGGTCACGACCATGTGATCGTAGGCAAACCCGGGATCCAGATTGCCCACCGTAACGAACGTGCGCAGCACCAGACCGGCTACCACCAGTAGCACTATGGAGAGCGCAACCTGAGTGGAAACCAGGATGTCGTTCACACCGGGTACACGCAGTCCCCAAACTCGGCGATTGCTCCAGGCGCTCATCTCCGCACCCGGAGTGAGCGTCTCCAGCAGATTTCTACGTGAGGCCCGCCACGCCGGCAGCAGACCCGCAGCGACCCCGGTGACAACCGCAATGGCTAGCGCAAACACTACCACTCGGAGATCGATGGCGACCTCACGAGCCACATTGGCGCCCCACACACTGGGACTCGCGAAATAGGATCCAATGCGTGCGCTAGCCGGACCAGCTAGTGTCAACGCCACTGCACCGGCAACACCGGACAGCAGGACGTTCTCCAGCAATACCTGGCGGATTAGCCGCGCGGGTGATGCCCCCAATGCAGCCCGCATCGTTGTTTCACGTTGGCGCCCAATCGCCACCGACAAGAGCAGGTTGGCAACATTGGCACATGCCAGTAGCAACAGGACAGCCGCGGTGACCATCATAAGCCGAACCGTGGCCGACTCCGCCAGGCGGGACCGTGGATCGATCCAAGTGGCAGCATCCACACGTATGCTTCTGGCAGCATCCTGCCTGGGATACATGTCATCCAGTCCCACCGCAATCCCACTCAACTCTGCAACTGCCTGCGTCCGCGGGACCCCGTCACGCAACCGCCCGTAGACTCTAACCAGCGGGATGTCCCGATTCTCAGCTTGAGCAGCCCAACTGGTGTATCTGTCTCTGAACGGCGCGATTGGGATCCACACATCGGGCCTGTAGCCGGAGTTGGTGCCCAAGTACTCGGGCGACATGACTCCCACCAAGACGAAAGGTCTGAAATTCAAATAGATGGTCGACCCAATGACGGACGGGTCCGCATTGAAACTGCGCTGCCACCAGCTGTGAGAGATGACGGCTACAGATTCTGCGCCAGGGCGATCGTCGTCTGCGGTAATGCCACGGCCAACGCTCAACTCCGGACCCAGGACCGAGAAGTAATCGCCCGACACAGCCTCCAGAAAAGCGACCTCGGTCATGTTCTCGAGTCGTACGCTGGCCGCGTAGAATGGTTGGGCCGCTGTGATGCCCTCGAACGATCGCTCGGCTGCTGCTGCGTAGTCGAGGAAATCGAGGTACGAGATGTCTTGAAAGCCGTCTTCGTTCTCAGTGCCGAAGAGCCTCACCAACTTGCCAGCGTCCACGCCGGGAAAAGGTTGATAAAAGCCATTGATGTAGGTGAACACCGCAACACTGGCCGACAGGCCGAGTGCCAGAATGACGACGCCTAGGAGCGGGTAGAGCGGCCGACGGGTCAGAGTCCGAATGGAAGAGCGTAGATCGTAATAAACCTGGTACATGTTGTGCGCTCACCTGTAACAGGGCAATAGTGCACTGGTCACGTAGGGAAGATGAGAGAAGACTGCAACTCGCGCCACCCAAGTCAGTTGACCTCGGCCTGCCAGT
>JBDGXD010000340.1:0-4661 GCA_039584755.1 Gemmatimonadota bacterium
GCGCCCGGCTTCTTCTTGCCCTTTCCAACAAGCGCGTTGGCCACCGCGTTGATCGTGCCGTCTCCACCCCCCGCAATGATGCGCGTCGCGCCAGCGGCCAGCGCCTCTTTCACGACTCTTGGCTTGTCCCGCTTGTTCCACGGAATGCGCACGCGAAGCTTGATTCCCTGGCCCCGAACGTGTTTAACAGCCTGCTTGATCTCAGGCTCGTTGGCCGATTTACGATGCAGCACGAGGCAGATGTCTGAAGCCATGGCGGTACTCCCGGCGTTGTGGCGCACGGTCCGGGCGGAGAGTCCGGGATCCGTCAAAAACCGCGTTCTTTGTGGAGCTGCCAACTTACCTGCCATGCAACGCGTCGGCCAGGAACTCACAAGTCTGCTCATTAC
Source organism: Gemmatimonadota bacterium (assembly GCA_039584755.1). Lineage (GTDB taxonomy): Bacteria > Gemmatimonadota > Gemmatimonadetes > Gemmatimonadales > GWC2-71-9. The sequence goes on from JBDGXD010000340.1 coordinate 390, forward strand.
ATGCATCCTTCCAGGTGAGTCGTTCAAGTAGGATGTTGGCAGAGAGGCGGGCCAGGTCTCACGTCCAACCTACAAGTTGTCAACCGATAGCTTGCGTCGTCGGGCACCTGAGGGACGGCCTCGCAGGGAACATCCGCACGCGTGGCGTGTTTCACGTCGATTGGCTGGACCACGGTTGCGGGTTTGTGCCAGTAAAGCATATTCCGCGGTTTGCCACGCGTGGGCTGAGGATGCGCAGCCTCGATCGACACAAAGCGATGTCCCAGAGGTGAGGCAGGGTTTAATCGCGTTCAGCTCCGTGTCTGCACCTCGCCGATCTGATACAGGTATTGAACAACAACGCTCAACGAAGGAGGAGACTCGATGACAATCTTCAAACGGCTGTTGGGCGTCTTTGCCCTGGTGGCGATTACTGCCACGGCGAATGCCCAGGACAGGCCCAACATCCTCATCATCTGGGGTGACGACATCGGGCAGTACAACATCAGTGCCTACAACCGGGGCGCGATGGGGTACCGGACGCCGAACATCGACCGTATCGCGGACGAAGGTATCCTTTTCACCGACGCCTACGGCGAGAACAGCTGCACCGCTGGACGAGCAGCGTTCATCACCGGCCAGAGTCCGTTCCGGACCGGCCTGACCAAGGTCGGGCTTCCAGGTGCTGCAGAGGGACTCCAGGCCGAGGACCCGACCATTGCCGAGATGCTCAAGCCCCTGGGCTACCGCACCGGGCAGTTCGGAAAGAACCACCTAGGTGACCTTGATGAGCACCTGCCCACAAACCATGGCTTCGACGAGTTCTACGGCAACCTGTATCATCTGAATGCTGAGGAAGAGCCGGAGCATCCTGATTACCCGGCCGATCTGGTGACCGGCGACGGACGGACGTTCGCGGAGCGGTATGGGCCCCGCGGTGTCATCCACTCCTATGCCGATGGTAGAATCGAGGACACGGGCCCGCTCAACAAGCGGCGCATGGAGACGGTGGATGCGGAGTTCCTCGAGGCGGGGCTGGACTTCATCGATCGGGCGCACGCGGCGAACGAGCCCTTCTTCGTCTGGTTCAACTCGACGCGGATGCACGTCTGGACGCGCCTCGCCCCCGAAGCCGAGGGCGCAACTGGCTACGGTGTGTACGCGGACGGCATGGTGGAGCACGACGGGCACGTAGGACAACTACTCGACAAGCTCGATGAGCTGGGCATCACGGAGAACACCATCGTGATGTACTCCACGGACAACGGCGCCGAAGTCATGAGTTGGCCCGATGGCGGGTCGATCATGTGGAAGGGCGAGAAGAACACCACGTGGGAGGGCGGATTCCGCGTTCCCATGATGGTTAGCTGGCCCGGCACCATCCCCGGGGGCCGGGTTTCGAATGAGATCATCGAGATGACGGACTGGCTCCCGACGCTGCTCTCTGCCGCAGGCAACCCGAACGTCAAGCAGCAGCTCCTCGACGGGACCACGGCCACGGGAAAGAGCTTCAACGTCCACCTCGACGGGTATGACTTCATGCCGCACTTCCGCGGCGAGACCGATTCCGGGCCGCGAGTTGAGAAATTCTACTTCACCGACGATGGCTCCCTTTCTGCTTTCCGCTACAACGCCTGGAAGATCCAGTTCTCCGTGCAGGAGGCCGAGGGGATCGCCGTGTGGCGGGAGCCGTTCAAGACCCTTCGCGCGCCGCTCATCACGAACCTGCGGATGGACCCCTTTGAGCGGGCCCACGAAGAGGGCATCGGATACGAACACTTTTGGGCCGAGCACATGTTCATCTTCGGCCCAGCGGCCGGGTTCGTGGGCGAGTTCCTGGCTACGTTCCAGGAGTTCCCGCCGAGGCAGAGGCCCGGCAGCTTCACCATCGACGGCGCCCTCGAAATGCTCTACCAGGCGGGATCGAAGGGACGCTGACGAGATAGACTTCGGGGGGGGCTGGGCGGGCGACCGCTCAGCCCCTGATGTACAGGGAGAGTATGTGCTGCCGCCGTGGGGAGGAGCTGACAGTTGGAAGTCCTTTTCGAGAGCGAGTCAGTCATGAAGGCGTTCAGGAATGTTGCGACACTGAGTATGACTGCCTGTGCCGCGATGTTGGCGGCGTGCCAGGCAACACAAGCGGGCGACCCGCTGCCGTCGTGGAACGCCGGAGCATCCAAGAGCGCGATCGTCGATTTCGTGAATCGCGTGACCGACGAATCCAGCCCCGACTATCGGCCCGCGGACGATCGCGTGGCGGTGTTCGACAACGACGGCACATTGTGGGCAGAGCGACCCTTCTACTTCCAGTTGGCGTACGCGCTGGACCGTGTGCGGGCCATGGCGCCGGAACACCCCGAATGGCGTAGCCAGGATGCGCTGCGCGCGGTCATGGAAGACGACCAGGCCGCTATGGCCGGGTTTGGGCTGCCGCAGCTAATGGAGATAGTGGCCGCTACGCATTCGGGTATGACCACGGACGAGTTCCACGCTGCTGCCCGGGAATGGCAAGAGAGTGCCCTGCACCCGCGATTCAATCGCCGCTACACAGAGCTGACGTATGTACCGATGGTCGAGTTGCTGCAGTACTTGCGAGACAACGGTTTTCAAACGTGGATCGTCTCGGGAGGAGGCATCGAATTCCTGCGGGTGTTCGCCGAAGAGGCATATGGCATTCCGCCGCAACAGGTGGTCGGTAGCAGTACCCAAGCTGAATACCGCTCCGACCCGAGCGCGCCCGTGATCGTGAAGCGTCCGGAATTAGGCAGCGTGGATGACAAAGCGGTCAAGCCGGTCAACATCAACCTCCACATCGGCCGGCGGCCCATCCTGGCGTTCGGTAACTCAGACGGTGATTTCGAGATGCTGGAGTACACCACCACCGGTGACGGGGCCCGCTTGGGTTTGATCCTGCATCACGACGACGCCGAGCGGGAGTACGCCTACGACCGGGAATCGCACATAGGCCGATTGGTGCGCGGGTTGGACGAGGCTGAAGAGAGGGGGTGGATCTTGGTGTCCATGGAGAGAGATTTTCGCACGGTCTTCTGAAGTGTTGGCACAGTAACAGGACATGCACTTGGGCGCGGCCGGGATACTTGTAGCACCTGTCAAAACTGACAGTTCCGCAATCCGCTGGTCGTCACGGCGACGCGTGCAGTGGATCCCCCACGGCTACCGAGCCTTCCCGTCGCCGAGAGCTTCCCTTGGCGTGCGTTACCAAACGCAACCAGCCTTGCAAATAGTAGCACTATTCGCCATTTTGATGGCGTATGGTACGGAGACGATTCTGGATCAGGCGGATCGAGCAGGCCTGGCGGGACAGGCCTGTCGTGTGGCTGTCGGGTGTCCGCCGCGTTGGGAAGACGTTCCTATGCCAGTCACTCCCTCGAATCGAGTACTACGACTGCGAACTGCCAAGGGTGCGCAGACAACTCGAGGATCCGGAGGCATTTCTCGAGGGAGTAGCAGGAAAGCGGGTCGTGCTAGATGAAATCCACAGACTCAGACGGCCTACAGAGTTACTGAAGATCGCGGCGGACCACTTTCCGGATATCCGCATCATCGCAACGGGATCCTCGACCCTGGGGGCAACCGCGAAGTTCCGCGACACACTGGCGGGACGGAAACGCGACATCTGGTTGACTCCCATGATCGGACAGGAGCTGGCCGATTTCGGGCAGACGGACCTAAGTCATCGCTTCCTGCACGGCGGCTTGCCTCCCTTCTTCCTAAGCCCCTCACTGCCGGAGCGCGACTTCCAGGAGTGGATGGACGCTTTTTGGGCGAAGGACATTCAGGCGTTATTCCGACTGGAGCGCCGCGACTCGTTCCTGCGCTTCATCGAGCTACTCCTGTCCAACAGTGGCGGAATCTTCGAGGCGACGAGCTACGCTAGGCCTTGTGAGGTTAGCCGCACTACCATCGGGAACTATCTGCAGGTTCTTGCGGCCACGCACGTGGCTCACGTGATTCGCCCCTTCAGTGGACATACCAAGACGGAGATAGTGGCAGCGCCCAAGGTGTACGGCTTCGACACCGGGTTCGTGAGCTACTACCGTGGGTGGGACACGTTGCGCAGAGAGGACATGGGGGCCCTTTGGGAGCATTTCGTTCTCAACGAGTTCCACGCCGTTTTGGGTACCAGAGCTGTGAACTACTGGCGAGACAAGCGCGGGCATGAAATCGACTTCGTTCTCACGAGACGCGGATCGCCACCGACTGCAATTGAGTGCAAATGGTCCGCTGACACGTTCGAGCCACGGAACCTCTTGGCCTTTCGCCGACGGTACC
>JBDGXD010000341.1:0-4650 GCA_039584755.1 Gemmatimonadota bacterium
TCGGCCTCACCGGGATGGCGAAACTGGGCGTGACCGCGATGGTGGTGTTGGTCGTTCTGCTTGTCGCCTTTGTCTGGTTGATCGTCTGGCTGGTGAGACGCCGCCGGGCGCGGAGGGAGGCGGCCGCAACCTAGGGATCTACCCATGGCGTTGACCCGCGGCTGCTGCGCAGCCTCGGTGGACATCTGGGAACGTCGAGTCCACACCTGTCCGCCATTGTCAGCGCGCCTGGCGGCCGACCGCGTCAACTCGCGACGCGAATGCTGGAAGCCAGACACTCACTCGATACATCCTCTCGGCCGGTCGCTCCCTAGTTGTTCACTGTCACCGTAGCAGCGCCGCTCTTGCCTTCGCTGGTGGCGGTGACCGTAGCCGCTCCAACGCCGACCGCGGAGACGCTGGCCCCGCTTGGCGATGTGAAGATGAGTTGAACGACTGCGGTGTCGCTCACCGCCCACCCTACCGCACGTGGCCCGAGTACGTTGCCCTGCTCGTCCTTGAGCGTGACTGCAATCATCAGGCTGTCGTATACGCTGAGCGTAGCTGCCGCCGGTGTGAGCTCCACCGTATGCACGGGTGGCGCATTGGGATCGATCACGGTGACCGACGTTGAGTCATACAACTCGAAGCTGGACGCGAGGATCGAGACCACACCGGCCTGGAGACCCTTGAGCAGCGCGAACTCACCTGTGGGTATGCCGCCGCCTTGGTCGTAGATGTCGGCCACGTCCGCCGGGCCATACAGCCAAGAGATCGGCTGACCCGTCAGCGTATCGCTGTTCGCGTCGAGCACCACCGCGCGTAGCACTATCTCATGCCCGACCTCCACCTGTTCCGGTCCCACGATCTCCACCGACGCGGCCTCGGCGCTCGATAGCACCAGGGGAACGCTGGCGTCCACGCCGCTGGCGACATCAACACCGGTCACCGTGGCTGCGCCAAGTGGTACCGCACTCGGCGGCGTGGCGCGCAGGATGTAGGTACCGGGGAGCAGGAAGTCGATCTTGAAATCGCCGTTTGCGTCAGTCGCGCCGGTCGCCACTGTCCACCACGTGAGGGGCCCGGCCAACACGTCGCCCCGCAGGACGCTCACCGTGGCGCTCTCGACCGGTTCCGGTGTTCCGTCGCCGTCGGCGTCTCCGAGCAGTTGTCCCACGATGCCGCCGGTGCCGGCCTCGTTGACGGCCCTGATCCACGGAATGAAGAAGAAGTCGGGCCCGCCGGTCGGGCCGATCGAGTCAGCCTTCCACTCGTTCACCCAGAAGCTCCTGCCGACGTCGAAGTCGATGACGATTTCGCCGCCGCTCTGGGGAACGGCAACCGGCTCCTCCACCAGGGCGTGTAGCGCCAGTTCACCGGCCACGGGCCACTGGATCTGGGCAGGAGCGCCACCCTGGTATTCAATCGATGACGAATCCGTGTCGATCACTACGCGGACCGCCTGGTATTGCCCGGCGGGGAGGTCTCCTTCGCCCACGATGGCCGTCGTGCCCCGTTGCAAGTCCAGCAAGTTGAACCTCTGGCGCGGTGTCACGATGTTGGTCCACTCTCGCCCCGGGGTCATCGTGTCCGCTGTCTCGGCCGCGTCCACGCTCACGATGTAAACGTGCACGCGGGAGACCTCGTCGAAAGGAAACGGCGCATCCGTGAGCAGTACGCGGGTGCCTTCGAACTGTGGCGCATTGGGTTCGGAATCGCACCCTACCACCAGCGCCGACGTGGCCAGCGCCGTCAGGGTCCAACTTGCCGTTCGGGTGACTCGCATGTGTCCCTCCAACTCGGGCTAACCCGGTATCAGTTGCCAGCTCAGACCACACGCGAGGGAGGAGGGGATCACGGCATGCCGCGTCCCTCGCGTGCGCCGACCCTCATGACTGTATACCCCGGCCATTCCGGTGCGGTCACCTGGCAGTCGGTCGCAGCCACCAGCGTGAGCGACTCTGCACCGGTTCTGTGACGACCACGGCTAGAACCGCGGCTCGGCCACTTGTCGCTGAAGCGACGTCGACTCCCCCCCCGTCGCCTTGGCGACAGTCAGTTTGCCAAGCGGCGGCTTCAGCCGTCGTTCATGCCGACGCCGCCGGCTGGGGCTTGCGCGGCTTCGGCTGAATCGCCAGCATCGGGCATGCGAATGCAGCCCAAGTCGCTGTCAATCGGGATTGCATGCGGCACGCTCCTGCTCGCGAGCACGTGCCGCGCCGTCACCGACCCGCAGCCGTCACCGAGGCGCTACGTACGCTTCATCGAGAGCCTCGCCGCTCCGAGTGGGTTGGTGCAAGGCCGTCCGAACGACAACTTCACCACCGCATGGAAGAACGCTCTCGCGGCGATGGTGTTCCTGCACGAGGGCAACGTCTCGGCGGCGCGCGGCATCCTCGACGTCTTCCGGGGTTTTCAGCAATCTGAGGGCGCTGGCTTCCGCGGCGTGCCGCAGGGCTGGGACGCCGAGTCGGCGGTGCCGGTGGCGCAGGGCGATCAGCCGGACGACAACTACTATTGGGTCGGCGACGGTGGGGGTCTGCTGCGCGCGGTTCAATACTACGGGGTGTCCACTGGGGATCACCAGCGATACGCATCACTCGAGAACGCGCTGAAACAGTGGCTCGCCGCGCGCGCGGACGAATGCGGGACCATCGTCGCCGAGGGGAGCGCCAACATGTACGCGGCACTGTCGGCATATGCAAGTGATACCGCGATCGCGCCGCGACTCGTGAAGCTGCGACAGTGTTTCTACGACGACGTGCAATTCGCTAACGTAGGCGACCACACCGTCCGCGCGGCGCTCGTCTTCGGCGACCCGTCCGGCTTCTCGCACCTCCGCGGCCTCGAGCGCACCGAGACGTGGTGCGTGGACGGAAGCACGACCGTGCATGCGTTCGCGGCGTTCTCGGGCGAGGCGTACATCAACGTGGATATCAGTGCCGAGCTGCTGCTCACTTGGAAGCTGTGGAGGCAGCAGAGTTCGAGGGACCTGGCGTTCCTCGAGCAGGAGATACTCCAGCTGGAGCTTGGTGGCGCATCGGATTCAGAAGCGCGCGGCCTGCCGTATCTCGTGACGCAGCATCAGTTCACGGGGGCGTGCAGCACGCCTATCCTCGACACGACGGCGTTCATGTTGTTTACACTCTGGGAGTGGAATCCCTTCTCGCTCGACACCAGCGCAGCCGTTGGGTGACGTCGCGAGCCAACAGGCAACGGCCGGCGGACGACCACGGCTTCAGCCCGCGTTCGACGGCTTCATGCGCCAGCTAGACAGCGCTCGCGCGCAGCTCCTCAAGCTGCCTGCGATGGTGATCGTAGTCAGCGATTAGCTCCGCCACAGTACTCCTCACCGTGACTAGGTCGTCCGCAGTACCATTCACCGTCAGCTCCTCGCCTTTGTGCCGCACCCCGAAATCACGATCCCACTCCCCGGGGGCAAGTGCCCGTAGGAAGGCTGTCAACTCCCCGGCCGAGTCAAACAGCATCTCGAGAAGCATCGAACGATCCGTATCACCACACGCGCGGACGAGCGCGGCATTCACCTTCGAGTAGTTGGGACCAGGGTCGACGTCGTAGAACGGTAGCTCGCCACACAGAATCTGCTTTGCGCCCCGCACTATGTGACGGTTCCACCCGATCAAATGAGCCACGATGTCCCGTGGCGTCCAACCATTGACCTTCCTGAGAAAGAGACGCTCGTCGAGCGCAGCGACAGAGGACGCGAACGCTGCAACGCAGTGCTCAAACTGGTCCATCTGGTCCTCAATGTTCATTAGAGTTGGCCCTATCCCCCAAGCACCTCGCTGATGGCGCGGTGGGCCTCACTGAACGAGGCCTCGGCCATGGCGTTGCTCGCGGCGTCGTGGTTGGCAATGGCGATGCGGCCAAACGGTTGGCGCGCGCGCAGCCACGGACGTTCTTGCACCGGCCACTCGGGGGTCCACGCGACCTCGTCGGTCGTGGGGTCGTAGCCAAAACCGTAGCCGTGGGGCCAGCGATTGACCGTGATCGCCTCGATGTCCCGGGCCGGATCGAAACCGCCGCCGCCGAGCATGCGCCCCAGCTGATCGCGGATCTTGCGTTCGAAAAACTCGAAGGAGGTGATCTCTAGTTCCCACATGCCCCTCTTCCACTGCTCTGGCGCCGGCAACCCCGGATGCAGTGGCACCCGGTACAGCTGCAACACCATCGGCTCGTCCGGCGTGCGCGGGCAGCGATACTCGCCCATGCTGATCGGATCGCCTAGACCCACGCTGTCGTGGTAACTCCCAGGGCAGAACGCCTCGCTGAGCCCCAATCGGCGGAAGGACTCCCAGTTCCGAATCAACACGCTGGAATACACTTTGGGCGCCTTCAACGCATAGGAAAGAGCGGTGCGCTGCTCGTCGGGAAGTTCGGGGCACATATAAGGGATCATCGAGTTGTAACAGGCCAGTACGCAGGAACGGCCCCGCACCCGCTGCGCCCGGCCTGCGTTTACGTACGTAACATCCACCCCTCCCGAATTCTCGTTGTCACCGACATGTCGCACGTGCACCGCCGTGCTGTTCAGCCGGACCCGCACGGGTGCGCCATCGCGATCGAGTTGCGTGTAATCGAAACTCGCCGTCACGATGTCCTCTGCGCTGCTACCCGGTGCGGTGGCGGGGATCATGCTCCGCACCAGCA
>JBDGXD010000342.1:0-4948 GCA_039584755.1 Gemmatimonadota bacterium
CTTACAACCTCCGAGTATCAGGACCACGACCAACGGGGCGACGCCAAGGAATCGTGTATTGATTCGCATCGATTGATACCTCATTCTCGTGGTCATGGTTTAGAAGCCAAGGTCTATGGAGAACCAGAAGCTTCGCGTCCTCGGGAACGGCGCCACGTCGATGTTCCGACCGACGGCTTGGCTGCCGAAGTTGCTGACTTCGGGATCCATGCCGCTGTAACCGGTCCATGTAAAGAGGTTGCGGCCACTGGCAGATAACCGTGCATAACGCACCGCTCCCCACACACTGCCGACGAAGCTCGCCGGCAACTCGTAAGACAGTGTGATCTCACGCATCTTGAGGAATGTGGCATCCTCGATGTAGACGCGAATGTCTTCTCCAAAAGTATTGATTCGTTCCTCGCCAGCCTCCACATAATCGATGCTGTTACCGCCGGCATCGTACAGCAGCCTCGTGAGATTCACGAGCTGGCTACCCTGCTGCCAATCGAACAGGAAGAAGAGGTTGAGCCCCTTCCAACCAATGTCGTTGGTGAATCCCATACGAAAGTCTGGATTCGAGTCGCCGACCTTGCCAACGACCGTTCCACTTCCGGTTTCAGCCGGTACGGTACCGACGATCTGCGTGGCCGATTCGCCCTCTTCGATCTTGAACGAGCCGAGACCCGTGCCGAACCCGGCGTTACCCGGCAAGAATGCCGGCACAGGGAGTTCCGTGATCTTGCTGCGATTCATTGAGAACGTGGTGCGGAAGACCCAGCTCCAATCTTGTCCCTGCAGCGGTACCAGCGCGAGCGACGCATCCAGACCGTTCACCCGCATCGTACCGCCGTTGAAGAACTCGCTAACGAATCCCGTCGAGGGTGCCAACTGGCGCTGCAAGATCAGATCACTCACCACCCGATGGTACACGGTCGCCTCGAGAATCGAGCGCCCTCTGAACAACTGCGCATCGAGTCCGACTTCGAACTCCCGCTGGCGCTCGGACGCCAGACTTGTCGGGACCACCTGGCTTTGACCGCCGAGAGGAACCTGGAATCCGGGGATGCCACCGATGTTCACGGTCGTGTTGAGCGGAGTGAACTTCTGTCCGTAGAGCGGCTGGTTGCCAGATTCGCCGTACGCCGCGCGGAACTTGACCTCCTCAACCGCGCTACTGCCGACGGTCCATCGATACGACGCCGCCGCCTTGGGATACCAGAAGAGCTTGTCATCCTCGGTGTTCGCACTGGTTTGGTCGGCGCGCACACCGGCGGTCAGTAGCAACCGTTCGTTGAACAACACTTCTTCTTGCACGTAGAACCCCAGGTTCTCGACGCGCGACCGCAGCTCGCCGACCTGCACGTTCGTTGCTTGGTCGATGTTGCTCTGTCCGGGCACAGTGTTCTTACTGGTAATGCGGGCAACATTGAGATCCTGCGTGTTGTACTGAATACCGGCCGAGGTCGTGGCGTTCCATGTCCCACTGCTGGGCAAGTATCCATATACGGCGCTCGCACCGAGGTCGATGTTCTCGTTGTCGCTGTTCGAGAGCAGCGAGCTTCCGATCAAGCCATCGGTCGACCCCGAAGCCTCGAACTGCAGTTCCGGCGGGAACAGCAGGCTATTCTTCTGCCGGAAGAAATCCACGCCGGCATTCCCCAAGAGCTTCAGGTTGTGCTGGCTGTTCTGAACAGCGTCCCACTCGAGTCGAGCTGACCCAATCAGACGCCAGACGTCTTCGTCTATGTCGCTCAGCGCTATTGTCTGGAGCGGATTGGATCGCTCAAACGGATTGTCGGGGTAAGTTCCCGCCGAATCCGGTTTGAGATCGGCTACGTTGTACGTGAACGGAAACACCATGTACGGGCTCGTACCCGAATTGTCGTTGTTACTAACACCGCGCGCGGCGGATGTGTGCAGCAAGTTGGTGCTCACCTGGATCAACACATTGCTGCCGAGGTTCTGGTCGAGGTTGACGCGCAACGACTGCTTGTCGAACCCTGTGTTCTCCATCACGCCCTCATCGTTTTTCCACAAACCCGATACGAAGTACCGCGTGTTGTCGGAGCCACCACTGATGCTCGCAAGCGTCTCCCAAGACAACGCATTCCGCCCAGCTAGTTCTTGCTCATGGTCGAAGACATTGTTGTGATCGAACCCGGTCCCAACAGCGTCTTCGAGTTCCTCAGCCGTCTCGAACTGCCGAGTCCCAAGCTTGTTGGCCAGATCGAACGTGCCGAACCGCTGAGTGAAGTTGATCTGGGGACGCCCGGTACGGCCACGCTTGGTTCTGATCAGGATCACGCCGCTGGACGCCTGCGATCCGTAGATGGCGGCCGCTGAGGGACCCTTCAAGATCTCGATGCTCTCGATGTCCGACGGATTCAGGTCGACGATGCGGTTCACCTGATTGTCCTGGGTCAGCGAGGGATTGGACCCCCCTGCCGCTGCCGTAACCGCGTTGATATTGGACGGTACTGCCACATCGCTAACAATGACGCCGTCAATCACGTAGAGCGGTTGAGCCGTGGCGTTAATGGAAGTCACCCCGCGCAACTCCACTTGCACTCCGCCACCGGGTGCGCCGGAGTTGCTTTGGATGTTTGCGCCGGCCACCTTGCCCTGAATCGCACGCTCAATGCTGGCGGCCGGTGGCGCGGCCTCGAGTTCCTCGGCGCTGATCGTCTCGACCGAGTTTGCCAGGTTGCGGCGCTCGATCCCGGTCGCCGCTCCCGTTACAACTACTTCGTCGAGCTGCAGGACGTCACGCTCGAGGTTGGCTTCGATCGAATCCTGCGATGGGGGCAGGTCGATCAGAAAGCGACGATAGCCAATCCGGCGAATGAGGATGCTCACTCGCCCAACTGGAATGCCGAGCGAGAAAGTACCATCCTCCCTCGTCGTCGTGCGGATGGTCGTGTTGGACACCAACACTTCCGCACCGCTCATTGGTTCGCCAGTCGCGGCATCGGTCACCCGACCGGTGACGACTCGCGTCTGTGCTGCAATGTCCGCGATCCCTGCGACGAGCAGAAAGCAGACTGACAGCAGACCGATCTTCAGTCTCATTTGCTCCTCCCATTTACGAGGTTGTCCGTAGCAAACGTGCCTTCCGAATAGCTGTAATCCATAGGCTGCTCCTTTCGGGACGAGGTTGACCTCCCCGGATGGCCTACCCCAGTCATAGGTTACTTGTTGCAAACGTGTGGTGCCGGATGGGTGTTGTCCATAGGCGCTCCTTTCGGGACGGGGTTGACCTCCCGGGATGGCCTTGGGTCGCGTCGTCGGGCGGGCGTCTTGTTGCGGTGTCCACGGCGGCGTCTGTCTGGCGGCGGGTCCTGGCGTAACCTACGCACGGGACGTCGAACGAGTTTCAATGCGGGCCAGATTCCTGAGAGTTGTTGCAATAGGGTTACTAGCGCCAAAGTGGGCGCACTCCAGTAGATTCTCCCATGCTCGGTGCCATAGCAGGTGACATCATTGGATCGCCCTACGAGCCACGCGGTCGGCAGATCAAGACGACCGAGTTTCCGCTGTTTCAGGATCGCTCGCGCTTCACCGACGATACCGTGCTCACCGTGGCCGTGGCCCACGCGATCCTCAGCGACAACGACCACGCAACCGCCATACGACAGTTCGCGCGGCGGTACCCCACCGCGGGGTATGGCGGAGCGTTCTATTCCTGGATGCACTCCGACAACTCCCTGCCATACAACTCCTGGGGCAACGGCTCGGCCATGCGGGTGAGTCCCGTAGGATGGGCCTTCGACTCGGTAGAAGAAGTGCTGCAGCAAGCCGAGCGCAGTGCTGCAGTGACACACAATCACCCCGAGGGCATAAGAGGCGCGCAAGCCACCGCGCTTGCCCTGTTCCTCGCTCGCCAGGGCGAGAGCAAACAGACGATCAAACACGAGATCACTCAACGCTTCTCGTACGACCTCGACCGCACGTTAGACCAGATCAGACCGGCATACCGCTTCGACGTCTCCTGTCAGGGATCGGTGCCGCAATCGATCGTCGCATTCCTCGAATCCGACAGCTACGAGGACGCCGTCCGCAAAGCGATATCACTCGGCGGCGACAGCGACACCATGGCCTGCATCGCGGGCAGCATCGCCGAGGCGTTCTATGGGGGAGTGCCGGAAGATGTCGTGGAGCAGGTGAAGCGGCCGTTGCCGGAGGAGCTGCTCGAGATTGTGGAGCGGTTTCGAGAGCGGTTCGGAGCGGGCTGACCGTGTGCTACGGTCGAAGTATCAGAATTGTGCACGCTGCACGTTGCTCGCTGCACGATTTATCTCGTGCCGTGCCAGTCTCCAGCGAAATGGGCTAGTCCCACATCGATCGTCCAGGAGCAACTGACGGTACCGGTTATGGAATCTCTGGCCTGACCCGGAAACCAACCCTGATAGCTGCAGTCGCTGGTGCGGAAGCTGATCCTGTTCCCGGTGATGCCACGGTCGAACAGTTCTAAGCCGCCGGGCTTGGGGTACGCCGTGCCGGCGCCATCCACACACGTAGTCCTGGCACCCAACATGGAGAGTACGCCGGTGAACGTGGTATTGGCGTTGCTTATCACCAACGTGCCGTATCCCTCGCAGCCCGCACCCACATTCCACACTGTATCCTCGAATGCCTCGTAAAAGCTCCAGGTCCCGTCGAACTCCCACAAGCGATTGTGACAACCGGCAACGAAGCGAATAGACAACAAAACATGATTCGTCTCAGGTGACACCTCCTGCTATCTCGGTCTACCCCCATCGCCGCCATCATCCAGGTGAAAGTTACGATATGACGACGCTAACGGCCATTCGCGGATGTCCGTGCCGACAAGACACGGTTGGCCAGGAATCTGTTTCCTACGCAGTGAATACGCGGAGACTCGTCTCCGACCGTCTCAGACGTTCATCTTCCCCGCCACGAACGCTGCTATCTCTGCAATCGACTGCCGCGCCTCGGGCACAACCGC
>JBDGXD010000343.1:0-4600 GCA_039584755.1 Gemmatimonadota bacterium
GAAGACGGCTGAGCCGCGTCTCCCGTCCGCCAGCGACTGAGAAAAGCAGAGAGGACCCCGACAAGAGTGCGCCGTTGCCGTTCATCACGCTCTACAGCACGACTTCTCCTCCACCGGGTCAACGGTGGGAGCTGCGCCATGTCGCTAGGCGTTGCCGTCGTTGCGCACTCGTTCAAGGGTACTCTCGCCTCCCTTAATGGTTACGGATCGGTAACTCGGCCTGTCCGGCATTGGTAACCTCGGTAAGCGCCGTCACGCTCGAGTTCCGTCCCCGCTCACGTTGATCCAGCCCATCAGTGTGCTGTCTTCATCGTGTGCCACTCAATTGGCAAGTCCAGGGCCGCTGCATCGCTATTCCGTAAGTTCTTGTAAGAGAATGGCTTAGCCAATGGCGCACCGGCCGTTGCTGGCCCGCTTCGCCTCACCGCCTGACCCGAATCGACCCACGCCCGCTCGGAGGGCTCAATCGGCGGATCCGGAGCCGGGTGCGGCACACCTCCTGCCCTTAGGGGGTGTGACCGAGGAAATGAGATGGCTCCCGTTAAGACCGGTGTCCGGTGGAGGTACAAAGGAGGCAACTTGAGCGAGCCGAGAGTAGTCGTAATTCAGTTATCCGAGGCATTCAGTCAATTCTTGCGGGACCTGGTCAAAGACCTGGGAGCCGCTGCAGAGATAGAAGAGGCGTCAGTAGCGAACGGGCAATTCACCGGAGCCGCGGCTGTACTGCTAGCGGCGGGCGGTACCGAACGGGAAGCAGTCGACTGGCTGACGCAAAACCAGGTTCCTCTAGATGTGCCGCTTCTCGTCGTCGGTGCTGACGGGAACCGGCGCACGGTAGCGCAACTCATCGGTCGTGGTGCACAGGACTACTTTGCGCTGCCTGATGACGTCGAGGTCCTGCGAAACGCGCTGGGTTACGCGGTTGAGCAGGGCCGCCAGGCATTGGCGCGCCGGGAGCAGGCGGCCAGCGGGACTGGTGCGGGCGCTTTCGCCGAGATCGTGGGCGAGAGCGGCACCATCAAGGAGCTACTCGTCAGGGCCAGGAGGCTGTTGCCTCACGCCAAAGCCTCGGTGTTGATTCTGGGTGACACGGGAACCGGTAAGGAGTTGCTCGCCCGGGCGTTGCACAATGGTGGTCCCCGCCAAGATGCTCCATTCGTTGCGGTCAACTGCTCGGCGCTGCCCGACAACCTGGTGGAGTCGGAGTTGTTCGGCCATGAGCGGGGCGCGTTCACCGATGCTCACGCGGCAAAGCCAGGTCTGTTCGAAGTGGCTCAAGGCGGCACGCTGTTCCTGGATGAAGTTGGAGAGTTGCCTCTCGCACTGCAGGCAAAACTGCTCAGGGCGCTGGACGAGCGGGAGATCAGGCGTGTCGGCGGTACCAAGCCCATTGCGGTAGATCTGAGAGTAATAGCGGCTACTAACGTCGATCTGGAGCTGGCTGTCGAGAGCGGCACGTTCCGTCGCGATCTATTTCATCGGCTCGGCGTTGTCACGCTCTCACTCCCACCTCTGAGGGCCCGTGGCGACGATGCGATACTCATTGCGCAGGCGCTGCTGAAGCGGCTGGCGTCGGAGCACGAAGTTGCGGTTCCTGTCATCACGGATGAAGTCCGCCAGCGCCTGATGGAGTGTAGTTGGCCGGGCAACGTGAGGGAACTCAAGAATGCCCTGGAGCGGGCTCTGCTGCTATCCGACGATGGGACTCTGAACGTCGCCGAGCTGAGGGCAGACGGTCAGTCGCAGACACGTTCCAACGGGCAGCTGCTATTCCCAGCCAATCTAGACGACATCATCAGCTCCGCGATTCAACTGGCCATGGAACGGTGCGATGGCAATCGCAGCGCCTCCGCTCGTTTGCTCGGCATCACGCGCAAGCGCCTGAAGCGAATCTTGGGGGGTTCGGATCAGGGCAACGAGGCCGGCGAAGCTGAGCCGACGGACTTGCCGCGGTCGGGGGAGACAATTGCAGCCTGATCTGGGGTGTGGCGACGCCACCGTCTGGTCCGCTCCGGCCGCCCGAGTGGGTCGATCCGACCCAGCGTTGGCCAGGCTGCCGATCGTAACTCGTTTGTCTGTAGTAGGTTGCGTGACAGTCCGCAGTCGGAACGCTTCCTGCGAGCCCACGGCTGAGAACGTCAACTGTGTGGTCCATTTGGAGTCGGGCGCCGGGGACGATGGGATATGGATCGCGCTCCAAAGCCGCTATTGCTGAGCTCGAACACGTCGTGGTGTGGAGACAATGAAGAATGACTGAGTCACAAGCAGTTCTCGAAAATGCTCGTCAACTTGCAGACGGCGGTCGGCACGCCGAAGTGGTTGAACTCCTAAGTGGCCACCCCCGGGAGGAAATAGAAGCCACTCCCATGCTGGCGCTGCTGTACGGCACGGCGCAGGCGCGGCTGGGGCAGCATGAGGAGGGTACCCGTTGGGTAGAGCTGGCACTAGCTCGCTCTAGGGAACAACAACAGAACTCGCTCGAGACCCGCGCGTTGAATACTCGCGGAGCGATCGCTTTCGTTTCCGGCCGGGTCGACGAAGCCGCCGACTACCTCACGCAGGGACTCATGGCCGCCAGTCGGGACGGAGATCACGCCACGATCGGTCGCTGCTCCAACAACCTCGGCATTATCAACAACGTGCGTGGCCGCCATGCCGAAGCCATCGGTTCTTATACAATCGCGATTGCCGCGTTTCGCCGTGCCGGTTTGCGGAACGGCGTCGCCGAGTGTCGCCACAATCTGGGAATCACCTATACCGAGCAGCGCGATCTGGACCGTGCGCTGGAACAGGCGAATCGGGCGGTGGAGGAGGCGACGGCGGCTGGCGACCAGGGGCTCACCGCTCTGACGCTCAGGGGACGTGCAGAGGTGCTCGTGCTACTGGGTCAGTTGAGATCCGCGCGCGATGAGATCGAGCGCGCACTGGGGCAACATCGAGAACTGAGTGACGGGGCCGAAGAGGCGGAGGATCTGAGAGTACTGGCAATGCTGCAGGCTGCCGAAGGCGATCTGCAGCAAGCGGAACGAACGCTGTGCGACGTGATTGACCGTGCGGAGACGAACAACCGACCTCAGCTGGTGGGGGAGGCGACCCGGGACCTCGCCTACCGCATGCAACAGATGGGTCGTCGCAAAGAGGCACGCCACCTAGCGGAGGCGGCGCGACTGGTCTTCGCGCAACTCGGGGCGGAAGGCGAGATCCGCAGTCTCGATTTGCACGACTGGGGTGATGGAGACACCACCGACTTGCAGCACATCCTGGAGCCACTCGAGCAGGCGCAGCGCTTGGCCGACACCGGCCGCTACGCCGAATTGCTGTCGTACCTGGAAGAACGGCCCCAGGAAGATCTATTGAATTCACCGACCATGGCCCTGCTGAGCGGGGTTGCACATGCGCGATTGGGGCGGCTGGAAGAGGGCCAGCAGTGGGTGATGATCTCTCTCACGCGAGCCAAGGCACAAGGCGATAGGGCGGTAGAAGTGCGCGCGCTCAACGTGTACGGTGCGATTGCATTGGAACAGGGTGGCATCGACGAGGCGACGGATTTCTTCACACGAGCGCAAAGCGAAGCCATGCGCGACGGCGAGATGGCCACGGTCGGGCGCTGCGCCAACAACCTGGGTATCATCGCCAACATGCAGGGAGACTACGGGCGCGCTGTCGGATCCTACACGGTCGCAATTACGGCCTACCAGCAGGCTGGGGTGGAGCGGGGCGTAGCCGAAACACAGCACAACTTGGGCATAACGCATCGCGACCGTGGTTGTTACAGCGAGGCGATGCAGGCCGCCGACCGCGCAGTGCAGCAGGCCGATCGTTTGGGTGATGAAGCGCTCAAGGCCCAGGCCCTGGCCGGCCGAGCTGAAATAAGGATAGTGGCCGGACAGCCCGAACTGGCTGTACGCGAAGCCGAGCGTGCCCTGACGCTGCACTGCCAAATAGGTGATGAGGTGCTGCAAACTGAGGATCAACGCATCTTGGCCAACGCCTTAGCCGGAACCGGTCGCACGGGGGAGGCCGAGAAGCTGCTGTGCTCCGTGATCGAGCAGGCTCGCGGGCACCAGCGACAATTGCTCGCCGCCACGGCTACACGCGATCTCGCCTGGCTGTTGTGGCGCTCCAGCAGAAACGATGAGGCCGTAGAGGCCGCGTACTCCGCGCGCAAGCAGTTCGAGGAGCTGGGCGCAGCGGTGCAGGTCCAGAAGCTCGACGAGCTACTCGAACTCAGGTCTGTGGCAATAGGAGGTAGCAAATGAGACCGTCGCTTGCAACCGCGATCGGCACGATGCTCATAGCAGGTATAGGGATGACAGGGTGTGGTGACGTAACCGCCCCAGGCGAGGGAGGCGACGCGCAGATCACGGCGACTGGGGAGACGTTGCCAACCGGTGCCATACGGCAGTCGGCCGACGCTCCGCCGCTGTTGACCTACGATACCACCTTCGTCGTGGTACAGGGTCTCGGAGAGACCTTCACACTGTACTACGAGGATCCGGCCGACGGCTCGGCGGGTGACTGGTTCATGAAGATCTGGATCCCGAGTGACGCGGAATTCATGACCGAGGATGGAGTGCCCTACGCGGATGGAGACACGGTG
>JBDGXD010000344.1:0-4595 GCA_039584755.1 Gemmatimonadota bacterium
GCGACCGCTGAGCGTGAGATCGAGGAACGCGTTTCTGCGTGACACGAGCTTGAACTCCGCGTTCGCGTCTACCCTGGTATAGGACGGTAGCGTGACCCTGGTTGTGCTGGGCCCTGAGAAGTCGCGGTCGTCCCTGTCACCGACGTGATCGACCCGCAGTGCGAGCATCGCTCGATCCCGCAGGAACCGATACCGGCCGAAGGCAGCAACATGGTTTGTGGGCCGCCGGAGCAGCCGCTCACCTTCCACGAAGGCGTCGTCCGGTTCGGTATCAAATCCCGCGTCAGCTACGACCGTGTTGAGGTAGGTGTAGTTGCCACCCAAGGTGAGGCCAGGTACGACCACCGCACGCAAGTTGAGTTCGACTCCCGATGCTGCCGCGGCAGCCACGTTGTAGAAATTGGGATCGCCTTCATTCTCCGTCATGAAAGTGTATTGGATCATGTCCCGAAAGCTCTGGTCGAAGTACACCACTCCAAACACCAGTCGCTCGTTCAACAATTGCTGCTCCGCTCCGATCTCCCATGAAGTCGAGCGCTCCGGTACCAGATCGGGATTACCAACCACAAACGAGCTGTTGGCATAGTTCTCGAGGAAGTTGGGCTCCTTGAAGGCCTTGCCCGCGGAGCCGCGGATACTGCTGCCGAAAGTGAAGTTGTACGTGAGGCCGGCTCGATAAGTCACGAATGTCCCGAAGGTGTCGTTGTCGTCCACTCTCAAGCCGGCGACCAGCGTGGCTCCGGTCAGCGGTGTCAACTGCAGCTGGCCGTAGTATCCCAGATTCAAGCGGTTCGCCACCAAGGAGTCGGGCACGTCGCCAAAGCTACTGGAAGAAACGCTGGAAGTCCGTTCGTCTTCACCCTCGATCTGAAAGCCGGCCGTGAGCGTGGTGAACCGCAGCGGATAGAGATTGGCGCGGAGATCTGCACTCCTACGCAGCACTCTGCCATCGCTCCGGTAGCCGAAGAACCCGACCGTGTCGGCGGATCCATCCGGCTGATCGTTGATCCCGCTATTCAGACCGTCAAACAACAGTGAGAGTCTTCCCTCGATCGCGTCAGAGAAGAACCTGCCGCCCTCGAGTGACACGGTCGTGCGATCCTGCGACTGATAGGCGTTGCGGTCGACAATCTGACCCGAACCGTCCGTCGGGTAGTGATACTGGCTGCCGTTGTACCTGACCGAAAGACGTGTATCGGTTCGCTCATCGGGACGGTAGCTGGCCAACCCTGAGACCACGAGATTGTCATATTGGTTATTGAATTCGTACAACCCGTCGCTAGCCGCTCGCGAGAATCCCACACTGTAGCCCACTTTGTCGCTCCCGCCTGACATGTCACCATCGAAGACCATCGACGAGTAGGTACCTCCCCTCACGCCCGCGTTTACCCTCGTCGCACCCTGCCCCGTGGCGGTGAACAGTTGCACCACCCCGGTGACAGCATCGGATCCGTAGAGTACGCTGGTTGGCCCGCGAACCACCTCGATGCGTTCGATATTGTCCAGGGTGAGGTCGGCGAAGTTGATGGCACCTCCTGGCAGGTTCAGCGGGACGCCATCCACCAACAGCTTGACGTAATCGCTCTCCCCGCCGCGCACGAAGAGGGAAGTAGCACTGCCGAACGATGACGTTTGCACGACGTCCATTCCGGCCACGGTGCGCAGTGCATCGTATACACTCGTGATACCACTTGCCCGTAACTCGCGTCCTTCGAGCACCGTTACCGTGGAGGGCAGCGAACTGCGTTTGGTGGGCAACTTGGTGGCCGTCACGACCACCGGATCGAGAACCGTGGCCGTATCGGTCACCTGCTGGGCCATAGCACAATCGGGTATGGTGATCGATCCGGCAACTGTCGCAGACAAAACCAGACATCTATCTATGTGCACTCTTCGTTCTCCCAAGCTCTTACGCTGAGCCAAATCTTTCCCATTCTCCTTCCTCTCCTTCCCCTTTTTCCCTCCTACTCACTCCCGGCCCTCTCTGCCCCTACTTCATCTCCTTCCCCTCCTGATCTCCTCAAAGCCACAAACTGCGGCACCCCATCCCATGCAGTCATAGCCACCGGCCACTCGAAAACAGACTCGAGTACCTTGCCCGACAGCACCTCAGTAGGTGAGCCGATGGCACGGGCGGCACCGCGGTGCATGACCACCAGACGATCGGCGAACCGGGCAGCCAGGTTCACCTGATGGGTGACGAGGACACCTGCGAGTTCGTTCTCCTTCACGAGCTGAGCGGTGAGTTCGAACACCTCCATCTCGTGGCGGATGTCGAGACTGGCGGTTGCCTCATCCAGCGCCAGGGCCTGTGGCTCCTGCGCCAGCGCCCTGGCGACGCGGACGCGCTGCCACTCTCCACCCGACAGGGTGGCGATCCATCTATCGCTGAGGTGTGATACGTCGCAGCGCTCGAGTGCTCGGTTCACTGCGGCGAGGTCTGCTTCGGTCGGTGCTCCCAGTGGACCAAGATGAGGATAGCGGCCGAACAGCACCGCTTGTCTCACCCGGAGTGGGAATGCCGCCTCTTCGCGTTGTGAAACGACACCGACGCGTTGAGCCAGGTCACGTCGCTTCCAAGCGGTGGCCCGTCGTCCAAATGCCAGCACCTCTCCGCTGGTTGGTTCCGCCGTGCCGAGCAACAGACGGAGCAGCGTGGTCTTGCCGCTGCCGTTGGGTCCCACGATCGCGACCAACTCCCCGGACTCAATGGAAAGAGAGATTCCGGCCACCGCCGCGGCATCGGGTCCGCCGGGATAGCGGAATTCCGCTGACCTGGTCTCGAAAATCACTTCGCCCATCGTCGCACCAATAATACGAATACCGGGACGCCGATCAGCGCCGTCACGACTCCGACGGGAAGTGTGAGCGGAGCGAATGCCGTCCGCGCCACCGCGTCAGCAACTACGAGCAACACGCCACCCAACAGGAACGCAGCTGGCAGGAGCGACCGATGCAAGTGTCCCCACAGCAGACGGATCGCATGGGGAACAACAAGACCGACGAACCCAATGATTCCCGAGACCGATACGGCCGCCGCGGTCAGTAGTGATGCAGCCACGTAGAGTACGCGCTTGAGTCGTTCGACGTCTGCGCCGAGGAATGCTGCCGGCTCCTCGCCCAAGGAGAGCAAGTCGAGTGGTCGGTTTTGCCGGTAGATCACCACCAGTGGTACAACAGCGTAGACAGCAAACACGCCAAATGCGCGCCACGATGCCGCATCGAATCCACCGAGCAGCCACAGCAGCGCATTACGCACTTCGGGCGCCGGGGAGACCGCGATGATCGCACCCATGAGCGACGCGGCAAAGGCACCCACGACCACGCCGGATAGCAACAGTACGCGTGCGTCCAGCACGGAACCACTCACGATGGCAAGACGATATACCAGTGCTATCGCGAGCAGTGCTCCGGCAAGTGCCGCAACGGGAACGGCCCAGACACCTCCCAAGCGGAACACGATGGCAACTACCGCCCCTAGGCCTGCACCTCCCGAGAGCCCCAACAGGTAGGGATCGGCAAGTGGATTGCGGACCAGCGCCTGCAGCGCGGCCCCGGTGACAGCGAGACTGCCACCCACGAAGAAAGCCAGCAACGTGCGCGGTATCCGCAGGTCACGCACTATGGCGACGGTTGCCTGATCTCCCTGACCGAGGATCGCATGCCACACAGCCGACAGCGACAGGTCGGCCGGCCCAATAGCGATGCCGATCAGCAGTGCCGCGACGGCTGCAGATGCCAGTCCCACCCAACGCATCACCGGTCGCGCCACTCCTGCAGAGCCCTTCGTAGTTGGCGGATCGCATGCGGTGCCCGGAAAGACGGTCGACTGAATTCGGTACCCTGCACTACCACAAACTTGCGATCTCGTACTGCAGGTACGACGCGCCACTCGGGTCGTTCCGCCCAATCCGGAATACCGGAGTCGGATGCGATCAGCACTAGATCGGCATCACGTTCGGCGATCGTTTCGATACTCACCGTGAGCGAGGGGCGGTCGATGTCGGCAAACACGTTCCGCGCACCTGCCAGCTCGACTATTTGACTCAAGAAACTGGTGCTGCCAATCACGATCGGTGGATTGTCCCACGCAACCATGAGTACGGAGGGAACGAAGCTGGTCGGCCGCGTGGCTTCGAGATCCGATGTCTCTCGGTCGAGCCAAGCGACCAGGGAATCACTGTTGGCTTTCTCACCGGTTATCAATCCCATCAGCTCTGCCGAGCGCGCGAAATCGCTCAAGTCGTCGGTCAGCATACTGACTGACGCGATGCCAATTCCTTCCAGTTGAGTGATTGCCGGTTGGTTGGCGGGTGAGGCATAGAACACGACCAGATCCGGCCGGCGAGCGAGAATGCTCTCGACATTGGGATTGAGTCCGTCACCAACTGACGGGATAGCGTCAACTTCAGGTGGGTAATCACACCAGCGCGTACGGCCGACCAAGCGGTCTCCTGCACCGATGGCAAACAGCATTTCGGTGTGTCCCGGAGCCAACGATACTATTCGTGCTGGCGGACGCACCAGAGATACGGGATGACCGGCGTCGTCAACCGGCGACCCCGCGGCTTGCTGCTCGCGGTCGTCACACGCGA
>JBDGXD010000345.1:0-4568 GCA_039584755.1 Gemmatimonadota bacterium
GAGGCCAGGGTCAATGCACTCGAGGCCAGGGGTAATACAAACCGGCTGTGCAGGTGGTGGCGCTAGAGCTCACCCGCCACGATCGAGATCTGGTTTGCCTCGAGCGAGGCCTCGGGGCGGTGGGTCGAGCGCCGGAATCCGTTGCCCCAGCCCAGGAATGCGTTGGGCCTGGCCAGGAATACATTGGGCCAGGCCTGGTTTACGTCGGTCCAGGCCAGGAATGCAGTAACCCAAGCCAGGAATGCGTTGATCGAGGTCAGGTCCGTGGCAGATGCGGCTTGGGCACGGATGGGCGCGGCGGGGTGAGTGGAGGTGTAAGTTGAGGTGGGGGGCGGGTTTAGGGGGAAACCTGGGGCTCGCCGGGGCTCCATGCCACTGCAAAATAGTCAAGACTATTTTTCAGCTAGTGTTAATGTGGACAAGTTCCTTTGGATCCGCTGGATGAGGGTCGGTACCTGGATCAGGCAGGGAGGCGCCGATTCGCGCGATCAAGAGAAGGGAGAACGGCTGGCCGTGAATGTGAATTGACAGTTCAAACTGTCATGATACATTGCATTACATGTTCAAACGAAGTCGCGCCCTTCCCGCACCCGGCCAGGAGACCTTCTTCCTCTGGGGGCCGAGGCAAACCGGCAAGACCACGCTGTTGCGTCAGCGTTACGGCGGCGCTCGCTGGATCGATCTGCTGAAGGCCGAGGAGTTTCGACGCTACGTCGCCCGGCCGGAGCTGCTGCGACAAGAGATCGAGGCGAAGCCGGTCGGTCCTCGACAGCAAATAGTGATCGACGAGATCCAGAAGGTTCCGGCGCTGCTGGACGAGGTCCACTGGTTGATCGAGAATCGTGGAGCGCACTTTGCGCTTTGTGGCTCGAGCGCGCGCAAGGTGAGACACGGCGCAGCCAATCTCCTGGGTGGGCGGGCGGTGCGGTACGAGCTGTTCGGCCTTACCGCGGACGAGATTGGCAAGGCCTTCGACCTGGACCGGCTGCTGAATTCCGGTTATCTGCCTCGCATCTATGAGGCGAGCCGACCCAACCGTTTGCTCGACGCATACATCGCCGACTATCTCAAGGAGGAGATCGCCGCGGAAGGACTCGTGCGAAACCTCCCGACTTTCTCAGATTTCCTCGATGTGGCAGCACTTAGCGACGGTGAGATCGTCAACTTCTCGAATATCGCTCGCGAGTGTGGTGTGTCGAGCCATACGACGAAGAACCACTTTCAGATCCTAGAAGACACGCTGCTCGGCAGGTGGTTGCCCGCCTACCGAAAGCGAGCCAAACGCCGCGTGATCGGCGCGCCCAAGTTTTACTTCGTCGATGTGGGTGTCGTGAACAGACTGGCACGCCGCGGGGAGCTTCTACCCGGATCCGAACTCTATGGCAAGGCTTTCGAGAACTGGGTGTTCCATGAACTCACCGCGTATTCCCACTACCGCGAGTACGATGGCACCCTTTCCTACTGGAGACTCGCCAGCGGGATCGAGGTGGATTTCGTAATCGGCGATATGGTAGTGGCTATCGAGGCGAAATCCAGCGCCAAGATCACGCGAGATCATCTAAAAGGACTGCGGAGCCTGGTGGCCGATTTCCGCGATGTCGAACGCCGGATCGTCGTCTGTCGTGAGCCGAAGCCACGCAAGACGGATGACGGTATCGAGATCCTGCCAGCCACCGAGTTCGTGCAGCGACTCTGGGGCGGGGATATTGTCTGACGGTATCGCGTCCTCACCTTCTACCTTCCGTAACGCCGCCGCCTGGACCTGGCACGGAGGGCGCTCGAGTCCGGCCCAGAGTGCGCGACCGAACTATCGGCTTGGGTGACGTACTTGACGAAGTGACCACCGGTGACTACCATGCAGACATGAAAGCCGTTGGAGTCAAACAGCTCAAGGCCCGGCTCTCGGAGTACCTGAGGGCGGTCAAGGCGGGGGAGATCCTGTTGGTGACCGACCGGGATGAGGTAGTGGCCGAGCTGCGTCCGGCGCGGCACCAGCCGCCAGCATCGCAGTCGGATGATGCGTTGGAGGGACTGGCCAATGCCGGTGAGATCACTCGTGCCCGCCAGGCGAAGGGGCGTTGGCGCTGGAGCTCGCAGGGGTTGGGGCTGCCGCCGGGTACGAGTCAAGCGCTGCTCGACGAGATCCGGGCGGAGCGAAGCCCGGATTGATCGATGGCGGCCGTCTATCTGGACACCTCTGCTGTGCTCCGGGCCGTGTTGGAGGGGGGAACCACGCCGGTCATCGAGCGCACCATCGGTGCCGCCAGGACCTTGATCACCTCGCGTCTATCACTGGTTGAAGTGGCGCGCGCGTTCCTGCGACTGCGCTCCGGTGGCCAGCTTTCGGAGGAGCAGTTGGCCGATGCGGGGCGGGAGTTGGACGAGTTGTGGGCGCGGTGCGAGATCTGGGAGATCACACCGCTGGTGTGCGAGACAGCGTGTCAGGTGGCACCTTTGAAACCTTTGCGCACCCTCGACGCAATCCATCTGGCAACGTACTTGCTTGCGCGACGCCGCATCGTGGATCTCGAGTTGCTGACTGCCGACCACCGCCTCAAAGAGGCTGCTCGCGGTGTAGGATCCTGACGCGCGCCGTGGCCAGGCGGCGAGGATACGCAATAGACAGAGCGTCGAGCAGCGCATGATTGCAGACACGAATCGGCGTGAATCAGCGCCATCTGCGTAATCAGCGGCCCAGCGAATCCGGAATCCACCCCGGCGTCCTTACCGCCTTGACGAAATCCTCCATACTCGTGTCGGTGTCCTGCAGCACCTTGCGGCCGTCGGGGAGGACTAAGAGTATACGGCGCTGGTGGGAGAGTGCCTGTAGGTTTTGGCGAACGAGAAGGAAAGGCAGAATCCAACTGCCGATTTGTGCATCGTTACGCGGGATTCCAGGCCATCGCAAGAGCCTCCACCGGTTCGCCCATCACCGTAAGGCTCTCAGCGCAACGGCGCCGAATCCGGTATCCACCCCGGCGTCCGCTGCGCCTTCACGAAATCCTCCATACTAGTGTCCGTGTCCTGCAGCAGCTTGCGGCCGTCGGGCAGCGTGCCAACTACCCGACGCTGGTACGACAGTGACTGCTCGAAATCCGAGAGCATCTGAGCCGGGCCCGCGAGGCGCTCAAAAGACCTGTGTAGGTCCTCGAGACAGGAGAGTGAAGTAGAGTAGTTGTACGTCGTCCAGTCTATGACATCGACCCACGCATCGAGCACCGACGCGGCAGGAATCCTGACCCAGGGATACCCGCTGACCGGATCGACGTGTCGCGGAAGCGTAGCCAGGTCGACTGGCTCCGATAGGATTAGAGGCATCTGACCCGTAGGCCAATGGTGCGGCATGGTCTGGATGATACTGATCTCCTCCAGGTTGGGGACTTGTGGGTTATCCACGGTGCGGGCCCCAACCCACTCAAAGTCTGCATGGCTTAGATCGAAGAGACCAGGGTGCAGCGCGCGATGGTCGATGGCGGACTTGGCAACCAGCACGGTCTCGCCCGGCGAGAGCGGGTGCGATGTACCGCTGCCCGGAAACCGAAAGACCATTTGCACCCAGACACCGAGCGGGTCGTTTCGCAGCTCGCCAGTTTCGGCACAGGGCCAGGAGGGGAAGTCTTGAAGGAAATGGTACCCCATCGCCCAGTACTTGCCGTCCAGGTAGATCGTCGTATCACTGTTGTTGTAGATCTCGAAGTACTTGGTCGGCATGCTCAGCCCACCGCTGATCTCCCACGGCACAGGCGTCGCGATGGCAACCTCACTGAGAAGCAGCGAGCCGCGTCGATCAGGTGCCAGCGTGACCGCCTCAGCTCCCGCGGGGAGCCGCATCCGCCGTCCACCGGCAACGATGTGCACGGTGGCGCCAGCAACGGCCCTCTCGTCCGGTGTCAGCTCCCGCCTGACCGCAACCTCGTACAGGCCGCTGAGCAGGTCGGGAAGCGTGATTCCCCCGGCACTGTCCGTGAGCGCAGTCACCCAAGAGGAAGGGTCGTACGGCTCGTCCCTCCTATGGACCCGGACCGTGGCGCCCGGCACGCCGGGGGTCCACCCGAGCGCGTCGGCAACATCCACGTACGGTGTGTCGATGACAGCATGGATTGTGAAGGTGGGCGCGTCGCTGGGGCTCTTGTCCGGGGCCAGCAGTACCACGTCTCCCGGATCACAGGCGGTCAAGACCAAGAGGAGAGCCAGCTTCGAGACTCGTGCCAGCATCATAGTCCCTCGATTGTATCGGCAGAGGGACTGGCCCGGCGTCCGCGAGTGGACACCAGGCCAGCCCAGCGCGCTGTGCCTACCTCGTGACACACGTGCAGCAGCCATTCTGCTCACCGCCGACGCACTCACCCCCCATCGGGTAGTCATGCTCCAAGCACCAGATATTGCAGCTCTCGTCGTTGAACGGTGGGCAGAAGCCCGGCTGCTCCGGCTCGCTACACCACTCCGCGACGGCATACCGTGGCCCTACTGCCAGCATCACACCGGCCACCAGCGTGGCGAACGCACCGCGCGCCAGCCACTTGATCATCCTACCTCTCATGATACCCTCCTTGTGGGGGTTGGGTCAG
>JBDGXD010000346.1:0-4561 GCA_039584755.1 Gemmatimonadota bacterium
GATAACCGTACTTGCGGGACAAACTGTCGTAGGCCGCTTCCGCCAAATCGCCAAAGTACAACGTCAGTAGATCAGATTCCGTTCCATCGATGGCAAACTGGAATCGGGTGGTACTCGTTTCCGGGTATTGGACCAGAGTATCCAGCAAATCGAGTGTATTCTTGGTCCAGGGATCGTACGGGTTACCCTCGAATGCGGTCTCCAGGTTCGCGCGTCCGGCACGCATACTACCCGTACGCATCTGGTTGATACCCAGTATCGTGAATCCACGCCAGGACGTCGGGTCCAGTTCCACCGCACGTTCAGCGAACTCGACAGCTTGCCCATACAGTCTGTTGCGCACGCTCACTTCAGCGAGTGTGTTGTAGAGTTGGCTGTATCGGGGGTTGATCTCCAACACGCGACGAGTGGTGGCAGTAAAGCCCGCCCCATCTCCCTGCAGGAATCGGGTCGCGGCCAACACCGAGAGCGCCTGAAGTGACGACCGGTTGACCTCGAGCGCCTTCTCCAGCTCTTCCAACGCCCGGTCAAGATCTTCGCTCTCGAGCAGCAACTCGGCGTGAAACGCTCTGGCGCCCACCAGATTCGGATTGGCTTCGAGGCTCCTCTGCGTCAAGTCAAACGCGCCTGGCAAGCCCGCGAGCTTGAAGGTCTTCGCCAACCCCAGCAGGGCCCTGGGATGTTCGGGGCTGACCTCAAGTACCTCCTCAAACGACTCCTGTGCCAGGTCAAATCGAAAGCGCTCGAGGAACAGTTCACCCACGCCGATGCGTGGTTCCGGGTCTCCCGGATCTGCGGCAATTGACTCGTCGTAGGCTCGGAGGGCATCCTGCGCCAAGGCCCAGTCGCTCAGACTCAGGTAGCGAACCGCACCAGCGACCGAACGAAGTTCTGCTGCCGTTAGGTCTTCGCTCTGATTGTAGACATCGATGAAGCGGTCGAATTCAGTCCTGGCGGCGTCCAAGTCGCCCCTCTCGTAACGCAACACGGCGAGGTTGAAGCGTGCCAGGAGGCTGTCTGATGCCGAACTCACGGCGCGCATGTACGCCGCTGCTGCACCTTCGCGGTCACCCCGCAGGTAGAGCACTTCACCCAGGGAATTGGCCAACTCACTCGAGTTCGGATAACCCTGAGAAAACCGCTCCGCCGCTTCCTGAGCATCCTCATAGCGACCGACTTCACGCAGCGCCGCAACGAGCCCGCGCGCCGCCGCGACAGACGAAGGTTGACCGCGCACGGCACGAGAGAACAGCGTTATCGCGTCGTCGTAGTGTCCACTACGGAAAGCCGTCAGTGCTTCGGCCGTTTCCTGGCTGTTGATCGGTGACACAAGCGTGAGGGTCACAAGCAACAGACCAGCGATTCGCAAAACCAGACGCAATCCCGTCACGCTCCACCCTCTCGTTCTCGGATCGCCTGTGCCACACGAGCAAGCTCGAGCAGCAGTCGCTCCAGCTCGTTGTCATACGCATCCGGCTCCATATCGTCTTTGCGCGCACGTAGATCAGCGATCGCTTGCTGCAACTCACGCTGCTGTTGCTGAAGTCCGGTAAGTACCGTGTCAGCCGATGCCGCCAAAATAGTGGGCTCTGCTCCCTGCATGACAAACGCGTTGGCAAGCGCACCATCGGTAGTCGCCGGGTCGGGTTCGTCGGTACCCTCTCCATCACCGTTGTCGTCCAGTTGAGCGTGTTCCGTCAGCAGACGGTCTTGGTCCTCGTATACTCTCCTGACCTCGTGCGCGGCATAGTTGAAGGCCTCGAGCACGGAGACGCGTTGGTCTTTGTCGACATCAGCCACATCTTGCGCGAACGCCTCCACGAAATACTGACAGAAGATCGTTTCATTCCGCTCGAACGGTGATTTCGTAGCCGTGATGATCGTCCGTCTCGGACCAGAGAGATCCTTGATGAAATCCCCACTAGCACTCGTCGTGTTGACCAGGACTACCGACTGAGCGGTGAATCGATCCAACACCTTGGCGAAGTCAGCGCTGGACATGTCAGGGCCCGGCAGGTTGAAGCGTGACTCGTCACCCTGATAACTGCCGTGGCCGATCAACAGGATGAACACACCTTCGCCCGGGTCAAGTCGCGCAGCTAGTTCCGTCAGCGTCCGCTCCACGTTCTGCTTGGTTGACTTCGCGGAAATCGTGTGTGGATCGAGTGTCTCGCGTTCCGCCAGGTAGGTGATGTTCTCATCAGGAATACCAAAGCGTTGCTGCACGGCATCGATCAAGTCCACGGCCCACGCGTGGAACTTCTCGCGATGAGCCTGGTCACCTCCCAAACCACTGACGACAACAACGTGGGTTTGAGCTACCGAGGTCTGGGCTGTGAGCGCCAGTGCGAGAGCCATGCCGCTGACCCACCTCATACCAGCCCCCGATACCGACGGAATCCCCATTCGGCCGCGATCAGGCCGACCAAGAGAAAGAACACGATCGGCATGTCCCAGAGATCCTTGTCCTCATACACAGTCGAGCCGCTCTCCGTGTAGCGGACGTCCTCCGGTAGCGTGGCAACCGTCTCCGGCGTGTAGAACCTACCCCCGGTTTCGTCAGCCACACGCCGCAACAACGACGACCGCATCTGCGCACCGAAGTACTCCTCCACTGGCTCCGCCGCCTCAAAGTAGGTGGTGGCGACTCCAATCGACTCACCATCCCGGTCGGCCGTCACCCTGACCTCGTACAGCCCAATCTCCTCAGGCACGAAATCCACCTGGTATTCGCCATCTTCTTCCACCGTCCACTCCATCTCCAGGGCCAGTTGCTCACCCGAGGGCGGTGTCACATATGCGGTCAAGTCGGCGTCATTCACCTCGAGGAATGCAGAATCTGTTACTTCTGTAGTCATTGTGATCCGTTCATCAGTCCCAACTCGGTCCTTCGGGATCGATGCAGCCACTTGGTCCGGCACGGAGCTAATGAGCCAGCGTAGCAGCTGTCGCCAAAATGTCTCGTGAGTCATGTCCTCCAAGGGAATGTCCGCATGCATTTGCCAGATCCACGAGTCCTGGATCGGAAACGCAACTACGCGGCCCCCTCCGAATCGCTGAAACGCGAGGACGACGGCGTTATCGACTCCATCACCCGACCCCGTGAGCAAGGTGCTCGCACCGGGCTTCACCTCGAAGATGGGGTTCACAGTGGATAGGACCGGCAGTTCGGCCCAGCGCTCGGCTGACGCTTCAGGAATCCCCGCGATCTGGGTTACCGGATGCGACTGACCAAATGGAGTGAGCTCGATATCGAGTTCGGCGAAGAAACCATCAGCGCCGTTGTCACCTGGTGCTTGCAGCACGACGGGAAGCACATTGTCGATCGGTGTGTTGGCGTACCCACCCTCGGAGAAAGAGCGTCGGCCACCAAGTACGAGCAACCCACCACCACGCTGGCCCACAAACTCCGCGATCATCTGCAGTTGGTCGTGAGTGAAAAAGCTAGCTTCGACACTACCCAATATCAGGCCGCGATATTGGAACAACTCCTCGCGAGTCGTGGGAAAGCCGCCAGCCAACTCATCCTGGTCTTCGACGTCTAACCGGCGGAACTTGTTCTCTGCTGTGCGCAGCAAAGTCACGACGTGGAGGTTGTCATCGTCCGCCATCGCCCGGCGGAGGAACTTGACCTCGTAGCGTGGCTCCCCCTCGAAGTAGAGAATCTTTTCGCGACGGTCTCGTACGAGGACCAATACTTCGCGTTCATTGTTTTCCTCTACCAGCTCTTCCGCGTCCGGTGGGATGTGGAAGCGGAACAGTCTCGGCCCCGGCTCGGTCACTTCAAAGTGCGCTTGGACTGTCGTGATTTCCCCATCCCTGGGTAGCTCGATCTGTTGCGAGCTGACAATCCGTCCACCGTCTTCCACATTGAGTTGGACAGTCTCTCCACTGTAGCCTGAATGCCCAACCATCACATCCACCACCACGGCCGAGCCTTCCAAGACCGCACGCGGCGCCTCGACCCGGGTGATCTCGATATCCCGATCGAAACTCTCGCGCCCGACACCAACCGTATGTACCGGTATGCCGCGACTCCGCAGTTGCAGCGTCGACTCGGTGAGGGGAGCCTCAGAGTTATCGGCGCCGTCTGTGAACACAACCAAGCCGGCCAGGGGGACCGTCGAGAGTTCGGCGCGCGCCCTGTCCAACGCCTGTCCCAGCCTCGTTTGACTCCCTGTAAACGTCAGCTCATCGGAGCTAGCGATCCTCTCGGCGGATTCGGAGAAGCTGAAGAACCGCAGCTTGAAGCGATCGGACAGCTGGGTTACCAGATCACTGCCGTCCGGCCCAAACTGCTCGTAGATAAAGTCACTGCGTGCCCGCTGGTCGTCGACGATCTGCATGCTGCGGGAATCGTCAATGAGGATGCCAAGGTAGTTCTCCTGGGGCACAACGGTGGCCACGATTAGCATGGGGTGCAGCAGACAAAACAGCACAACTCCGAGTGCAGCTACTCTCAGGCCCGTGAGGACCGCCTTGTCCGAACCGCTCAACTTGCCACGAACCCTCAAGTAGCTAACCAGGGGTGGAAGAAGCAGAACCAGACCGAGTCCGACGA
>JBDGXD010000347.1:0-4554 GCA_039584755.1 Gemmatimonadota bacterium
GTCGTAGGCAATACCTCCACATCTATGCGCTCAAGGTAGGTGAGATTGACCCGGCCCAGGTCGTGGAACAGTGAGTCCGGGCCCACCGGTGGAAGCGGCATCCCATCCCAATACAGTTCTATGGCCGCCCCTCCCCTGCCGCCGTACATGACGAATTCAGGTTGACCGATGAACCCGGCCCGAGCGACATAGACGCCGGGGATCACTTTGAGTAGATCGGCCAGGGTGAGACTGTTGGACCAGAGAAGCGAATCCCGGGTGAACGTGTAGCGCATCCGTGGCGGCAATGGCCCCGACGGAACAGCAAGTTCGGCCACTGAGATTGCCGGCGGTGACATGGCGGCAGAGTCTGACGCAGTTGAGTCAGCCAGAGCGGTGAGCGTATCGGGCTGTACCCTGGTTGTATCCTGCGCCGTCAGAGGTGCGGCAAGGGCAAGCAGGATGGCGATCGGAGCAGCAAGGCTGGCGGCAGTACTGAGTTGCGTCACCCGCCCGCGCGCCCAAGCACAAACTGCGTGAACAGCCTGACACCGATACCGCTCGGTCCCTTGGGTAGGTCCGGCCGGTCCGAATCGGTGTACGCTGTACCCGCTATGTCGATGTGGGCCCAGGGGAAACCATCCACGAACTCCCTGAGGAACCAGCCTGCGGTTATCGATCCCGCCGGTCGCCCCCCGGTGTTCTTTACATCGGCGATGTCCGATTTGATCTGCTCGCGGTATTCTTGCCATAGCGGTAGGGGCCAGCATCTCTCTCCAGCCAGGTCACCCGCCCAACGCACCTCTTCGAGCAGTGAGTCGTCATTGCCCATGAGACCTGCGGCATGCGCTCCCAGTCCAACTACTATGGCGCCGGTCAGCGTCGCCGCATCCACTACGCAGGCCGGCTTGAAGCGGCGAGCGTACGATAGAGCATCACTCAGTATAAGCCGACCTTCGGCGTCGGTGTTGACTATTTCTATAGTCTTTCCCAAATGGCTCCTGACGATGTCGCCAGGCTTGATTGCGATCCCTGATGGAAGGTTCTCTGTCGCCGGTATCAACCCCACGACATTTGCCTTCGGTTTGAGCTGACCAAGCGCCTCGAAAAGCCCCAAGATGGCTGCAGCCCCCGACATGTCGTATTTCATCTCTTCCATGTTGAGGGGAGGCTTCAACGAGATGCCGCCCGAATCGAATGTCACCCCTTTACCAACAAAGCACAGCGGTGCCGATCGACCTTTCCCCTTGTACTCCAGGGTGATGAACTTGGGTTCCTCAACGGTACCCTGGGCAACTGCCAGCAACGCCCCCATGCCGAGCTTCTCGAGCTGCGCACGGCCCATTATCGTCGTCTTGAAACCGTATGCCTTGCCGAGCTCTTTGGCTATGGCTGCCAAATAGCTCGGAGTGCAAACGTTGCCCGGGAGGGCCTGGAGGTTGCGTGCTAGCTTCTGGCCAATCGCCGTCGCCATGCCGACTCTGCGTCCCTTTTCAACATCGGCGCGATTCTCCCGAGTCGCTATTATCTCCAGCTCCTTGAGCGGCAGCTTCTCGTCGCCCCTCGACTTGAATTCCCTGAACTGCCAGGCACCCTGCCCCACACCCTCCACAACCACTTGTCCGAAATCGGTGGGTGTGACACCTCCGTGCGTTTCTGGAACCAGGTGAAACGCCATGGCACCGGCCCCGACTTCGACGGCCCGTCGCGCTGCAATCGCCGCACTCCGCCTAACTGCTCCGCGAGTGATCTCCTCGCTCTTGGCGAGACCTACGAGAAGCACGCGTTTGGCCCCCTTGCTGGGATACATCACGGCCACCTCATCAGGCTTGCCTGTGAAGTCACCCGCCGCGAGCATTCGAGCCAATTCGCCACCAAGGCTGGCATCGAGGCTCAACAGCGAACTCGGGACCTTGTTGTTGGATAACTCGCCAAGCGCAACGGCGAGAAGGGGTGCGCGCACGCGCTCGAGTGGCACGACTCTTACGGAGGACTTCACTGCCTGTGACTCCGGTCGTCGAGGTGGTCGAGAAAAGTGATATGAAAACCGCCCCGCCGCTTCGATTTCTCCTGCTCGAGGGGGACGGCGGCCGGCTCTACCGCTGTCCGGCGCGCCTAAGGTAAGCTAGAACCGTGCCACACGGCAAGTTGGCGTGTATCTTGAGCCTACCGCAAGTTCGCATAGCTTGGGACCGGTTTGGAGACCCTCATCTCCTTGAAGAACAATCCGAGGTACGAATGCCCCGTGTAGCGTTAGTACTTCCCTTTCTGGCGCTGGGGTTGGGGATCGCAGCACCGGCGGAAGCACAGCATATTGACGATCGCAGAGGTTTCTGGATCGGCGTAGGGGCCGGCGTGGCCTCGGCCAGGGTGAAGTGCTCGTTCTGTAGCTC
This sequence comes from Gemmatimonadota bacterium, assembly GCA_039584755.1. Classification (GTDB taxonomy): domain Bacteria; phylum Gemmatimonadota; class Gemmatimonadetes; order Gemmatimonadales; family GWC2-71-9. The sequence goes on from JBDGXD010000347.1 coordinate 2,373, forward strand.
CGACCGCAAACTTGGTCCTTCCGGCTACATACAGATGGGCGGGACTCCGTCTCGGCATACCCTGGTGGGTGTTGAGGTCTCGTACTGGCGCGCCTCGTCTTCAGACACCACTCAAGAATACGCCAACGCCACCGCCTTCATCGTCATCTACCCCAAGCTCGATCTGCCGTTCTTCTTCAAGGGGGGATTTGGGCTGGGACGCTTCGCCGAAGAAGATGGCGTCGGTGACGTCTTGAGCTCCACCGGCTTCTCTTTTGTCTTGGGCACGGGCTACGATTTCAGGATAGCCGGCAGTTTCTGGGGGGCGCCCTTCGTCAATCTGATCCTCGCACCCTCGCAGGAGGGGAGTAGGAACCGCTTGGGGCTGACCTCCGACATAAGCCAGAACCTGCTGCAGCTCGGATTCAAGGTGAGCTGGCATTGACGGCTGGCGCGGTCAGCGCCGCGCCATCACCGCAGCGGGCGAGTCTGGTATCCCTAGTGTAGTGGCAGGCTCACGTGCAGGTGGTCTTCGGTACCGCGATGTCGCAGAGTAGCGAAGCCCATCGCTCGAAAGTATCCTTCGACACCCCAGTTTCTCCACCAGCCGCGACCGACGGTCCGCAGATCCACCGCGTGGACGTAGCCATCACTCTGCTCGTAGTGCATAGATGCCGAGTTGACTGCCAATCCCATCGCCCGGTAGTCGGCAGGGCTGCGCTGTACGTCCGTGACAACCATGTCCCGATCGGCCAATATCACCGTACTCAGAGCAACCCGCAGGATCGGGTGCAGCGACCGATAGTAGGACCGCACCTCCGGTCCCTTGGCGTTGACACTCGACAGGTACAGTAGCGCGTACAGACAGTAGGCCAAGACCACTGGCAGGGCTATTCGGGTCGCGAGCCATCTGACCTTGGCCCGCCCACTGAGCTTCTTAGAAACCCAAACGGCACAACCGGTCAGCAGGACCGCGGTCGCCAACACACCTCCCAAAAGAGCCAACCAAGTCGGGATGTCACGGGACACATAGAGGTAGACTGACAGGCGCACTAGAACCACGAACGGCAGCACCACCACAGTGGCGACACCGAGCGAGACAAGCATGATTCGCGTGCTCCACGGCCGCCTGCGAGCCTTGACCCGCGGTGTTTCCAGATCTAGGGACGGAAGTTCTAACCGTCCAATATCAAAGGCGTTATCCTGTGCCACATACAGAACTACGATAAGCCCGCACGGGGGGTTTCATGGATCGATCCTGGTCCTGGCGGGGTCGTTGGACAATGGCCCGTCTGCCCAAGGCGGCTTGGACGGACACGAGGAGGAGCGTTACAATAGTGGGTCTCGACCTAGTGAACATTCGTTCAGCACAGATAGCGTCTGCGAAGTTCAGTTCGCTGTTTCATGACATAGAAACCGACGCCGTGCAGGAGGGTCCCACATGAAAAAAGGGCGGGTAATAGCAGCCATAGTCAGCGTGGTCGCTCTCGTCGCGATCTTGATCTACGGCAGCTTGGGGACAGTCCAGGCGCAATGCGAGCTGTGTGTGGAGTTCAACGGCCAGACTGAATGTCGCCAAGGCTCTGGAGCGGACCAGGAAGAGGCGAAGCGGGCAGCTCAGAAGGCCGCATGTGCGGTAATGGCCAGCGGAATGGCAGCTTCGGTGAACTGCTCTAGAGTGCCTCCCACCAACATCCGTTGCGACCTGTAGTTGAACCTGGGATCCGATCCAGATGAGTGCGGAGGGTTTGGTTCGCTACGATTCGCGCTCCGAGATGGCTTCCCTCACATGCTGGACAAGAGCCAACGGGTGGATCGGCTTCCGCACCATGTCGGTGGCATCGGGCACAGTTCCGCCAGCGCCCGGGGCTTCCTTGCCCTCCTCGAGCAACATGACAACAGTGACATCGGGATCGATAGCCCGCATTTGACCGACGGTCTTCGCCGGATCGTCATCACCGTCGTCTTCACCCAGCAGGACGACTCCGACACCCGCACTTTCGGATCGGTATACCTCGACCGCGGCCGCGCTCGTCCTGGCTGTCAGAACTGGTATCCCAGCGCGCTCGAGCACCTCACGAACTTCTACCAGGACCCTTTTATCGCTGTCCACCACAAGCACTCCGCTCTCCCTCACTCGCACGCCACTCTCGCTGGTCCGGTCCTCGTCTGGCAATTCGGCAGTCTTGGGCTGTGGCGCTCT
>JBDGXD010000348.1:0-4553 GCA_039584755.1 Gemmatimonadota bacterium
GGTACATGAAACGGTGAGTAGGCCCTGAAGAAGAGCTGAAGTGGTGGAGACGCAATGGGAGAGATCGGATGAGCACGGAGTTGCAGACGCCGACGGACCAGGGGGGGATGATCGCGGAAGAGACAACGAGGAGATACGTGAGGAAGGCGGCCGATCGTGTTCTGCAAGCGAGTTTCGTCAAAGCTCAAGATTTCCCTGACGCAGCCGAGATCGTAGAAGCCCTCCTCAAGGAGGCCTGCGACGGGTCGGACGGGCCACCTTCCGACACTCGACTCAAGACGCCACTCGGCAGGCGGTTGCTCGACTCGCTACGCCGAGAGATACTGAGTCAGTGGTCCAGCGGATTGACCGGCAAGGACACCGGAGAAATTCTGGGGACGCTATCGGCCCTCGAGCGATTGCACCGTGCAGTCGATCAAGACTCGGAGAACGATCTAATCAGTCAGCTTTCGGGTCCCAACGGACTCGATCTAGCCGTAGAGGTAGCGCACGACCTCCGGTCGCCGCTCACCTCGATTCTGTTCTTGGCAGAGACGCTGCAGCGCAGGCAGAGCGATGATGTCAACGAACTACAGCACCGTCAGCTCGGGTTGATCTACAGTGCGGCGCTACGACTCTCCACAGTCACTAGCAACGTCATCGAGCTTGCCCGTGGCGGCAGCCGATTGTCGGACGACGAGCCATCCCCGTTTTCTGTATCGGATATCCTGGAATCGGTACACGACATCGTGAGGCCTATGGCGGAAGAGAAGGGTCTGATCATCCGGCTCCTGCCTCCGGTGAGTGACCACAGGCTGGGGCATCCCCATGCGCTCTCCCGCGTGTTACTCAACCTCACAACCAACGCCCTCAAATTCACCGAAGAGGGCTTCGTCGAGATAGTCGCGAAGGAGCCAAGTCTCACAGCGATTGAGTTCTCAGTGCGCGATACAGGACCGGGCATGAAGCCCCAGGCATTGGCCACGTTGTACCAGCCGTTCCGACCCAGGCAAGCACGCGGAGGAGAGGGCTTCGCTTTCTCGGGGACCGGGCTGGGATTGGCTCTGTCTCGCAAGCTAGTGGAGGCCATGGACTCGGAGCTGAGGGTTGAAACGCGCCCGGGCTGGGGTACCCGATTCTACTTTGACATCGAGCTGAAGCCCGCCAGACATTAGGCCCGCAGCCTCACTACTCCGCGTGCAACTGTCGCGGTCCACCAACAATAGCAGTCCATCTACCACAGACCGGACACCGTGCAGCACCGGCCCACGCCAATAAGCGACTAATTGACAACGACTTAGCCATAATCGCGCGCCTCCTGATTCGCGCACGGGGCTTGCACTTGTGCGACGCAACCAGCTTGCGGAACGTCCGCGAGTCGACGGACCACTCATAAGGATCGGAGTCGAGTGACCACAGCGGAATCCGGGCAGCCCGTCGGGACAGACCATTCCCAACCCGCTCCCACCGGGCGCACGACAGCCGAGTCGGCACGCCGAAGCATCAACGTTTGCCTTGCTCTGGTCACAGCAATCGTGACCGTGCCGCTCATGATCATGTTAGCGGTGATCATCAAGCTCACATCAAAGGGTCCGATCATCTACGCCCAGACTCGGGTGGGCGTAAATCGCAGGGGTGGTACAGAGAGGAGAAGTCGTTCACGCGGCAGACTGAGTTCCCGTCGCTGGCGAAACCAAGGTGGCAAGCCGTTCACGATCTACAAGTTCCGCACGATGCACGTGCCGGACGGAAACCAAGAAACCCAGGTGTGGGCAAAACCCGACGACCCCCGCATCACAACCGTCGGACGGTTTCTCAGGAAGTACCGCTTGGATGAGTTGCCACAGCTGATCAATGTACTCCGCGGAGACATGAACTTGGTTGGACCGCGACCCGAGCAACCGGAGATATTCGCCTACCTTAGCAACGTGATCGAGCGGTATTCGGAGAGACAGAGAGTGTTACCAGGGATTACCGGCTGGGCTCAAGTCAATCATCACTACGATACCAACGAGCATGACGTGCGGCGCAAAGTCGAATTCGATCTGGAGTACATCGGTAAGCTGTCGGCCGTCGAGGACCTGAAGATCATGGCCAGGACTCTGCCGGTGATGGTCTTGAAGAGGGGCTCGCTCTAGGCAGCTAGATCGCAAGATCAGGCTATCTTGCACAATAGACTGATGCGCCAGTCCCGTGATCGCCGCGGGGCTGGCGTTTTCTACCTCATGCCTTCCATCGAGTGTTGAGTCCAGCTACTTGCGGTTGGCGCGATGCCGCAAGGCGAGCTGGTAGGTAGTATCGATCCGGTCGAGCCACGCATCGGATCCGAATCGTTGCCGCACCCATTCGGCAGCCTGGCGGGCAATGTCTTCGGCCTGACCCTCCTGTGCCAGAACTCGATCTATCGCTGCGGCCAGAGCCGTGGGGTCTTCGGACGGCACTAGCTGCGCGAACCTGCCGTTCGCAGTGGCTGCAGGAACTTCGCCCACGGCCGTGGCAACCACAGGGACACCGGCACTCAGAGCCTCGAGCAGGCTGATAGGCAGGCCTTCGGTGCGGGAGCTGAGTACAACTACATCAAAGGCCGCCAGCAGTTCCCCAGCGTTGGGGATTGATCCGGTAAATCGAACCGTATCAGCAATCCCCAGGCGGTGGGTAGCCAGTTCGTTCTTCTCGCGCTCGCGTCCGTCGCCGACTACAGCCGTCTGAACGCCGGACCGCTCCAGCAGTGCGACGGCCTCCACGAGAACGTCTGCCCCTTTCTCCCATTCAACGCGTCCGATCCACCCGATCGTCGTGCGGGATCGGTCCAAGCCGAGCTTGTCCAGTGCCTGCGATCGGGGAAGCAAGGGCAGCGGAAGGAATGCGTTCTGAACAAGATTCAGTTTCTCATGAGGCACGCCGGAACTCTCGAGGCGTGTCTCTAGCTGGGCAGAAACCGCAATGACCGCATCAAAGCGGCGGAGCGCCCGGCGGTCTAGCCACTCGTAGCACTGGTTCTTGAGGCCACCACCAGTGAAACCGTGCGCTGTGGCCACGAGTGCCGCTGGGAGACCGACGGCTGCCAGCCTCCCGAGAACGTCGCCTCGGTAAGCGTGGCAATGGACAATGTCCGCCCGCGTTTCGCGCATGCGATGGCGGATCGCTTTGATCTCGGCTAGGTAGCCCCGCCTGCTCGAACGACAGGTAAAGGTGGGCACCTCGTTGGCGCGTAGGGCCGTCACCAACCATGGGTCTGCCGCGTCGGGGGCCAACAAGGCCATTACCGACACGGCATGACCGCGGTTGCGTTGACCCAAGGCACTGTCGTGGACGACCCGTTCGGCTCCCCCCAACTCGCAGGGGGCAATGACATGGAGGATTCTGTCAGGTTTCACAGCAAGACCTTACTGTCATGGCCACCGGGAAGTTAGCAGATCCAGGGCCGGCGACACAGGCACCACGAGCCACAGAACGAGGCCTCGTTCCGGCAGCCGGGACATGTCTTGTTGTTGCAACACTGGCGCGGATTCCTCGATAGTTCGTATGCTTGAGTATATGTTCCTCGTGAATGAGCGACGCCAAGGGCCAACTCACATGGGGGCTTCGATCTTGCAGGAGTCCAGACCAAGAATCGAGTGCGGCAGCCTCGCACACAGTCAACCGCAAACAGGACCGGACAGAGGGCAAGAATGACATCAGCGACACTCCCTGCCGCAAACCGACGCCGACGGGCCCCAGGTGCGTCAGCCTTCAAGGGAGTGATGCCCACTTTCGATCCCATACGTCTGGCGCTGTTCGCCCTGACCGTTCTCACGGTAAGTCGAATACATCAACATTTCGGGTTCCTCGCTCAGCTGCGACCGGCGATGATGCTTGCGGCTGGGGCTCTGTTCTTTGCCGTGATCAATCCCAACGTGCTCGCACGAGGGAGTCTGCTACGAACCTGGCCGGCCAAGGTGGTGCTGGCACTCGCAGTGGTTGCATGCTTCTCGGTTCCATTCGGAATCGCCTTGGGCCAGTCCGCTCGGTTCATCATTGAGAGCTATTCCAAGGTCATCGTTTTTGGGTTCTTGCTGATCGCCACCGTGAGGGGAGTGCGAGACCTGGCAACATTCGTGTGGGGGTATGTCATTGGCTGCGGTTTTTTGGCTTGGCTCTCACTGTTTGTGTTCGGCTTGGTGCAGTCAGACGAGGGTTACCGCCTCAACGACCTCTACATGTTCGATGCAAACGACGTCGGTTGCGTGATGATGATCGGAATGGCCCTTTCAATCCTCCTATTTCAAGCCTCCAGGGGACACGGCCGCTGGATCGCGGCGACAGTGCTGATTGCGATCGGAGCAACCATAGCCAAGACGGGGTCCCGCGGCGCCTTTGTGGCAGCAGTGATGGTTGGGGCGTACTTGCTGGTCGTTCTGACGAGCGTGTCGATCGTAAAGCGCATAGCGTTCGTTGCCGTAGTCGCAGTGGCCGTGGTCATCACTGCGCCGCCGGGCTACTGGGACCGGATGGTAACCGTCACTGACCCGACGGAGGATTACAACTGGACTGACGTAGACGGCCGGGTTGCCGTTGCCAAACGTGGCATGGGA
>JBDGXD010000349.1:0-4552 GCA_039584755.1 Gemmatimonadota bacterium
CCGGGATCCCGGCCTTCATCGCCGCTTGACGGGCTGGCGCCTGGCCGACGCCGCCCTGCACTACGATCCCCATGACTACTTCGTCTACAGCGTCCGGAGCAACACCGGCGCGACTCACCGCTTCTGCGATCGCTATGGCACCCAGCTCAGGTGCCTTGAGTGGGCTGAGACCACCGAGAAACCGGCCAACCGGAGTCCTGGCAGCACTCACGATTACTGGTGTGTTGTCTTTATTGGGCATTTGTGTCGTAATCCTCTAGGAATTTTGAACTGACTTGGTAATGATGTTCCGCCACGGATGACGGCTGAATAGCAGAATTTCCTTTCGTGGCCCTGGTAGAATGTCCTTTACTCCAAATTCAGACTCCGCTCGCGAATGAGGCCTAGTACGCGCTCTTCGAACTCGGCCACCGGCATGACAGTCTGCTTCTTGCCGGCACCTCTAACACGTACTGCGACGGTGCCCTGCTCGACCTCCCGTTTTCCTACCACCGCCATGTATGGCACCTTCATCAGCTCCGCGTCACGCACGCGGTAGTTCAACGTTTCGCTGCGGTCGTCGACACTCGATCGCACAGCGGAGGCTTTCAGACGTCGGCTGATGGCGTGTGCGGCTTCCGCCTGGTCCTCCGAGATCGGGATCACACGCACCTGTTCCGGCGACAACCACAGCGGGAACGCACCAGCAAAGTGCTCGATCAGAAACCCCACGAAGCGTTCCAAGGTGCCCAGAATCGCCCGGTGGATCATCACCGGTCTATGGGGTTTGTTGTCCGCACCCGTGTATTCCAGCTCAAACCGCTCGGGCAGCTGGTAGTCGAGCTGAATGGTGGCTCCCTGCCACTCGCGACCGATAGCGTCCTTGAGCTGCACGTCGATCTTGGGTCCATAGAAGGCGCCACCACCTTCATCGATACCGTAGGTGAGTCCCTTTCGGTCGAGCGCTCTCTTGAGGGCGGACTCGGCTACCTCCCACATGTCGTCTGAACCAATCTTCTTGGCTGGCCTCGTCGACAGATCCAAGCGGTATTCGAATCCGAAGGTCCGCTTGAGCGCGAGGTCGGTGAGATCAATCAAGTCAAAGATCTCATCTTCGATTTGGTCTTCGCGACAGAAGATGTGGGCATCGTCCATGCTGAGGCCACGCACCCGCAGGAGTCCGTGCAGGGTTCCTGACAGCTCGTTGCGATAGACGTTTGCCACCTCAGCGAGTCGGACCGGCAGATCGCGATAGGAGCGTTGCCGCGCCGCATACACGAGTGTGTGCATGGGGCAGTTCATCGGCTTCACACGATAATGGAACTCCTGTGACTCACCGTCGCCCGCCGCCATTGCCGGGAATTGGTGGTCCTCATACATCGGGAGATGACCCGAACGCACAAACAACTGTTCTCGCGTTACATGCGGCGTGTAGACCAGGTCGTACTCACGACGAATGAGCTCGTCCTCGATGAACCGCCTGAGTTCGAACTGGACCGTCGCTCCCTTGGGGTGCCACAGGATCAGACCCGGGCCAACGTCCTCGTGGATGCTGAACAGATCGAGTTGCCTGCCGAGCATGCGGTGATCGCGCTTCTCGGCTTCTTCGAGCCGCCGCAAGTAGTCGTCCAAGTCTGATTTCTTGAACCATGCGGTACCGTAGATCCTTTGTAGCATCTGGCGATTGGAATCACCGCGCCAATAGGCACCGGCAGCATGGAGCAATTTGAAGTGCCTGATCTTCTTGGTACTCGGCACGTGCGGACCGCGACACAGATCGACAAACGGACCGTCGGTGTAGACCGAGATGACCTCGCCTTCCTCCATCTCCTCCAACCGCTCGAGCTTCAGCGGATCGTCCTTGAACCTTTCTCGGGCGTCATCGGCTGCCACTTGCTCGCGGACGAATTGATGACCTTGGCTGACCACCTCACCCATCTTTGCCTCGATCTGCTCGAGATCTTCGGGTGTGAAGGGTCTCGGGACTTCGAAGTCGTAGTAAAAGCCGTCCTCGATTGCGGGGCCGAACCCGATCTTTGCATCGGGAAACAGTTCGCGAACGGCTGTGGCCAAGACGTGTGCCGTCGAGTGGCGCAGCACTTCGAGCGCACGCGGGCTGCTGTCCGTGATGATCTCGACCACGGAGTCGTGAGTGATTGGGCGGTCGAGGTCCCAGACATCCTCGTCTACCATGACCGCGATGGCGGCCTTGGCAAGACGAGGACCAGCGGCCTCAGCTAATGCACGGGCCGGAGTCCCGGCGGGCATTTCCTTGACCGACCCGTCGGGTAGAGTAAGACGGACGGTTTTTTTCATGTAGTTATTGTAGTGGCAGTGGACAGAGCCAGATTCACTAGCGGGTCAACGCTCCCCACAAACGCAAAAAACAACACAACTCCGGCCAGAACGATCGCGGCCAGGATCGCGGTGAAGAGAAGGATCCTCCGATTCACCACTGAGCGCTGGGGTGTGGTTGACATGAGCCGGTATACCAATGGAATAGACTGAGTCTTATAATTGTAGCATGGGCACCATTCCTATGCCACAGGGGGCCAATTGGTTCGAGTTCAACAACAAGAAGAAGAGCGGCAAGGCGTAACCGGAATCGCGCTGTCGGCGGCAGCGGGTCTCGGGCTCGGCGTGATTGGCGGCATGATCCTCCGCGAGCTTCTGGGCAGCGTGAGCACCGAGCCGGTGCGGCAGGCCGTGCGGCGGCTGAGCCGGCCAGGGATCGACCGTACCGGCATAGATCCACAGGAGGTAGAGCGTTCCATTTACGAGGCGATCGCCGGAGATCCCGACACCCAAGCGCTCGAGGTGGAGGCCACTGCGCTGGGAGATGGCCTGGTCGAACTCACCGGTACGGTTCCGAGCGAACTGGATCGGCAGTTGGCCGGCGATGTTGCACGAAGCGTTGTGGGAGCCGAAGTTGTAGTGAACCGAATCCTGGTAGAGGGAAGTGACCGCGTAGCATCTGACCCGGAATCCGAAAGTAGCTGACGGGCGGAATCCCCCAACTCCTTTTCCCGATGACGAATCTGGCACCGCAGTACGATCCGTCGGCGATCGAGGCCGACACTTATGAGCGATGGCTGGATGCCGGCGTATTTGGCGCATCCGCCGAGTCCGATCGTACACCATATGTGATCGTCATCCCACCGCCCAACGTCACGGCCGTGCTGCACTCCGGGCATGGTCTGAACAACACTCTACAGGACGTGCTCATTCGGTTCGAACGAATGCGTGGCCGCGAAGCTCTGTGGCTGCCGGGCACCGACCATGCCGGGATCGCCACCCAGAACATGGTCGAGCGCATGCTGGACACGGAGGGCAAGACACGTCAGGACCTGGGTCGTGCGGCGTTTGTAGAGCGGGTGTGGGAACACGTGCACCAGACGGGTGGGACGATCATCGACCAACTGAAGGCGATCGGATGCTCGTGCGATTGGTCGCGCACGCGATTCACACTGGACGAGGCGTATTCGTTCGCGGTGCGCAAGGTCTTTGTCGACCTGTACGAGGACGGGAAGATCTATCGTGGGCACCGCGTGATACACTGGTGCCCCAGGTGTTTGACCTCACTGTCAGACGAAGAAGCGGAATTCCAGGACAGAGACGACCATCTGTACTACATCAGGTACCGGGTGACCGACGGCCAGGATGCGGCAAACGCCGAGGCCGGCGGTGCCGCCGCGACCGCCGGGTTTGTCACGGTAGCCACGACGCGACCGGAGACCATGTTCGGTGACGTGGCCTTGGTGTTCCATCCCGAGGACGACCGATTCCAGCAGTACCAGGGTGCAACTGTCGAGATACCGCTCTCGGGTGTAGCGATTCCGGTTCGTACCAGCACGGTAGTGGAACTCGATTTCGGCACCGGCATGCTCAAGGTCACACCGGCCCACGATGCCAATGACTTCGACATTGCCGATTCGTTGGGCGGCTTCGAACGCCCGGTGACAATGGAAGAAGACGCCACGATGTCGGCCATGGATCGGGTGCCGGCCGAACTCCACGGCCTCGATCGCTTCGCAGCGCGGGAGAAGATCCTCGAGCTGCTCGAGGCAGGCGGCCAGCTCGAGAAGATCGAAGCGTACTCCCACTCGGTACGTCATTGCTACCGCTGCAAGACCATTGTCGAACCACGCCTTTCGGATCAGTGGTTTGTCCGCATGAGGCCGCTGGCGGAACCCGCGCTGAGAGCCTATCGCGAAGGCAAACTGCGCTTCGTGCCCGAACGCTGGGGCAAGGTATACGAGCATTGGCTCACGCAGATCAGGGACTGGAACATCTCGCGGCAGCTGTGGTGGGGTCACCGGATACCAGCCTGGTTCTGCACGCAGTGCGACCATATCACCGTGTCCATGGAAGAACCCCAGACATGTGAGGCATGCGCTGGCGAGTTGCGGCAGGAGGAGGATGTCTTGGACACGTGGTTCTCGTCTTGGTTGTGGCCGTTCGCCACGTTTGGCTGGCCCGAGGAGACCAGGGACCTCGAGCGTTTCTACCCGGGCCATACATTGGTGACAGGACCAGACATCATCTTTTTCTGGGTCGCCCGCATGGTGATGGC
>JBDGXD010000350.1:0-4546 GCA_039584755.1 Gemmatimonadota bacterium
AATCTGAGACAGCGGCTCTACCGTCCCACGTTTCGTTGTGGATGGAAAAGGTGTACACCGTGGGGTCGTCGGCAAAAGCGGCCCGTGTACCGTTCCCATCGTGAATGTCGAGGTCGATCACGAGAATCGAGTCTGCGAATCCCCTGGACCTGAGGCGTGCGATCGCCACAGCAATGTCGTTGACAATGCAGAATCCCATGCCGTGGTCGGGATCGGCATGATGAAAACCGCCACCGACATTCACCGAAACACATCCGGTGCGCAGAGCAAGCCGGGTCGCCTGAATGGTGCCTCCCGTTGCGAGCCGCTGCAGATCGATGAATTGCTGCCAGACTTCACGGGAAGTCTGGAAGCCAAGGATCCTCTCCATCTCTTCGGGTTGGTCAAGCCGCTCGAGATACTCCGACGAGTGCACCCGGGATACGTTCTGGAGGGATGCGGGAATCGGCGCATTGATGCGCTGGGGACTGACGACACCCTGGTCCAACAAGTACCCGAGGACTCGCTGTCCCCTCAACGGATCCAGCGGGACACCGGCGACTGGAAATTCGTACTCACGGTGATATACGAACAGAGCTTCGGGGCCACGCAGCGAGTACCGCAGTCGCCGCAATGCCCGCAGGCCGGCATTGGCAAGCCTATTCACTTTTCCTGCCCGCTCGGCCGCGACTGCTTCCTCTGTACCTATTCAGCCGTTACGTCCCCCATGGGTATGTCCTTCAGTTCCTGCTGCAGCAACGGGTGTGTCTTCAGTAGATACCAGCCCATGAGCCCCGCCGCGACAACGCCCGACACCCCGACAATCAGCCAGGCCCCTCCACCCAACAAGGGCTCGGCGAACAAGAGTAGGGCTGCAAACACATGAAATGCCACAAAGATGAGAATCACGAGAATGAAGTATTGTGCAGCTGGAAAGCGCTCGGCCACTGAGACGAGCCAGGAGGCGAGCATCCCCGCAGCCAGGAAGGTGAGAACGTGCACCATGTTGTAGGCCAATATGGGCCCGGCCTCTATCTGCAACGCCCCGGGATCCTCGAGGCCGTAGAACATTGTCGATCCGAACAAGGCTGCCGTGTGAAACAGAGAGCGGCCCATCAATACATTGAGGACGCCCACAATGACGACGACCGTTGCGTATCCAATGAGTCCAGACACCAATCCACCGGCCAGCACCAGCTTGGTTCTTTCAGTCATGGTTACCTCCCACCAGATGCGGGCGGACTTCCTATGGGGATGCTCTTCCTAGTATGGTAGTGTTTCCCCGGGAAACCGCCATGGCTGGTTTTGGTATGGCTGGTTTTGGTTAAGATTCATTTATGATCTCGAGGTTGTAGGTATGCGTTTCGAATGAGAGGCTCTGCAAACACATGATGGTTCTAGAAGTGGTGCGCACCTTGGCGTTCCTGTTCTTTGCCTATTGCGCCCTGGTGTCACTGGGGACATGGGCGATTCGGGCTGGCCACATTAACCGTTTCAGCTCCATGGGAAAGACGGTTCGCAAGATCATCGATCCGCCGTTGAGGCCAATTGAGCAATGGTTGGTGAAGCGTGGAGCCAATCCGCAGAGTGCCGGTTGGTGGTTGCTCGGTATCAGCGTCATGGGTGGAATCATAGCGGTCACGATGACCGAGTGGATCCTGGTACAGGCGGCCCGCATGGCGGCGGCGCGCGCTAGTGGGCCGAGCGGCATCATACAGCTTCTAGTCGTCTACGCCGTGCGCCTCGTTACCATCGCGTTGTTTGTCAGGGTCATCGGGTCCTGGTTCGGCAAGGGTCGTCATAACAGTTGGATGCGCCCTGCCTACGCGCTCACGGATTGGATCGTACGACCGTTGCGCAGGATAGTACCCCAGGTTGGAATGCTCGACATCACACCGCTGGTCGCCTATTTCCTGTTGGAGTGGCTGGTTCTCCCGCTACTCGTGAATCTGTTTTGATGGTCGGTACGGTCATACGGTAGAGTAGCATGACGACTATCATGTTTCACGTCCAACCGCGTGCCAAAAAAACCGAAGTGGTGGGCTGGCACGGCGACGCAATCAAGGTCCGTCTGAAGGCACCGCCAGTTGACGGTGCCGCAAACGAGGAACTGGTTCGCTTCGTCACCGAGCGACTGGGCGTACCACGATCGGCAGTGCGCATCGTGAGCGGCCGAACGAGTCAGCGGAAACGACTCTCACTGGAGGCGACCAGCAAACCGCAGGTGCTCCAGGCGCTGGGACTCGAGCCGGAGTAGACAGATAGATGGCAGTGAAACGCACCATTCTTCCCCCAGTCGTCAAGCAGTTCGGTCTCGTCTCCTTCTTCAATGACCTCGCCAGCGAAATGGTGTATCCCCTGCTGCCGGCCTTGATCACGACCCGGTTGGGCGGTAGTGCGCTGGCGTTGGGAGCGCTCGACGGCATTGCAGATGCCATCGCCGCCGCCATGAAGCTGGCAGCCGGTCGCTTGGCAGATACCGCCAGATGGCGCCGTCCGCTGGTAGTCGTTGGCTACACGGTCGCGGCGGTGGCGAGACCGGTGATGGCCCAAGCGGCAGCCGTCTGGCAAGTGATCGCGCTGCGTGCCGCAGACCGGACCGGCAAGGGCATGCGGAATCCGCCACGTGACGCCGTGATCGCCGACGCCGCGTCACCTGAAATCCGCGGCCGCGCATTCGGATACCACAGATCGATGGACCACGCCGGCGCAGTGACAGGCCCATTGATCGCTTGGATCCTGCTGTCCGCAGCCGGCATGGACCCGGCTCAAGTGATCGGGTGGAGCGTAATCCCCGGAGCTGTGGCTGTGGTAGTGGTCGTGTGGGCCACACGGCACATCGGGAAACCACACACCAGACAACGGGAAACCGCCGGCTCGGAATCCGCGAACCACGCTGAGCAAGCGGATACGGTCCACTCCTCCAAGTCATTGCTCGGCCTGATCATGTTGTTCGCTTTGGCCCGTTTTCCCGAAACCTTGTTCCTGCTCCGGCTACAGGACATCGGTGTTGTGGTGGCCCTTGTCCCAGCTCTGTGGGCCGCACTGCACATTGTGAGGAGTCTGGGCAGCTATCCCGGGGGTTGGCTGTCAGACCAGATAGGACCCCGGTTCACCATGCTGGCCGGTTGGGGCCTGTACGTCATGGTATGCCTCGGCCTGGCGATGGCGCCAAGCCCTCTCGTGGCGACCGCATGGTTCCTCGGGTTCGGAGTCGTGACCGTCCTGACCGAGTCACCGGAGCGGGCATTCGTTGCCGGGTACACCGCACACCGCCGCGGGACCAGGTTCGGCATCTATCACGCTGGCGTGGGCCTAGCCAGTCTGGCCGGTGGGTTGACGTTCGGGGCGCTCTACGCCACCGTCGGTAGCACAACCGCACTCAACGTGAGTGCCGGTTTGGCCGTGCTTCTCGTGGCCGCCGGGATGTTCACCAGACAGTAGACTTGGACTGAGACCCGCGATCGGAAGCTCATGGCCGTTGCCAAACGGCATCCACTCCCGTGTTCGCAAACGGTGCTGCCACTCCAGTGGGTATGTCTCGCAGACAGTGACCCCTTTCGATTTCCTTCTAACTCTCTAGATTGGTCACCACAACCGAAGTCCGTGGTCATTTGCGGCCTATTGCAGCCACGCTAAACAAGTCGCTAAAAACGCCCGCCCCGGCGCGCTTCCAGCGGCCGGGTTTCTTCTTTTTTGGATGGGGTTTCGGAGCGACATGAATGGAGAAGAACCGATCACGGATGTCTGTCACCCGGTCACCGAGTAACCGACAACAAGACTCTTAGCTGCGTATGACACCCAGAACTGACCGCTCACAGTTACTCAGAGGCGCACTCCAAAACCGCATTCTGGTCTTGGACGGCGCGATGGGTACGATGATCCAGCAGTATCAGCTGGAGGAAGCCGATTTCCGGGGCGATCGGTTCGTCAACCACTCGGTTCCGCTGCAGGGCAACAACGACATTCTCTCGCTAACACGATCCGACGTTATCGAGGCCATCCACAGCGGCTACCTCGATGCGGGCGCCGACATCATTGAGACCAACACTTTCAATGCTTCGGCAATCTCTCAATCGGACTACCAGATCGAGTCGGCCGTGTGGGATATGAACCTGGCTGCGGCTCAGATCGCACGCAGAGTTGCGGACCGGTTCACGGCTGCTGACTCACACAAGCCACGCTTCGTGGCCGGCAGCATCGGCCCCACCAATCGCACTGCGTCGATGTCACCGGATGTCAACGACCCTGGGTTCCGCAACGTGACGTTCGAGCAGTTGGCCGCCGCGTACGCAGAGCAGGCGAAGGCTTTGATTGAAGGCGGTGTTGACCTCTTGATGGTTGAGACTGTGTTCGACACACTCAACTGCAAGGCGGCTCTGTACGCCATTCGTCACGTCATGAATGACCTCGGAATAGAAGTCCCGCTGAGTATCTCCGGCACCATTACCGACGCCAGTGGACGGACGCTTTCAGGTCAGACGGCTGAAGCGTTCTGGTATTCGGTGAGCCACGTGCGCCCGTTCACAATGGGGCTCAATTGTGCCCTCGGCGCGAGCGAGTTGCG
>JBDGXD010000351.1:0-4533 GCA_039584755.1 Gemmatimonadota bacterium
CGATTGTCGGTTCCGGCACTACCCCGACTCGAGCTTCTTCGATTCCAGGGTCTTCAGAGCAGGCGAGAGTGGTTCCAGCCCTGGCGGCTGCGATTCGCCCGCAAGGGAACCCCGGTTTCGCCAACAAAGGCGCACCAGCCGCGAAAGCCGCTCCGGGCTCGCTATCGAAGAAGCCGGGCAAGCCGGGACCGATAGCGGTGTCATCGAAGGGTGGACCTGCTCCAACTGGAGTACGGTCAGCCATGGTTTCTCGCGGCAGTCCGGTCCTACCCAACCACGGGATTGCCGCGGCGTCGGCTGGTCAACGAACACAGCAGGTTGGGTCCCCGCTGCAGTTCAATACAGTGACGGAGGTCAAAGTTGGTGCTCATCCGAGCGTGATCGGACCAACCACAGTTGACCCGGTACCACCAGCACCTGCTCGTATGCAGGCATTTGCGTCCGTGCGAGCCGAGGTCTCGGTGGAGTCACTCGATCCAAGATCCGTGCCGAACACGGACATGGTGCAGCCGGCCCGGGGGGAAGCGACAACCACAAGTCGCACAGGCGTCTTAAGGGACCAGCTTGCGGTGGTCGAACCGCAAAAGGCGGTGTCTGAGTCGCTCAAGCCAGCGGAGTCACCGGTCGCACGGGCACCTGCGGACGTTCAGCCCGCCCAAGTAGCAGCCTCAAGTGTTTGGGCTCAGACTGCGGGTGCTGCTCACGGTGCGGTACACCATCCTTCGAGCAGAGTCCACGCTCCTGAGTTTGCCGACAACGGGACCCTCCGAATGGGTGAGCAACTGAGTGATGTCACAATACCCAGGCTGCAACGTTCGCGGTCCGGGCGGATGAGAGTCCCTTACAAGTCGGGTCAGGCCCCGGCACACGACGCGGCAATTCCTCAGCGAAAGGTGCGCTCTGAGCAAGGGCTGGTCGCGGAAGTTGATCGTGGCTCTACCAAGCCGGGTTCGTCGGAGAACGTGGCTAGTGGTCGTGTTCTCAACGCGGATGCACTACCGCATGCGGTGCAGCTACGTGGTGCTGGAGTGCAAGAGAGATCGGCCGGTGCGAATACCTCGACCATCAGTGCCAAGGCTGAACAGCTGGAACAGCCGGTGCGGACTGAACAGTCGACTGTGC
Source organism: Gemmatimonadota bacterium (assembly GCA_039584755.1). Lineage (GTDB taxonomy): Bacteria > Gemmatimonadota > Gemmatimonadetes > Gemmatimonadales > GWC2-71-9. The sequence goes on from JBDGXD010000351.1 coordinate 1,123, forward strand.
GTCCCCAACTCACCGATCGAGTCACGGTGAAGTTCACCGATGCTGAAGGCGTTGAGGGGCGTTTGAGGGTCGCAGTGCGAGGTCAGGCCGTTCGCGCAACAATCGTGTCTGATGATGCGACTGTAGCTCGTCAGCTCAGAGCCGACATGGGTGAACTGCAACAGGCACTAGATCAACAGGGTTTTCGCGATGCGCAGGTATCGGTCCAACACGCACGACGCGGAGCTGACGTGATGGGCATCGCGGTGGCTTCCGCAGCGCGAGCTGGGACCGAGTCGTCGCCGAGTGCCCAGAGTTCTCGTGGACCGGAGGAGCAGGCCCATCGCGAGCGGCCACAGCACGACACTCGTGATCACCAGAATTCGGGCAACGGGCGCTCCCAGCAGCATTCCAAACAGCGACAGGAAAGGTAGGTCGACATGACCGCCCCAATATCAGCGGTAGGCGCTTCTCCGGCAGCTGCGACAGCAGAGCCAAACCAAGCGGAACTCGACAAGGAAGCGTTTCTGAAGCTGTTGGTTGCCCAGCTCAAGAATCAGGATCCGCTCAGTCCTTTGGAGCCGCACGAGTTCGCGGCACAGCTCGCACAGTTCACCAGTGTGGAGCAGCTCACCAATCTGAACCAAGCGTTCGCACTGCAGAGCGAGGTCACTCAGCTTGCCGCGCTACTCGACGAAACGGCACTGGGTGCTTCGCTGCTTGGCAGGCATGTGGTTGCGGAGGGCAATCAGGTACCAGTGTCGTCTGACGGCTTCGGTGAAGTTGAAGTTGAGGTGGGTGGCGCTGGTGGCGTGGCCACACTGCAGGTCTTCGACAGCACCGGGCGTGAGGTGGCGTCGCGTGAGATCGGATACGTAGCAGCAGGGCGGCAGTCACTGACGCTGCCGAACGGACTAGACGAGGGAATCTACAGCTACGCGGTGACGGTAAGCGGGGATGAGGGAGCATCGGTTCCCGTCCTGACCTACACGTCTGGCGTAGTTGACGGTGTGTATTTCAGAGACGGCCAGATCGTGCTTCGTATTGGCACAATGGAGGTGTCGATGGATGCGCTGGCAGAGATCAAGGCGGCTGCGTAGCCGTTGAGATCGATTCCCGTCTCATGACAGGAATAAAGAACGCTATCAACCTCTACTTGGGAGTACTTGAACGATGATGCGTGCACTCTTTGCCGGCGTCTCAGGGCTCAGGAATCATCAGACCTGGATGGACGTGATCGGCAACAACATCGCCAACGTGAACACTGTGGCCTTCAAGTCGGGCCGTGTCACGTTCCAGGAGGCGTTTGCCCAGCTGATTCAGGGTGCGGCCCAGCCGACTCCCACAGTCGGTGGCACCAATGCCATACAGATAGGTTCAGGCGTGAATCTGGGGAGCATCGACCAGTTGTTCACCCAGGGTAGCCTGCAATCGACTGGCAAGAACACCGACTTGGCGATCCAGGGCAACGGCTTTTTCATAGTCAATAACGGACAACGGGACGTCTATACGAGGGCCGGCAACTTCAACTTCGATGCTACAGGCCGGCTCGTAACGCCCGCGGGATTCGTGGTGCAGGGTATGATCGCCGATTCGTTGGGGAACTTCCCCACGGGTGGCCAGATCGCTGACGTACAGATCGACATGGGCGCCACGTCACCGGCACGAGCCACCACGCAAGCCGGTCTATCCGGTAATCTCGATGCCACTGCGCTGGTGGGTGACACTCACTCGATGGGTATTACGGTGTACGACGCCACCGGTGGGCCGCACGACCTCGAACTCATCTTCGCAAACACAGGTCCCGGTGCCTGGACGTGGACCGCGACCAGCGCAACAGCCACGGTGACACCGGCTGGGACCGGAACCGCGACGTTCAACGGCGACGGAACACTGGCAACGTTCACTCACCCGGGTGGTGGAGCGGACATCACTCTCACACCTACCAGCGGTGCGGCGAACCCGTTCACCGTCGCGATCAACGGCGGTACAGTCGGAGATATCGACGGACTTGCCGGATTCGCCGGTGCCTCGGATGGGGTGATCAACGCACAGGACGGGTACCAGGCAGGGTCTCTCGTGGACATCAGCGTGGACTACAGGGGGATCATCACGGGGTTCTTCACCAACGGTATCAGCCGCAACCTGGCTCAGATTGCGCTGGCAACCTTCGACAATCCGCCCGGCCTATTACGGATCGGTGACAACGTGTACACGGAGTCGGCGAACTCCGGCTTGCCGATCGTCACGTTCTCGGGTGATAGTAGCGCATCGGCGATCACACCGGGGGCGTTGGAAGGGTCCAACGTTGATATCTCCCAGGAGTTCACCAACATGATCATTGCGCAGCGTGGCTTCCAGGCAAACGCGCGGGTCATCAGTACGGCAGACGACATGTTGCGGGAGTTGGTCAACATTCGGCGGTAATCGGTAGATCAGTCAAGGTGACGCCACTGCCACAGGTGTGGCGTCACCTTCCAGCGGCATTACACCTGCTGCGATCCTTCCCTGTTGATTGAGCACCATGACACGCTGCCAAGCGAACCGCGTGTGAGGAATAGCCATGGGTCGGAAGAAGAAGCGAGACCGGAGAAGCAAGTACCCATCGGTCGTGTCACGGGCTCGGAACCGAGCCCGCCGAACAGCGCACGGCGTCAGCGGTGCCGACGCCATTCTCAGCCGTGCTGTACTTCATCACAAGAGTGGGCAATTACGCGAGGCTAAGGCCGGCTATTGTGACGTGCTCGCGATATCCCCGTACCATCCTGATGCACTGCATCTGCTGGGTTTGGTTTCCTCTCAACAGGGCGACTATCTCACGGCAGTCGAGTTGATGAGGCAAGCTCTCACAATCCATCCCAACAGCGAGCTCTTTCTCAACAATCTTGGGACTGCGCTGATCGCTCTTGGCCGATTGGATGAGGCTGAGACAGCGTACCGCCAGGCGTTGGACGCGAACCCAATGCACGTTCAGACGCTCAGCAATCTTGGAAGCCTATTGAAGGACCAGGGCAAACTGAACGATGCCGTGGACTGTTTTACAAAGGCCTTAGATGTCGAGCCTGGCCTGGCCCCACTGCACAACAATCTGGGAAATGTTCTCACCGATCTGGGACGACCGCTGGACGCGGTTGTCTGCTTTCGGAAAGCCCTTGCGCTGAAAGGCGATTATGCCAAGGCCTACCACAACATGGCTAGTGCCTTCAGAGCAATGCGGCGGTATGAAGAAGCGGTCGAGGGGTACTGCAATGCGCTGAGGGTAGATGCCGGGTATGCTGAAGCCCACAACAGCCTGGGTGAGACTCTGGCAGAAGCCGGCAAACCGGGCGAAGCGATTCGGCACTACCGTACCTCACTCGACCTCAACCCCAACCTTGGTGTGGCCGTCGGTAATCTGCTATATGCCTCGAGACAAATGTGCACGTGGCATCA
>JBDGXD010000352.1:0-4513 GCA_039584755.1 Gemmatimonadota bacterium
TACATATTCATCACGGGTGGTGTCGTATCGGGGCTGGGGAAGGGAATCGTAGCCGCTTCGCTCGGGCGCTTGCTGTCTGAGCGGGGTCTGTCAGTCACGATCCAGAAGTTCGATCCATACATCAACGTGGACCCTGGAACCATGTCTCCATTCCAGCACGGTGAAGTGTATGTGACTGACGACGGCGCCGAAACCGATCTCGACCTCGGTCACTATGAGCGGTTCATAGAGCGCTCTTTGGGTCAAGTGAACAACGTGACAACCGGGCGCATCTACCTTTCTGTGATCACAAAAGAACGCAGAGGCGAGTACCTCGGTGGCACTGTCCAGGTCGTTCCCCACATCACGAATGAGATCAAGGCTGAAATCCGACGACTGGCACCAGAACATGACGTGGTGATCACCGAAATCGGCGGCACTGTCGGAGACATAGAATCCCTTCCGTTCATGGAGGCAAGCAGACAATTCAGACATGAGGTCGGGAGACGCAACGCTTTGTTTATTCACTTGACATTATTGCCGTACTTGGCCGCATCACAAGAACTGAAGACAAAACCCACGCAGCACTCTGTTCATGAGCTGATGCAGATAGGTATTCAGCCCGATATTCTGGTGTGCAGAAGCGAACAGCCGGTTACCGAGGAAATCCGCCGGAAGGTGTCACTCTTCTGTAACGTCGATTTCGGATGTGTTGTAGAGAGCCGAGACCTGCCGACGATCTACGAGGTCCCACTGATGCTACACCAACAGGGGCTCGACCAGACGGTGTGTGAGCGACTTGAACTCGACGTGAAAGAGCCAGATTTGCGTCCATGGAGAAGCATGGTCAATCGTGTCTTGAGCCCCTCCGACAGGGTGAGCGTCGCTGTCGTTGGCAAGTACACGACGATGGGCGACTCCTACACGTCTATCCGCGAAGCCCTGATCCACGGTGGTATAGCAAACGACGTCGGTATCGATATGGATTGGTTGTCGAGCGACGGACTCGTCGATCAGGATCGGGCAAAGGAAATGCTCGAGCCCTACGATGGCTTGCTGGTACCGGGTGGATTCGGTGAAAGAGGTGTAGAGGGCATGGTTGAGGCCGTACGTTGGGCGCGCGAAAACAAATTGCCCTTCTTTGGTGTCTGCCTTGGGCTTCAGACTGCAATCATCGAGTTTGCCCGCAACGTTTGTCAGCTCGAGGGAACTCACTCGAGCGAATTCGAGGAGGAATGCCCAAACCCAGTGATCGCATTGATGGATTCGCAGCGCAAGGTGACCGATCTGGGTGGCACCATGCGGTTGGGAGCCTATCCGTGTGTGCTCAAACCTGGGTCGCGGGCGGCACAGATTTACAGCGCCGATCAGATGAACGAGCGGCATCGGCATCGCTACGAGGTAAACAACGCCTATAGGGAAACACTCAAGGAATACGGCATGCGGTGTAGCGGTGTCTCTCCTGATGGTTCGCTGGTGGAGATCGTGGAATTGCAGGATCATCCCTGGTTCATTGGATGTCAGTTCCATCCTGAGCTGAAATCACGCCCCATGAATCCGCATCCACTCTTCGCCAGTTTCATCGAGGCGGTCTACCACCACAAGATCAGGAGGTCGTCGACACAGCAGCTGGCGGAGACCCACGCGTGAGATGCCGAGTTTCTGGAGTCCCAAGCCGGTAGTCATTGCCGGTCCGTGTTCCCTGGAGGACGACGAGCTCAATCTGAGAGTGGCGTTTCACCTGGCCGAACTGGCCGAACGGATCGGCTTTCGGGCCATTTTCAAAGCGAGCTTCGACAAGGCCAACCGCTCCAGCCCGTCTGCCAATCGAGGACCGGGGCTTGATGCGGGGCTGAAACTGTTGGCAAGTGTGCGCGACCAGAGTGGACTTCCGGTTCTGACTGATGTACATGAAACTTGGCAGATACGCCTTGTCGCACCTGTGGTAGATGCACTCCAAATTCCCGCGTTTCTTTGCCGGCAAACCGACCTGCTCCAGGCAGCGGGCGCAACCGGCAAGCCAGTCAACATCAAGAAAGGACAGTGGATGGCTCCCGAAGCAATGGCAGGGGCCGTCGAGAAGGTAACGGGGGCGGGGTGTGAGGAGATTGTCGTCACTGAGCGCGGAACCTTCTTCGGGTACGGGAACCTGGTGGTGGACATGCGCAATTTCAGTCGGCTCAAGGCGGTCACCGGCAAACCCGTCATATATGACGCGACACATTCGGTTCAACGCCCCGGGCATGGGATCGGTGGAAGCAGTGGGGGCGAACCAGAATTGGTCCCAACGCTCATGTACGCAGCGGCAGCGGCGGGGGCGGACGGGTTTTTCGTTGAGACACATCCGGCTCCATCGGAGGCTCCGAGCGACAGTGCCACCATGTGGCCACTTTCACAGCTGGGGACGCTGCTCGAGTGCGGACTTGCAGTCTGGAACACCGAACTGATTAGGGCAGGGAAGCCATGATCGAGCCCAGAGTTGCGCGAAAAATCAGATTGATCGGATTCGATGTCGATGGTGTCTTGACCGACGCCGGGGTGTATATAGGAGTAGGACCTCAGGGACCCATTGAGCTCAAGAGATTCAACATACAGGATTCCATCGGGATCAAGTTGCTCCAAGCAGCCGGAATCGAGATCGTTGTGGTAAGTGGCAGGTTCTCAGAGGCAACCGAGTTACGGGCTCGAGAGCTGGGCATCGAGCAAGTGTTCCAAGATAACGCCGCCCAAAAGCTCCCCGCATTTCAGGCGATCCTGGATCGGGCGGGAGTAGCTTGGGATGAAACTGCCTTTGTCGGTGACGACCTACCCGACATTCCCCTGCTAAAACGGGTCGGACTTGGCGTCACCGTGCAAAACGCGGTTCCTGAGGCCCGCGAGGTTGCGACATATGTGACGGGCAAGGCGGGTGGGCATGGCGCGGTCAGAGAGTTCGCAGAGGCTCTTCTCAAGGCCCAAGGACGATGGGATGAGATGGTATCTGGGTACCTTTCGGCACGGGACGAATCGATGCGAGGTGAACCACATGCATAACCGGTCGGCTATCCTCTTGATACTGTCTGCCAGCGCACTGTCGGGATGCTCAGATTCACAACGGCCACCTACCTCGTCAGTCCTGCCCGACTCGGTGGACTCTGCAGCCTACGGATTCGTCAAGTACATAACGGCAGATGGCGTTGAGCGGGCCCGGTTGGAAGCGGATTCAGCGTATCACTATCCAGCGCTGGAAGCATGGGAGCTGTTCAATCTGCGCATCCAGTTCAGGACCACGCACGGAGAGCTTCGCTCGACTCTGACGTCAAGGGCCGGTACCTACAACTGGCGCACGCAAGACATGGAGGCACGGGACAGTGTTCGCGCTGTCACGCCGGACGACAGGGTACTCACGACATGTTCGATAACGTACGACAAGGGAAGGGACGAGATCTCGGGGCCATGCGCTTTTGTCTATGTGTCCCCCGATCGGAGATTCACCGGTGAGAGCTTCACCTCGGATCCTGATTTTCGCAACGTTACGGCGTTTGAAGCCAGTGGAATCGCAACGGAGATCGAGAGACGATAGTGCTAGACCCCAGAGCGCTGTTGCTCGCAGGCGTGATGGTCAGTGGAGGAGCCGTCACTATTTCAACCTCGACCCAGTCCAATCAGGATTGCCTGTACCGGTTGGACGAGGCGGCGTTCGTACGCCGACAAGAGACGGCAGGTGACGACGTCAGAATTTTTGGGGCCGGGGGTGTGAGGTGGAGCTGTGTTCGCCCGGTAGGAACCCGTGACTCGGTAACCATCTGGAGAGGCGGGTCCGATAGCCTGGCACAATACGTCGGCCTCGGTCGGGCCGATTTCGTGGGCAACGCCTGGTTCCGCGACTCTACCGTCGAACTAACCGCAGAAAGGGCCACCTATTTCGAACGGGATGACCGACTCGAGGCGAACGGCAACGTGGTGCTGCGCAACTTGGAGACTGGATCGGAGTTGAGAGGACCGACGCTCACTTACTGGCGCGCTGTCCCGGGAGTGAGGGATACGCCTGAGCTATATGCTACCCGGCGACCAGTCGTGGAGTATCGCGCCGCTGAAAGCCAGACTCCCGAGCCGTACCTGATCCGGGCGGAGCGTGTCCGACTCAAGGGTGAGAGCGAAGCTTGGGCCGGCGGAGCCGTCACCATCGATCGTAGTGATTTCTCGGCCAAAAGCGACAGCACCGTTCTGGACCTGGGAGTAGGGCGCGGAGTTCTGATCGGCCACGCTGAAGCCGGTGGTGCAGACTCTGCCAGCTACAACATCCGCGGACGCCGCATCGCATTCAGGCTAACGGACGACGAATTGGACTGGGTACAAGCCCAGGGAGTGGCCGATGCAACGAGCGCGGAGTGGCGAATCGTGGGAGACACAATCGAGTTCTCGGTGGCGGAGGACATGATTCAGTTCGGCCAAGTCTGGGGCGATTCGACCCAGTCAAGGGCCATGTCAGAGAAGTTCACGCTGACTGCCGATTCAATGGCGATCGACACGCCCGACCAGATCCTCACCGAGG
>JBDGXD010000353.1:0-4507 GCA_039584755.1 Gemmatimonadota bacterium
TAGCCGATGACCACGCCGCGATCCTGGCGCAGGCAGATTCGATAGAGAGCGTGGAGCCGAGTCACCTGTTCGCCCGGCTACTTCGTGGCCGTGTCCATGAGCAGACGAACGACAGCGAAGCCCTGATGACCATCTATCGCGATTTCCTGGCACTGTATGACGCCGAGATCGCGACCGCCAAGCAGGAATACCGGGCTCACGGAAGGCTGATCGAAGCGTTCCGAAACGAAGCCATCCAGGCGGTCGGGGGCGCTCCCGTTAGGGAGTAGTGGGAGGACAATGAGACGCAACGGCACCTGCTCGAACTGCGGCACTGAGGCCAGCGGGAACTTTTGCCGCTCCTGCGGAGCGGCGCTGAAGGGAGCCCTGTGCCCCGAGTGCAGCGGACACCTCGAGCCCGGCGCCCTGTATTGTCACAGCTGCTCACATGACCTTCGGGCCAGACGCCGTCCGAGCTTGTATTGGCTGTTGATCACGATAGCTGCCGTTGCGGGTGTGATGCTCATCGTGGCGGCCCTGCGGATGGGTCCCGGACCCATCTCCACCCACCCAACAATTCCGATTCTGCCGCCGCGCACCGCCCCTACGGTACAACCGTATCGTCCATTGCAAGAGGCGGATCTGTTCTTCGACCGTGCCATGAGAGCCTACGAGAGCGGCGACTCAGCCCAAGCAGCGTTTGCCGGTCGCATTGCACTGGAAGCGTACGCAATGCTTGACGGCCTAGACCCTGATGCACGGTTTCATATTGGCCTGCTGCATCAAATCAGCGGGGACCTCAACGCCATGTTAGCTCAGGCGGACTCGATCGAGACCACATTCCCCACCCATCTGTTCGCCGCACTGCTGCGCTACCGCGTCTACCTTGCCGACGGCGATTCCGAGAAGGCCCAGGCGGCCGTTAGTCAGTTTACCCAGCGCTACGACATGGAGATGGCCCAGGCAAGACCGGAGTACGAGCTGCACGAGAATCTCATCGAACGGTTCAAGGCAGACGCCCTCAGGCTAGGACCGGGCTAGCCGGGACTAACCGGCGGGTGAACAGCGGCCTCATTCTGACGGCCGATTGCTCACTTTATGTGACACGCCAGACACAACGCACTACCCTGATTCGACAACCTCAGGCGGCCCGCGGTTGGGCCGTGGGGATCGTGACAGGTTGAGCACTCCACACGTCCATTGTAGAGCGGCAGACCGTTGACGGTCTCCCGCCGCGCCGCGCCGGTCGTGACCGGATGAAAGGCACGGTCCAGCGACGGATCGTATTGAATCGAGATGGGGTGATCGTTCTGGAGATCGGTCCCGATATCGAGCCGCTCTTGGAGCGGACCGTCGAAGGCGACATCCATTCCGGACCCGTCATGGCACGAGAGACAGATCAGCGACTCCAGGGCCGGCCGGGCGTCGGTGCGCATGTCGATTCGTGTCCCCGAGTACATGCGGTACGAGCGCTGGACCAGCAGCTCCTCCATCGGTCGGTGACAGCGCTCACAGGGGCCGTGGTCAGCCGCACCAGCGTCGAGTGCGTCAACGTCGGCGCGAGCGTCCTCAGACAACGAGGGCCCCTGACCAACCGCAGGGAAGGGCTCCAGCGTCGAGAGTAGTGCAAGCCCGAACAGGATCCAGGCACAGCGGATCACTCTTGTAATTGCCGGCATCTTGAGACCGCAGAACGGTTCTAGGGTATTCGCCTCGCGAGCTCCGCTGGGCGAAGAGGATACCTCTAGTTTCGGAGGGTGGGTTCAGAGCTTGAACGGAGGGCGGCTTCTACAGCGGTGTCGCGGTGTGGCAGCTTCTGGCTTCTGTCTCCGTCTATTGAGAGACTTCCGTCACAACACAGCACGGGCGGGCTCGAGCCCGCCCGTGCTGTGCTTCAGATTGCGAGATGCGCGCCTACCCGGCCGTCGTGTGGCACAAGGTGCAATACTTCGCATCCCATCCCTCGTGGCTCGCCGGAGTGTCGGGCACGGGCTCCATCGCACCCGGCGTGTGACACATGGCGCAGTTATCACGCCCCTCGAGATCGTGGGAAATGACCTTGGGATCGGCGGTGTGGATCGGTGAGTCCGCGGCATGACACATCAGGCAGGTTTCGACCGCCCTCTCGGCGTGGTTCGCCGGCGCGTCCGGCACTGCCTCCATGGCGCCCGCCTTGTGACACATCATACACTGCTCGCGCCCAGCAGCGTCGTGAGCCATTACGGTGGGCTTGGTCCCCTGGTAGAAGGCCGACACGGCCCCGACGCCTGCCATCAATACGACCATAGCTAGGAAACGACTATTCTTCATCGCTAAACACTCCCGGTTGGGTTAACAGCACTATCGGCCGAAGATAGACCAGCACGCTTCACAACGCGAGCCGGCCTCATGTACTCTCCATAGCCACAGCCCGCAATACACTGGGGCCGGCCCACAGCGGACAACTTGGCCGCTGCGGGCTTTCTTCTAATACCCTGATCCCATCGTTCGGTGCCGGTCTCCATCAATCACCCCGGATGACAGACCGCACACATCGACGGGTTCTTCGATCTCATCTTCGCTGCATCCCATCCCGGGCCGTGCGGGTTGTACCTGCCTGGCCCAGTCGCAGCGTGACACGCGAGACAATCTGTCTGGCTGTGACACGCCACGCACGATTCCAGACTCTGACGCGCCGCTTGACCGTGGCTAGTCGTGAAATTCGCCTTGGCATCGTGGTAGCGGGTATCACCGATGCCATCGGTAGAGGTCAGGCCGGCGTCAGCGTGGCAGGTGACACAGAACTGGGTCGAGTTGTGACAGTCGCTGCAAGTCGTCTCACGATTGTAGGCCCAGGTGGCATGGCCCTGTATGAAGTTGGGTCCGTGGTACGCCGGCGAGCTGGTCGCCGGGTTCGGGCGATGGCATTCCAAGCAATCGGCCCTCACGTGACAGCCCGCGCATGTTTCGGGCGAGGCCGCAGCCTGCAGCTGGTGTTGTGGGATCCAGTTATCGCCATGCCAGACTGTAGTTGTCTTGAGCTCCGGTGAGTTGCTGTGACACTCCTGGCACTGCTCCACGACCGCTCGTTGCACGAAGTTGTCGCTCGACCCGCCCTCGACATGACAATCAGTACATTCGTTGCCGACTGCAGCGATGTGCGTGCCGTGACTGAAGCGCGGATTCCCCTGCTGGCTCGCCGCTGGAGGACTCCAGTCGATCGCCGGTTGAATCGAACCGTTGTGACAGGTACCGCAGAACGAGGCATCAGGATACATGTTTCCCTGGCTCACACCGGAGTGGCACGCGCTGCAGCTAGGCATGAGGGCAACGTGACTCGCGTGCGGGAACTCGGCGACCGACGTTGCGGGCCGGTACGACATCGGTGTTGCCGGTGTCCAGGCCAAGCCCACGACAGCTGCAACAGCCGGCATAGACAGCGTCATGATCGTTTTCATCGTGTTCCCCTCACTTCCGGAATGCGCAAGATGGCCGGGTGGAGAGTACCGGTGGGTGAGCCAAAGTTGATCATCGCACCGAGACTCAGCCTGACGTGGTTCCAGCTGAACTCCGCGGCATCAGGCCGCTTGCGAGCTTCGTCGTAGTAGCGAACCTCGCCATTCAGACGGAGTCCCCGGATCGTCAAGTAGTCCGCCCGCAGCCCGTAGGACCAGACCTCCGAGTTGTTCCAGCGAAACTCCAGCGGTCTGACCAGCTGTTGCAGATCTCCAGTTATGTGCAGCGTCTCGATGGGTCTCCAGGTAGCCATGACGTCGAACCCCGTCGAGCGCGATCCCGGTCCTTTGTCGATCAGGTAGTCGGCTCTGAAAGTGAATCCTGAGAGCCGCTTGTATGCGGCGCCCAACGTGGCCCTGTACCCGTCGTTCTCAATCCTGGCATTGGGCGATTCGGCCTCAGTATCTTCGTACTTGTAGGCCTCGCCCCTGCCCCACAGTTCCACACCCCAGATTGGTGCGTAGCTCACTGAGGCATAGCCTGCATTATAGGCCACCGGGCTGAACGCGGCCCAGATAGTCCATAGGGGAAAGTTGGGACGATAGCGCCGCCCACCCAGCGTCGCGTTCAGTTGACCTCTCGCCGACGTATAGTTCACCGCCAGATCGGCTGTGCCCCAGATACCCTCTGCAACGTTGTAGTCAGCACCACCCACAAGGGAGAAGCTCCTGATCGGTCGGAGCGTTGCGTCCAACGCTACAAACTCGCTCCCGATGTTGTTCGATTCGCCCTCGAGTTGACGTTGGTATATCAGCCGTGCATCGATGCCCCTCTGAGTCCAGCCAACGGCGGCACCCCAGATCGTCTGACGCTGGCGCGGTTGCAGGTCGTCAAGCGGGTTCAACTCTGGACTCGAGACCGGTAGAACCGACCCCCGCGCCAGCCCCCAGCCTCCATAGCCTTGGACAAACAGTCGCTGGTCCAGCAGTCTGAAGTTGGCCTTCAGCCCGTCAAAGCCCCAATAACCCAGCCGTGTGGCAACGTGGGTCCGCCCCAGCTCCGCCGTTACCCACCGTCTGGCATACTCGGCGTA